>JAWWAC010000001.1:0-215085 GCA_033721915.1 Oleiphilaceae bacterium
CGTTCATTGTGTCAGACCGGGCGGCCAGTCACACTGGGCCGCCCCACGGGGCGGGTTACTGGCCCTTGATCTCACTGCGCCCACGGTACAGGGCCCTGTCACCCAGCATCTGCTCGATACGCAGCAGCTGGTTGTACTTGGCGACCCGGTCAGAGCGGCACAGTGAGCCGGTCTTGATCTGTCCGGCGCAGGTGGCCACCGCCAGGTCGGCAATGGTGGTGTCCTCGGTCTCGCCGGAACGATGCGAGATGACTGCAGTATAGCCGGCCTTCTGCGCCATGCGAATGGCTTCCAGTGTTTCCGTCAGGCTGCCGATCTGGTTGAACTTGATCAGTATGCTGTTGCCGATCTGCTCATCGATGCCGCGCTGCAGTATGCGGGTGTTGGTGACGAACAGGTCGTCCCCCACCAGTTGCACCCTGTCGCCCAGCTTGCGAGTGAGTGTGGCCCAGCTTTCCCAGTCGCTCTCGTCCATGCCGTCTTCAATGGAGACGATGGGGTAACGCTCGCACAGACCGGCCAGATAATCCGTGAACTCGGCGCCGTTGTATTGCTTGCCCTCGCCCTTGAGATCGTAGACGCCGTCGCTGTAGAACTCCGAGGCGGCACAGTCCAGTGCCAGTGTGATGTCCTGCCCCAGTGTGTAGCCTGCGGCGCTGACCGCTTCTTCGATCACCGCCAGAGCCCCTTCATTGGAAGGCAGGTCCGGGGCGAAGCCCCCCTCGTCACCCACAGCGGTGCTCAGGCCCTTGGCCTTGAGCACCTTCTTGAGATGGTGGAAGACTTCCGCGCCGATGCGCAGTGCCTCGCTGAAGCTCTTGGCCGCCACCGGCTGGATCATGAACTCCTGGATATCCACGTTGTTGTCGGCATGCTCACCGCCGTTGAGGATATTCATCATGGGCACGGGCATGGAGTAATGCCCCGGTGTGCCGTTGAGCTCGGCGATATGCTCGTACAATGGGCGCCCCAGTTCCGCGGCGGCGGCCTTGGCCACGGCCAGTGACACCGCCAGTATGGCGTTGGCACCGAGGTTTTCCTTGCTGTCGGTGCCGTCCAGTTCGATCATGCGCCGGTCAATGGCCTGCTGATCGGCGGCATCCTGGTCCATGAGGGCATCGCGGATGGGGCCATTGACCGCCGCCACCGCCTTGCTGACCCCCTTGCCCAGGTAGCGGGCCGGGTCCTTGTCACGCAGCTCCAGGGCTTCACGGGAACCGGTGGAGGCGCCGGAGGGGGCGCAGGCGCGGCCCATAACGCCGGAGGCCAGTGTCACATCCGCCTCGATGGTGGGGTTGCCACGGGAATCGAGTATCTCGCGGGCGGTGATATCCGCAATTCGGGTCATGCCTTAACCTCTTTCAAGTGGGTACATGGGGTTGTGAATTCAGGCGGTATCCAGGGGGCTGAAGCTCTTGACCAGATCGTCCATGGCCTTGATCTGGGCCAGGAAGGGCTCCAGCTGGCTTAACCGCAGTGCACAGGGCCCGTCGCACAGGGCCTGGTCCGGGTCCGGATGGGCTTCAAGAAAGAGCCCTGCGATGCCCTGTGAGATGCCGGCGCGGGCCAGCTCGGTGACCGCCTCGCGGCGACCACCGGCGGAATCGGAGCGACCACCCGGCCTCTGCAGCGAGTGGGTGACGTCGAAAAACACCGGGCAGCCGGTCTGCTTCATCACACCGAAACCGAGCATGTCCACCACCAGGTTGTTGTAACCAAAGGCGCTGCCACGCTCGCACAGGATCACCCGCTCATTGCCCGCCTCGGCGCACTTGTTGATGATGTGCTGCATCTCGTGGGGGGCCAGGAGCTGGGCCTTCTTGACGTTGATCACCGCCCCGGTGCGGGCCATGGCCACCACCAGATCGGTCTGGCGGGAGAGAAAGGCCGGCAGCTGGATGACATCGCACACCTCGGCGGCGGGTACAGCCTGTTGGGGCTCGTGCACATCGGTCATGACCGGCACCGAGAAGGTGTCCCGGATCTCTCTGAGAATGGACAGGCCCTTCTCAAGGCCGGGGCCGCGATAGGAATGCATGGAGGAGCGGTTGGCCTTGTCGAAGGAGGCCTTGAACACATAGGGAATGCCCAGACGACGGGTCACCTGCACGTAGTGCTCCGCCACCTCCATGGCCAGGTCACGGGATTCCAGCACATTCATGCCACCGAAGAGCACAAAGGGCAGCTCATTGCCGGTGCGAATGCCGTTGAATTGCAGAATCTGCTGAGTCATATCCAGTCCTTTTCAGGCGCACCGAACGAGCGCGCCGGCGGCGCACTCAGGCGCTCAAGCACCCTGGCGCTGCTTCAGTGCGGCACCAATAAAGCCTTCAAACAGGGCGTGGCCGTCCCTGGGGGTGGAGGTGAATTCCGGGTGGAACTGGCAGGCCACAAACCAGGGGTGGTCCGCCACCTCGATCACCTCCACCAGGGCACCGTCACCGGAACGCCCGGCGATGCGCAGGCCGGCGGCTTCCAGCTTGGGCAGCAGGTTGTTGTTCACCTCGTAGCGGTGACGATGGCGCTCGCGAATGACCTCACGGCCGTAACAGGCGTAGCTCAGTGACTCCGGGTCGAGCCGGCAGTCCTGGGCACCCAGTCGCATGGTGCCGCCGAGATCCGAGTCCTCTGCGCGCTTCTCCAGGCGGCCCTCTTCGTCGGTCCACTCGGTGATCAGTGCCACCACCGGATAGGGCGAATCCTGGCGGAATTCGGTGCTGTGGGCACCGGCCAGTCCGGCCACGTGGCGGGCAAACTCGATCACCGCCACCTGCATGCCCAGGCAGATGCCCAGGTAGGGGATGCGGTTTTCACGGGCGTAGCGCACCGTGGCGATCTTGCCTTCCACGCCCCGCTCACCAAAGCCCCCCGGAACCAGTATGGCGTCGGCCCCTTCCAGTGGCGCGGTGCCATCCCGCTCAATGTCTTCCGAATCCACATAGCGCATTTCAATGCGCGTGCGGGTCTGGAGGCCGGCGTGCTTGACCGCCTCAATCAGGGACTTGTAGGCATCCAGAAGCTCCATGTACTTGCCCACCATGGCGACCGTCACGGTGTGCTCGGGGTTGCAGTCCGCGTCGTAAACCCGGTCCCACTCGGACAGATCCGCCGGCTTGGCGTGGGTCAGCCCCATGCGCTCGACGATAATCTCATCCAGCCCCATCTCATGGAGTATGCGCGGTACGGCGTAAATGCTGTTGGCGTCCTGCAGCGGAATAACGGCCCTTTCCTCCACGTTGGTGAAGAGGGCGATCTTGCGTCTGGAGGCGGCATCCACCTCCTGCTCGGAACGGCACAGCAGGATATCCGGCTGCAGACCGATGGAGCGCATTTCCTTGACCGAGTGCTGAGTGGGCTTGGTCTTGATCTCTCCGGCGGTGGCGATATAGGGCACCAGGGTCAGGTGCATGAACAGCGCCCGGCTGGCCCCCACTTCCACACGCAGTTGCCGGGTGGCCTCCAGGAAAGGCTGTGACTCAATGTCACCCACGGTGCCGCCGATCTCCACCAGGGCCACGTCCACATCACCGGCCCCTTCCACAATGCGGCGCTTGATTTCGTCGGTGATATGGGGGATGACCTGCACCGTGCCGCCCAGGTAGTCGCCACGGCGCTCCTTGCGGATCACCTCTTCGTAGACACGGCCGCTGGTGAAGTTGTTGCGGCGTGTCATGGTGGTGCGGATGAAGCGCTCGTAATGGCCCAGATCCAGGTCCGTTTCCGCGCCGTCGTCGGTGACAAACACCTCGCCATGCTGGAAGGGGCTCATGGTGCCCGGGTCCACATTGATATAGGGGTCCAGCTTGAGGATGGTGACCCGGAGACCCCGCGCCTCCAGTATGGCAGCCAGCGATGCGGAAGCGATGCCCTTTCCCAAGGAGGACACAACACCGCCGGTGACGAAGATATAGCGCGTCATGAAAATCCCGTTTGCTTGTCAGGTGACCAGAGCCGATGGCCAGGGGGAGGAGATTATCATCTCAAGATGGGAGCTTAGTTTACGCGAAAGAGAAACAGTGCTCAATTTTTTGCGCGTCTCATGAGTGTGAACCCGCTCAGGCGGCCTGTTTCTTGAATGGGTTAGCCTTCCAGCGCCGTTCTGGTAAGAAAGCAGCGCTGTTGGGGTGAGAGACAGTAAACGCCTGTTGAGGGCATTATTGCGGAGAAACACCCGCGTCAAGGGGGCTTCAACCAGGCACTTCCCCTGTACATCCATGATTTCCAGACAGCTACCATGGTCCGACCCCACAGCAGGGGCGTACAGGGACAGGATAAACCATAACGAACCAGGAGAGAGCTTTATGAAAAAAACAGCAATCACATCACTGTTCCTGATGGCTTCGGGCTTTTTTGCGTCGGGGCAGGCCAGTGCGGAACTGAAAACGAAGGCGTTCGAGTACCAGGTGAACGATGAGTCGTTTACCGGCTATATGGCCTGGGATGACAGCCTCAAGGGGAAGCGCCCGGGGGTGCTGCTGGTACACGAGTGGTGGGGGCACACGGAATTTGTCCGTGATCAGGCGGAAAAACTGGCCGCCGAAGGCTATACCGCCATGGCCCTGGACATGTACGGCAGTGGCAAGACGGCCGACCACCCGGACGAGGCACAGGCCTTCATGAAAGCCGCCACCAGCGACCCACAGGCCATGAAAGAGCGCTTCACCACCGCCATGGAGCGGCTGCAGTCCCATGACACCGTGGACAGTGACGCCATCGCCGCACAGGGGTATTGCTTCGGCGGCGCCGTGGTGCTGAACATGGCCCGCGCCGGACTGGATCTGGACGGTGTGGTCAGCTACCACGGCAGCCTGGGCACCGAGAACCCGGCCCAGCCCGGTGATGTGAAGGCCCGCATCCAGGTGTACACCGGGGCGGCGGACAACCTGGTGCCGGCGGATCAGGTGGCGGGTTTTGTCAGCGAGATGCATCAGGCCGGTGCCGACCTGATGCTGCGCAGCTACCCCGGCGTCAAGCACTCATTCACCAACCCCGGTGCTGACGCCCTCGGCGAGGAATTCGGGATGCCGGTGGCCTATGACAAAGCCGCCGCCGATGACGCCTTTGCCGGCACACTGGCCTTTTACAGGGAGCTGTTTGGTCGATAACCCCGGACGCCGTCACCGCAAGCCGGCAGGCACCCTCCTGCCGGCTCGGGGAGGGCGGAACCCGGAATCTGAGGTCCCAGCCTTGAAGGGGTATTTCCGGGGTGAAAATACCCTCATTAAGACGCTTCGCTGCCGCTTATTAAATATAAGCCACTGATTTTAAAAACCCCTCCCTGGTCCGACCCCACCCAAAAGCGCTTGGCAAGAATGGTTGATCTCATCACATCAAGCTCGCACAATTGTATTCACTTAGTAGAAAAATCAGGTGGGGATCAGGGAGGATGCCATGCTACCGATCAGCCAGATTCTTCAGGGCAATACACCACAGGTGCTGTTGCGCCGGGCCGGTATACTGTTTGCCTCGCTGCCACTGGCTCCGGGGCTGGTCATGCCACTGGATTTCCGGACGCCCTGGTCGGAGTTCAACCCCCTGAACCACGCCTCCCCACTGGAATTCATGAGTGCTCTCAGGGACCTGGTGTATCCCATCCAGATACCACTGATGGGGGCCTTGTTGCTGCCCTTCAAGATTCCCGATCAGCGCCCCCCCATCCGGGATCGGGAAGGCTGGTTTTTTGTCAATGGCATCGGTACCGACCGCAACATCATCCAGCTGAACAGTCGCGCTCTGGCCAGCCTCTTCCGGCGCAAGATTCACCTGATACACAACCCCACCAACGGCCTGCTGATCGACCTTCTGAAAGCGGCTTTTGGCGTGGAGGTCCAGCTCAGGCCCTCTTTCGAGGCGGATCTGGCAAAGCAGCTGGTTGATGCCCTAGAGACCTTTGATAGGGTGGTACTGATCAGTCATTCACAGGGCAGCATTATCGCCACCAATGCACTGAGGCTGCTGGTTCAGCAGGCTCACAGCAACGGCCTTGAGGAATTACTGGAGCGTATTGAATTCTATTCCTTTGGCAGTGCCGCCAACGCCTTTGATATCCGGGAGGTCTACGCGGAGCATTTCTTCAACCGCTGGGACCTGATCCCCAGGCTGGGGGTTTTCTTCAACGGTGACCGCTTTGAAGGGCGTCGTTTTGAAGCCAGAACCACCGGTCACCTGCTGAACGCCCACTACCTGAAGAACCTGCTTGAGGGGCGCTTTGTCTCACTGGATGGTCAGCCAAGCCGACTGGTGGAAAAACTGGCCCCCACGCCACCGGCCCCACAACCGACGCTGCTGCAATGGCTGACGGGCATCGTATTCCAGACCACACTCACCATGCCGGGCACCCCGCCCGCCAGACTACAGGATCACGTCTGAGGCGGGTTGCATACCGGGCCGCCTATTCAGGCCGGAGTGCTGACCCGCCGGCGCAGCACCAGCCGGCACAGTGCCGGCACCACCAGCAGCGTCAGCACCGTGGAGGCCATCAGGCCGGAGATAATGGCCCAGGCCATGGGGGGCCAGAGGGTGGAGCTGGAGAACGCCAGTGGCAGCAGCCCGGCCACGGTGGTGGCGGTGGTCAGCAGTATGGGGCGGGTGCGCTGGATCACCGCCTCACGGACCGATTCCGCCACGGACAGGCCCAGTGCCAGCTGACGGTCCATCACATCCAGCAGCACAATGGCGTTGTTCACCACAATGCCCACCAGGGCGATCACCCCCAGCAGGGACTGGAAACCGAAGGGGGAGCCTGAGAACACCAGCCCGGGGATAATCCCCACCGCCGCCAGTGGCACCGTCAGCAGGATAATGCCCACGCGGCGGAAGGAGTTGAACTGCACCAGCAGGAAAAACAGCAGCAGCATCACCCCCACGGGGGCGGTGGTCAGCAGTGCGCTGTTGGCATCCCCGGAACCCTCGGCGTCGCCGCCGTACTCGATGCGGGTACCGGACGGCAGGGGGTTCTCCACCAGTGACTGCTCAAGATCCGACAGGGCCAGCCCGAACCCGGCCCCCACCTCCAGGTTGGCCCTGACGGTGTTGAGTGCCACCCCGTTGCGCAGGTAACGAGCCGCCGCCTTCCACTGGGTTTCACTCACGGACAGGGCCGACAGGGGCACCGCCTCTCCGGCGCCGTTGTAGATGTTCACGGACATCAGGCGGTCCAGACCCAGCGCCGTCCCCTCATGGGAGCGCAGCACCATGGGGATGGGGTCTTCCTCCTGGCGGTATTGTTCCGCCACCACGCCAAAGCTCTGCCCGTACAGGCTCTGTGCCACGTCATTGCGGGTCACGCCGAAGCGGGCGGCGGTGGCGTCGTCCACATGGATGGCCAGACTGGGGACGCCGGGGTCCCGGTCGTGGCGCACATCCACGGTGCCACGGCTGGCCCGGAGCGCCTGGTACACCTGTTCCACCGCCAGGGCTCTCTGTGCGTCATCCGGGTGAAACACCCGCACCTCCACCGGGGCGGTTCTTGGCGGACCCTGTCCCAGCACCCCCACGGTGACATCCATCTCCGGCAGTTGCTCTGTGCTGTGCTGGCGGATCCAGCGCACCATCGCCGTGGTGTCCTCCAGTGCCGGGGTTTCCACCACCAGACGGGCCCGGTTGGGGGCCTGCGGGGCCCGCAGCAGGTTGTAGTAGAAACTGGGGCCGGCAAAGCCCACGAAGCGGTGCACGGACACCGTTTCCGGCCGGCTGCGGATGGCCCGCTCCAGCTGTGCGGCCCTGTCCGCGGTGGTCTGCTGATCCGTGCCTTCCGGCATGTAGATTTCCACAATCACCTGTGGCCGGTCCGCGTCCGGGAAAAACTGCTTTTTCAGATAGGGCGTCAGTGCCAGGCTGGCCGCCACCATCACCAGGCTCAGTCCCACCAGTGAGCGGGGGAAACGCCCCACCAGTGTGGCGATGCCCTGGGCCAGGCCCGCCACCCGGTCGACACCGCCGCCGCTGCGGACTTTCAGGAAACGCCCTGCCAGCAGTGGCACCACGGAAATGGCCAAAAGGTAACTCACGGACAGGGTGATCATGATCATCACCGGAATGCCCCGGGTAAAATCCGCCGTGCCCCCCTTGGACAGCAGCAGCGGCGCGAAGGCCGCCAGGGTGGTGCCGGTGGCGGCCCCCAGCGGGCCGGCCAGTTCCCGCACCGCTCCGGTGACCGCCCGGGTACGCTCCACCCCCTGGTCCAGCCGCCACTGGATGTTTTCCACCACCACAATGGCGTTATCAATGAGGATACCCAGCGAAATCACCACACCAATCACGGCAATCTGGTGCAGCACACCGCCACCGAAGTTGTAGAAGCCCAGGCTGATCAGGGTCACCATGGGCAGAATCGAGGCCACCAGCAGCCCCATGCGAAGGCCCATGCCCAGAAACACCACCGCCACGATAATCAGCACACTCATGAGCAGGCTGCCCGAGAGGTTGTCCAGACGGGCCTTGACCTGGTCCGGCTGGAAGAACATCTCCTGTATGGTCACCGGGGCAAACTCTTCCCGCAGGGCCGACACCCGCTCTCTCAGCTGCTCGCCGAAGCGGATGGCGTCGGTGCTGCCCTCGCGCATGAACAGCGATAGCAGCACCACCCGCTCACCGTCGTACCAGGTCTCGGGCTCCGCCGGCTCCAGCGGGCCACGCCACACCTCGGCGGCCGCCGCCAGGGGAATCTGGCTGCCGTCCGGCAGGTCGACGGGGGTGGCCCGTATGGCGTCCAGGTCGGAGAATTCGCTGTTGGGCAGTATGGACACACGGCGCCCTTCCACCACCACAAAGCCACCGGGAGTGGTCTGGTTGCGGCTGGACAGAGTCTCCAGTATGGCCCCGGGGGAGATCCCCAGCCGGAACAGTGCGGCGTCGTCCAGCGCCAGTGTGATCTGCTCGCTCAGGTCCCCTTCCAGCTCAATGCGGGACAGGCCCGGCAGGTCCGCCAGGGCACGCTTGAGTCGCTCCGCCTCACGGCTCAACTGCACCACGGAATGGGAGCCGGACAGGGCCAGCACGATGGCCGGGTTGTCGATCTGGCGGTCATCCAGGGACATGGCCCCCACATCCCGGGGGAACTCAAGGCGGGCCCGGTCCATGGCCTGTCGCACCCGCTCCCAGGCCGCATCGGTGTCGTAGATCCGGTCCTCCAGCATGACTCGCACCAGGGCCACACCGGTGCGTGCCGTGGCGTTGGCCACATCCACCTCTTCCACCTGCAGCAGCTCATCGGACAGTGGGCGCAGTATCAGCCGTTCTATGGCCTCCACGCTGGCGCCGGGGTAGTTGACGGTGATCAGTCCCGGACGCTGGGGGAAGGAGGGGTCCTCCTGACGGGGCATGGTGTGGTAGGCCGCCACGCCCAGCAGGCAGAGCATGGTCAGCAGCATGCCCAGAAGGCGTTTGTTGCCCAGCAGCAGCGCGCTCATCATTGCCGCACCTCCACCGGATCCGCCTCCGCCAGACGGGTCATGCCCGCGTACACCACCCGATCCCCTTCCGACAGGGTGCCGGCGGCCACCACCACCTGCTCGCCCATCAGGCGCAGCAGTGTCACCGGCACCCGGTAGGCCCGTCCGCCTTCCAGGCGGAACACACTGGCCCCGTCACTGGAGCGCATCACGGCGAGCACCGGCAGGCGCAGCTCCCCTCTCAGGCGGGGCGTTACGCCTACCTCCACCGGCACACCGTGCTGCAGTCTGTCACCGGTCAGCACCACCTTTACCGGGTGCAACTCGCCACGGGCCGAGCCGGGCTGGCTGATTTCGCTGATACGCCCCTGCTCCGGCCCCTGGCGGCGGTCCTGCACCGACCACACCGGTACTGGCTGGCCCACCACCATGTCCGAGAGCAAATGGGCCGGCAGCCGCACCTCCACCTCACGCCCGGCGGGGGATGAGAGCCCCATGACGCCCTGTCCTGCGCTGACAAATTCGTCCTCCTCCACCAGAAGCGACTGTATCCGCCCGGCAAAAGGGGCCCTCAGTTCGGTTTCCGCCAGCAGCTGACGGGTTTCCTCAAGGGCAGCCTCGGCGGTGGCCACGCTGGCCCTCAGGCCGTCCCGCTCGGCGGTAACCCGCTCCAGGGTCTGCTCCGCCACCAGGTCCCGTTCAAACAGCTGGCGGCTGCGCTCAAGTTCCCGCTCGCTCTGGGCCAGGCGGGTCTCAAGCTCCTTAAGCCGCGCCCTGGCGGAATCCCGGGCCGGTGCCAGTGCCGGGTTGTAGACCCGGGCCAGAAGCTGCCCCTGTTCCACCCTGTCCCCCAGCTCCACCGCCCGTTCACGCAGCACACCGCTGACCTGGAAGGTCAGAGTGGCCCTCTGGCGGGCCTGGACAATACCGGCAAAGCGCAGTGGCTGTGCCATGGCCTCGCCCCCCTCCACCGCCACGGCCCTCACCACCACCGGCTGCAGTGACTGTCCATCGGCGGATTCACTTTTCTCACAGCCTGCCAGCACCCCCGCCGTGATCAGCAGGGCCAGCAGCAGTGAGGGTCGGTAACAGGTCATGGGTTTTCTCCGGATGTTCACTGGCCAGTGGTGCCGCCGTGGTGATGGAAGGCCTTGCGCCACAGCCGGCGATGGATGATGATTCACTCTGGTTCTGACATAATGTCATTCTTTGACACTTTGTCAACAAACCCATTCAAGAGAGTCCTCCCATGCCCGAATCCCCTCAGACGCGACGCGCCCGGGAGAAGCAGGCCCGTTACGAGTCCATACTGGATGCCGCCGAGCGGGTTTTTACCGAACAGGGCTACGAGAAAACCGCCATGGAAGACATCGCACGACAGGCTCAGCTGAGCCGGGCCCTGCTGTATGTGTACTTCCGGGACAAGGCGGCCATTCAGAGAGGGATCATGTTCCGGGCCGGTGAAAGCCTGCGTCAGCGCTTTACCCGGGCCTGTGACAGCGCCAGCAACGGGCTGACCCGGATCGCCCACATGGGACAGGCCTATTACCGCTTCTCACTGGAGCAGCCGCTGTACTTCGAGGCACTGACCCAGGCCGCCAGCGCCCGCATGGAGGCGCCGGAGGAGGAGGCGCATTTGATGGCCTGCAAGGAGGAAGCCACCATGGCACTGATGGCGGGGGCCATCGAGCGGGGTCTTGAGGACGGTTCCATCAGCCGTGAGCGGATCCGGGATCCGCTGCAGACGGCCCTTTATCTGCGGGGGTCATTGCACGGGGTGATCATGCTCTGCCAGCAGAAGGCCCAGGCACCGGGGAGCCTGAGCGCCGTGGCGGACCAGCAGCTGGTGGCCCACACACTGCAGATGCTGACACTGTCACTGCAGCCCTGAGCGGATGAACAGACCTGAGCGTGACAACAGGAGCCCTGCGCCTGATCGACAGAGTCCGATACCCGCCCCGGCCCTAACCGGGCACGTCCACCACCTGGTAGGCCCCCTCCAGCCAGGCCCGTATTTCCCGGGCAGCCGGGTCCTGGAATGGGGCGTAACGGGCCCTTAACCGTTCCCTGACACCGGCACCCAGACCCTCCAGCCCGGTGTCCTGCAGCCGCTGCAGATCCTCACTGACCAGTGCCGCCAGTGGCTCACCCAGCACCGTCTCCATGGCCTCGCGGGTGGCGGCGGCGTAGCCGTATTCCTCTCCCAGGCGATACAGGGCCGGCAGCGTCAGTGCCGGTATGGCCGTGAGGGTCGGCTGCAGTGCCGGGTTGATGCCGTGGCCGGCCACCTCCCCGGCCAGCTCCGCGCCGCGCCCGGTAAAGCCCCGCAAATGCAGATGACGGCTCATGCGGGCTCCGTCATTGACCGGGTAGTTGTCCCACAGGAAGGGCTTGCGGCCCAGCCGCCGGGCCACCTCACGCAGGTGGCCGGCGCGGATTTCATGGGGGCAGATTTCCTCACCGGCCCAGAACACCTGGATGGCGGGGTCCAGATGGTGGCCCAGCTGATCCAGGTAATCCGCCGGGCGCTGGCCGTAAAGACGGTCCAGCATGGGGTCGTCGGAATAATAGCTGGGGCAGACAAACAGCCGCTGCGCCTGGCTGCGCTCAGCTACCCAGTGGGCCAGACGGGCCTGGTCGCGCGCCGGCGAGGCACCTGACATGGGGGCATCATCAAACAGCAGCGCCAGGTCCACGATCCCCACCCGGTCCAGTGCCGCCAGCTTGCCCTCAAGCGCCTGCCGGGTCTCACTGTCAAAGTCATCCAGTGCGTCCAGTGGACTCAACCCCACACCGAAGCGCCATCCGGCATCACGGCAGAAGGCGGCAAAATCCGCCAGTCGGGACAGTTCCCCCGGGGTGAACGGACGGCGCCACTGCCCGCGCAGGGATTCATCCCCCTTGGGGGCGTAGAGGTAGAAGCCGAAACCCGCCGGAGCCAGCCGGCCAACCAGGTCGCGCCGTTGCGACCAGTGCCATTCAGGCTGGCTGGCGGTGCGGTAGAAGCCTTCAATAATGCCCAGTTCCGGAACCATGTCTTTCCTCTCAAGCAATGGCTGTTGGGGAGGTGTCTCTGGCCACTCCTGCCAGAGGCGGGCTAAGATAAGGCCCGCACAGCCCCCATACCCCTACAGGGAAGTATCATGCCTGTTACCAAGGCCTCACTCCACCTTTCCGCACTGTGGGTCCTGGCCCTGTCACTGGCTTTGCTCACAGCCTGCACCAGCCCGTCAGAGCGCTATCAGGGCCCTGGCGATACCAGCCCCCGCCTGGAGCCAGAGCGGGTCATCGCCCATGACGGCTATGCCCTGAAGCTGCACCGCTGGACCCTGGACGAGCCCCGTGCCGTGGTGCTGGCACTGCACGGTTTCAATGATTACGGCGCCGCCTTCAGTGTCCTGGCAGAGCCTTTCAACGAACAGGGCATCAGCCTTTATGCCTACGACCAGAGGGGCTTTGGCGCCAGCGAGCCAAGGGGCTACTGGCCGGGCCATGACCGGATGGCCAGAGATGCGGCCACCACCGCCAGGCTGCTGCGGGCGCGTTACCCACGGCAACCCCTGTACCTGATGGGGGAAAGCATGGGCGGTGCTGTCGCCCTTCTGGCACTGCAGCGGGAAGACATGCCGGAGCTGGCGGGCAGCCTGCTGCTGGCACCGGCCGTGTGGGGACATGACACCATGCCCTGGTACCAGCGTTTCGGCCTCTGGCTGGGCAGCCGACTGGCACCGGGGCTGTACCTGCCCAACGACCTGGGCTCATCACTGGGCATCGACATTGAGCCCAGCGATGACCGGGAGATGCTGCAGGCACTGGCCGAGGACCCCATGGTGCAGCAGGGGGCCCGCATTGGCACACTGGAGGGTCTCACCAGCCTGATGGACGTGGCCCTCTCCGCCAGTGAACAGCTGACCGGCCCGGCGCTGATCCTCTACGGAGACAACGACCAGATCATTCCGCCACCGCCGGTGTGCCGGATGCTGGAAGGATTGCCGGATCAGGAGGCCGCGAACTGGCGCATGAGCCTGTATCCCGGCGGCTACCATATGCTCACCCGCTACAGCGAGTCCGGTCAGGTGATCCGGGATATGCTGGCCTGGCTGGGTCATGGCACGGACACCACCCTGCCCTCTGGCCATGAGGTGAATCGCCAGGAGGCCGTAGACGCACTTTGTGACTGACTTCCCATATTCATACGAACAGGCGCACATTACCTTGAATTCGCCGGACCAGCAGGCCGAGCATGTCAGTATGAAAACGTTTTAACGCCCCTTCAGCAGCAACCCGGGAAGCCACCAGAAACGCAACCCAGAGAAAGGAGTCTGGTCAGCAACGTCAGCGAGTCCATGCGGGTGATGCAGGAGGAAATCTTCGGCCCGGTGCTGCCCGTCGTCCCCTGAGGGGGCTCCATGGTGTCGCGGGTCACGGCGGTCATCAGGGCCTGACCCGCCCGCGCAGGGCTTTCTTGTCACCATGGCGGGTCTTTCGGTCCACACGGCGGCGCTGTGAGCCCCGGGTGGGTTTTGTGGGGCGGCGGATTTTCACGGTTTTGGTGGCCTGCAGGATCAACCCCCTCAGGCGCATCAGGGCATCCTCGCGGTTGAGTTCCAGGGTGCGATGGCTCTGGGCCTTGATGATAATCACCCCGTCACGGGTAATGCGCTGGTCCGACAGGGCCAGCAGACGCGCCTTGTAGAAAGGCGGCAGTGCCGAACGCTGGATATCAAAACGCAGGTGCACCGCCGAGGCCACCTTGTTGACGTTCTGCCCACCGGCGCCCTGGGCCCGTATCTGGGAGATTTCAATCTCCCAGTCGGCGATGGTGACGTGTTCCGAGATTTTCAGCATGGCGGAATCAGACCACAGCCAGAGCCTATCCTGCAAGGAACCAGACCCGCAAAGACGTTTTACTGCGCCCGGATGGAGAAGCCCTCACGGGGCAGATGCACATGCACCAGACCACAGCGGTCACTCTCACGGCTGATAATCCGCGACTGTGCGTCGCCCCCCACCAGAAGGCCGGTCACCGGTGTGCGTCCGTAATCGGCCGGGGCGATGCTCACGGGCTGCCCCATCAGGCTCTCCCCCTTGCGGCTCTCAATCACCCTGGGCTCGCTGTCACGGGCGATCTCAAGGGCTTCCTCGGCAGTGATTTCCCGGCTGTTGCCATGGCCAAAACCCCGCATGCGCTGCATCCAGTGATGCACCCGCGGATAGGATTCGGTCACGGGCTTTTCCGCCAGATCGCACACATACCAGAGGCTGTGGAAAGCGGCAAAATCGGCGTTGCAGGGCTGCTCGCCAAACAGGAAATCCTTCTCCAGCATGCGTTCCATGCGGGCCAGGTGCTCCTGGACACGGGCCCTTGAGGCTTTCGGCCCCAGGGCCTGGACTTTGGCCTTGCGGCCCATCTGGACCCGGTCCCTGAGAAACCGCATGGACTCGATCAGTGAGGTGCTCTTGATCAGTTTGCCCAACATGCGGCTGCCACTGGAGGACACCAGGCAGGCCAGGAAGATCTCCAGATCCACCTCACTGACAAAGTCCTGAACCTCACGGGGATTGTTCTCCAGTGCCAGCTCCGGCCTGCCGGAAAGACGGGCAATCTCGGTGGCGATGGTGCGGGTATCACAGAACAGGTCGGCCCCGATCTGGGCCACCGGAATCTTGCGGTAGCCACCCACCATTTCCGCCAGATCAGGCCTCGGCGGCAATTCACGCACCGACACCGACTGCCAGGACAGACCGGCATAGCCGAGCATCAGGCGGATCTTCTCGGAAAAGGGGGACAGGGCATAGTGATGCAGTATCAGTGAGGACACGGTTTTCTCCTTGGGCTCAGTGAGCTTTTCCTATAGACTGTGTTCTTATACAGTATCGGTCGCATCCGATCGGCTCATCGTCAGGAGACACAATGCATGGCTGTAAAAGCACTCTACTACTCTGAGAGGGATGGTCTGGACATGGCACTGAAACAACCGGACAAAATGCTCTTTGCCAGCAAGGCCGAGGCGGATGCCCGTGACAGGGTCCTGGAACTCTCCATGGAGATCATGCTGTATCTGCAACAAAAGGTCGATGGTCTCTCGGAAACCCATGCCGAACAATGCGCCCTGGCCATTGCCGAAGACAAGGAGCTTTTCCAGAAGGCGTTCCGCAAACCCGCCCTGCTGAACAGCCCAGAGAGCTGACCGGCCCCTGAGAAGGCACCGCTCACTGGCTTTCACCCTGGTCTCCGGATGGCAGTCGCTGCTCACGGAACCGGGCCGGTGACTGGCCGCTCCAGCGGTGAAACGCCCTGGCAAAGGCCCTCTCATCATTGAACCCCAGCACCCCGGCCACCTCCACCAGCCGTTTCTCCCCCTGCAGCAGGCTTTCCGCCATGCGATAGCGGGCCGCATCCCGCAACTGCTTGAAGGAGCACGACTCCACCGCCAGCTGACGGTTCAGGTGACGTCCGCTGACTCCCAGTGCCTCGGCCACCTTCTCCTTGCCCCAGTGGGGGTGCTGGCGCACCAGTGCCACCACCTGGGCGGACAGGTCTTTCTCCCCCAGGTCCCTGAGCATCTCATCGGCCCTCTGTCGCAATAAATCCCGCATGGCGGCATTGGCCTGTATCAGCGGTATGGCCAGATCCCGCTCGCTCAGGCTGAGGCTGTAATGGGGCTGACTGAACACCACCTGGCACTGCAGCAGCTCACGGTAGCGCTTTTCCCGGTCCAGCGGGGCATGCATGAGGCTGACCCGGCGAGGCGTAAACACCTGCCCGCTGGTCCAGCGGGACAGATGCACCAGGCAGCCCAGCACCGCCTCGGCCCTGGGTGCAAGGGCAACCTGGTAGCCCGGCTGGTATTCCAGGCGCCGGCCACCGGGCTCGGACACCAGACGCAGCTGGCTGCCTTCACTGATAATGGGGAAGTACTCCACCAGCGCCTCGATGGCGTCTCCCAGCGTGTCGCAGCTCATCAGCAGCAGGCCGACACTGTCGAGGTGGCCCACCTGAATCTCCAGTCCCACCCGCAGCCCGATCAGCGGGTCGCGGGCGTTCTCCCACAGATGCTGCCAGAGGCGATCCTGGCTGCTTAAGGGCACCCGCTCACCGGACTGATTCAGGCGGGCCAGATCCGGCTCCGGCAACTCGATTCCGAGACGCACCGCCGCCTGAACAATGGCCTGGCTGAAGCGCAGTGTCACGGTGGGTGACTGGGACATAGTCGGGTCCTGTGTCGCGGATTCCTGCCGTAACCGCTTGCTCGGGAGGCTGCACGGGGTCCTGAATGAACCGGGTGAGGTCCCGTTTTCGCCGTTACAGTGGCAACGAAATGGCTTATGGTCAGTACATAATAACAGTAACCACCAAGGAGCGCGTCATGTACGCAGTCATCGGCGCAGGTCCCATGGGACTGGCCACGGCACGCAATCTCGACCGTCATGGCATCGATTTTACCGGCTTTGAGCTCAATGAGGATGTGGGCGGGCTCTGGGACATCGACAATCCCCACAGCACCGTGTACGACAGTGCCCACCTGATCTCCTCCAAGCGCATGACGGAATTCTCGGAATTCCCCATGGACGACTCCGTGGCGGATTACCCCCATCACGCGCAGCTGCGACAATACTTCCGGGACTACGCCGCCCACTTCGACCTGTACCGCCATTACCACTTCAACAGCCGTGTGCTCAACTGCGAGCCCACGGATGAAGGCTGGGCGGTCACCTGGGAGAAGGACGGCCAGACCCGCACCGATACCTTCGAGGGGGTGCTGATCGCCAACGGCACACTGCATTGCCCCAACCGCCCGTCACTGCCCGGTGACTTTGCCGGGCGGGTGATGCACTCCAGCGAGTACCGTGATCCGTCCGTTTTCGCCGGACAGCGGGTACTGATTGTGGGCTGTGGCAACTCCGGTGCGGACATCGCCGTGGACGCGGTGCACCATGCCCGCAGCGTGGACCTGTCTGTGCGCCGTGGTTACTACTTTCTGCCCAAGTACCTCCGGGGCAGGCCCATCGACACCATCGGCGGCAAGCTCAAGCTGCCCCGCCCGCTCAAGCAGAAACTGGATGCGGCACTGATCCGCCAGGTGGTGGGCAAACCCTCGGACTATGGCCTGCCGGACCCGGACTACCGCCTCTACGAGTCCCACCCGGTGATGAACTCACTGATACTGCACCACCTGGGACACGGGGATATCCATGCCCGCAAGGACATTACCCAGGTGGATGGCCACAGGGTCACCTTCAGCGACGGCAGCCGCGGTGAATACGACCTGATACTCCAGGCCACGGGCTACAAGCTGGACTACCCCTTTATCGACCGTGAGCACCTGAACTGGCCAAATGACGCCGGCGCCCCGCAGCTGTACCTCAACGCACTGCACCCCCGCTACGACAACCTGTTCATGATGGGCATGATCGAGGCCATCGGCCTGGGCTGGCAGGGGCGTTACGAGCAGGCGGAAATGGTGGCCCTGTTTATCCGCAACCTGCAGCAGGACACGGACGCGGCCCGCCAGCTGCAGAAAACCAAAAAGGAACAGGCCACACTGGATGTCGACGGTGGCTACGACTACCTGAACCTGGAGCGCATGGCCTACTACGTGCACAAGGACAGCTACAAGGCGGCCGTGGCAAAGGAAACCCGGGCACTGAAGCGTGCCCTGCCCGAGTCCGGTCCCAGCCCCGTGCGGGTGGCCTGAACCATGGATGTTGCCCAGGCGATCGACTTCAACCCCGCCAGCCTGATCACACTGAACATCATCATGGCCGGCATGATGTTCGCGGTGTCACTGAACCTGAAACCGGAGGATTTCAGCCGGGTACTGAAGGCCCCGGTGGCGCCACTGGCCGGTCTGGCGGCCCAGTTCCTGCTGCTGCCGGCGACCACCTGCCTGTTCACCTGGTGGCTGCGGGTGGACCCTGAGCTGGCACTGGGCATGATACTGGTGGCCTCCTGCCCCGGGGGCAGCTTCTCCAACATCATGACCTGGCTGGGCAAGGCCAATGTGGCCGTGTCCGTCAGCATGACCGCCGTGTCGAGCCTCGTGGCCACGGTGCTCACGCCCCTGAATTTCGCCCTGTACGGCTATCTCAACCCCCACACCCGGGAGCTGCTCACCCGCATCGACCTGCCCGCCACATCCCTGCTGGGGCTGGTGGTCCTGGTACTGGGGGTGCCACTGGTGGCAGGCATGCTGACCGGGCACCGCTTCCCGGGTTTTGCCCGGCGCAGCGAGAGACCCTTCCGGGTGGTGGCACTGATGGTGTTCCTGGGCTTTGTGGTCATCGCCTTCAGCCGTAATAGCGAGCTCTTTGTAGAGCGATTCCACACCTTCTTCTGGCTGGTGGTGGCCCACAACCTCCTGGCGCTGGGCCTGGGCTACCTGATGGGCCGCCTGGCCCGGCTGCCACTGGCGGACCGGAGGGCCGTGATCATGGAAGTGGGCATCCAGAACTCCGGACTGGGGCTGGTGATCATTTTCACCTTCTTCCCACAGGCCGGTGGCATGATGCTGATCACCGCTTTCTGGGGGGTCTGGCACCTGGTGGCCGGTCTGTCTCTGGCCCTGCTCTGGTCACGCACACCGCAACCCCCTCCCCTGCAGGAAATTACCGGGAAGCCATTATGAACGCAGAACGCAAACGCATACTGATCACCGGCGCCGCCGGCTACATCGGCAGCCTGCTGGGCAGCCGTCTGGCGGAGTCCTTTTCCGTGGTCGGCACCGATATCCGCAGCCGTGATGACCTGCCTTTTCCGGTGCGGATTCTCGATGTGCGCAACCCGGCCCTGAAGGACTGGCTGGTGGAGGAAGGCATCACCCACGTGGTGCACCTGGCCTCCATACTGGATGCCAGCGACGACCGGGCCCGGGACTTCGACATTGACGTCAACGGCACCCGCAATGTGCTGGAGTGCTGCGTCGGCGCCGGCGTCCGGCACCTGACCGTCACCAGCTCCGGGGCCGCCTACGGCTACCACGCGGACAACCCGGACTGGATCGACGAAGACCAGCCACTGCGGGGCAATCCGGAGTTTGCCTACGCCGACCACAAGCGCCAGATCGAACAGCTGCTGGCGGAGTACCGTGAGAGCCATCCGGAGCTGGAGCAGCTGATCTTCCGCCCCGGCACGGTGCTGGGTGCCGAAACCCGCAACCTGATCACCCAGCTGTTCAGCCGCAAGCGGGTGCTGGCCATTCGCGGCAGCGACTCCCCCTTTGTGTTTATCTGGGACCAGGACCTGCTCAACGCCATGGCCAAGGGCATTGAGAAGGACCTCAAGGGCATCTACAACATGGCCGGCGATGGCGCACTGACCCTGCGTGAAATCGCCCGCCTGCTGGACAAGCCACTGATGAACCTGCCCGTGAGCGTGATCACCAACGCACTGCGGCTGGGACGGCTGCTGCGCATCGGCCGCTATGGCCCTGAGCAGGTGAAGTTCCTGCGCTACCGTCCGGTGCTGGATAACCGCCGTCTGAAGGAAGAGTTCGGCTACCAGCCGCTGAAAAGCTCCGCCGAGACTTTCCGCTTTTTCATCGAGCATGCCCGGGCCCGGGGCGATTTATGAGCTGTGTGCTGATTACCGGTGCCGCCGGCGGTCTGGGCTGGGCACTGGCACAGGCCTTTTATCACCGTGGCCACTCGCTGCTGCTGACGGACCTGCAGCAGGAGGACCTCAGTGCCCGTGCCGGGACCCTCAACAAGGCCCCCGCCCATCCACAACAGCGGGTACTGACCCTGGCCGGTGACATCACCCACGAGGATCATCAGCAGTCGCTTCTGGCCATGGCCCGTGAAGAACTGGGCGGCGTGTCACTGCTGGTGAACAACGCCGGCATCACCCACCGCTCACTGGCGCGGCAGACCGACCCGGCGGTGCTGGCCAAAGTCATGGCCGTGGACTGGCAGGCGCCACTGACACTGGCACTGGGGGCACTGCCACAGCTGCAGCAGCACCGTGGCGGAATGATCACCATCGGCTCCATGGCCGGCTGGATGCCGGTACTGGGTCGCACCGGCTACTGCGCCGCCAAGGCGGCACTGGCCCAGTCATTCGAGGTGCTGCGCTGCGAGCAGATGCACCACGGTGTGCGACTGCTGATGGTTTACCCCAGCTTTATTGCCACACCCATCGAGCAGAACGCCCTTGGTGGCGACGGACGGCCCGCCCGCCACCCCCGCTCCGTGGCCGGCCGGGTGCAGAGTGCCGAGTGGATGGCACAGCGTATTGTCACGGCCTGGGACAAGGGCCACAAACGGGTCTACTCGGACCGATTCTCACGCCTGGCCAGCCTGCTCTGGCGACTGGCGCCGGACCTGTACCAGCGGCTGATGATGCGCCAGTTTGCCGTGGAGCTGGAGCAGTAATGGACCCCTGGATCTGGCTCGGCCTTTTTATTCTCCTCGCCTACGGCGTGGAGGCCATCACCGGTTTTGGCAGCATTGTCATTGCCCTGTCACTGGGGGCACTGATGCTGCCGCTGGCGCAGCTTCTGCCGGTGCTGGTGCCACTGAACTGCCTGATGACCGGCTATCTGGTGACGCGCCACCACCGCCATATCCACTGGCCCACGCTGCTGAAGCTGATACTGCCACTGATGGTGCTGGGCACACTGGCGGGCTACCTGCTGCGCCCTCACCTGGCGGAGAGCCTGCTGCAGCTGCTGCTGGGGGTGCTGATCGTGGCCTTTGCCGGCCGGGAGCTGTGGCGCATGGCCCGCCAGCAGAGCTCGCCCCGCCCGCCACTGGCCGTGACCCGTGGGATCATGTTCGCCGCCGGCATCAGTCACGGCCTGTTCGCCTCAGGCGGTCCTCTGCTGGTCTACGGCCTGACCGGGGTGACACTGGACAAGGCCCGATTCAGGGCCACACTGGTCACACTGTGGCTGAGCCTCAACGGCCTGCTCACGTTGCTGTACCTGGCGGATGGCAGCCTGATCCCGTCACTGCCCCGGCTGGCGGCCTATCTGCCGGTGCTGGTGCTGGGGGTGGTGCTGGGTGAGTGGCTGCACCACCGGGTCAATGAGCAGCGTTTCCGCCAACTGGTGTTTGTACTTCTGGTGGTCACCGGTATCGCGCTGGTGGCCGGCCACTGGATCTGAAGCCAGTTCACAGATTCACCACCACGGCACCTGTTGCCAACCCACTGCACCACCGGCTGTCCTAGCCTGTTGTTCTCATTGAGCCGTAACGCCAACAACAACAGACACAAGGATCGCGACATGACTGCAATGAAACGGACCCCGGGACACACCCGTACCCGGATGCTGCCGGCACTGGCACTGCTGCCACTGGCCATGGTGGCCGCCCAGTCACAGGCACAGGACTCCTGCCACCCATTGTCAATGGCCACCTGCGGACTGCCTTTCCCCTCGGACCACCTGGCACAGCCCGACGCCACTTCCCCCACCGGACAGCGGCTGTCACTGGGCAATGACCTGATACGGGCAGAGGTGCTGGCGCAGCTGCCACAGGAGGCGGGTATCTCTCCGGAAGCCATCTTCAATGGCGACAGCGGTTTCTCCGCCGCCTCCCCGGTGCTGTTCGAGTTCAACCCGGACAGTCAGTTTGCCGATCTGCCCGGTGACGGTGGCGCACAGGTGCAGGCCTGGGACCTGACCACCGGTGAGCGGCTGCCACTGCGGGCCGCTTTCAGTGACTATGCCCGCTCATCGGATGTCAGTGCCCCGGCGGAGGTGCTGGAAGTGCACCCAAGGAGTCGCTGGCACTATGGCCACCGCATCCTGGTGGTGGTCAAACAGGGTCTGCTGGAGCAAGGCAGCGACCAGCCGGGGTTCAGTGATCGCCTTGCCGGGCTGCCGGCGAACGACTATCTCAGCGACATGCAGCAACAGATGCAGCAGCTGGGCATCAACCCCCGGCAGGTGCACAGTGCCACCCTGTTTACCGTCCGGGACCGCCAGGAGGTGAGCGGCCCCATGGAAGCGCTGGTGGACCGCACCTGGAACAGCCCCAGGGGGCTGCGCAACATGGAGGTGGAGTACCTGCCACTGAACACGCACCAGTTTGCCCGTGTCACCGGGGAGTTCCGTGTGGACAACTACCGCCGCCAGCAGGGCACCGGCATGGTGGATTTTGACGCCAGCCCCGGCGAGCAGTGGGCGGGATTCCGCCTGACACTGCCCAGGGCCGCCCGTGACGGGGCGGCGCCCGTGGTGTTCTATATCCACGGACTGGGGGCCAACATGAGCAGCGACAGCCTGGTGACGGGCATGAACGCCGAGCTGGGCGTGGCCACCTTCAGCGTGAACTTCCCCAACCACGGCGAACGGGCCGAGGCGGACGGCGGCGGTGTCTTTGACAACCTCTCCGTGGACCGCCTGCCGGTGCAGGTGGGCATGATCACACAGGCTCCCATTGATTTTGCCGCCGCCCAGAGAACGCTGCAGACGGAGCTGGCGACACTGGACCTGGCCGGCCCCACCAGCTGGCGTCACTGGTGGGGCCAGTACGCCGATGGCGTGCCGGACCTGGACACCCGCCGGGTCATGATTCAGGGCACCTCACTGGGGGGCGTTCTGGGCAGCACCTACGGGGCACTGGCCCCGGAGCTGGATGGGGCCATTTACCAGGTGACCGGTAACGGCATTATCAGCATCCTCTCGGAATCCACCCTCTGGGACAGCGCCTTCTCCGGGCTGATGCCGGAGGCGGCCAACGGCGCCGAGGCACTGCTGCTGCGCGGCGCCGTGCAGCAGCTTCTGGATCACGGTGACGGCATCAACTACGTGGATCGGATGCGTCACCCGCAGCCGGGGCGTAATGTCCGTCCGACACTGGTGCTGGCCGGCGCCGGGGACCGTATCGTACCCAATAACTCGTCCATCGCCACGGCCCTTCTGGCGGACCTGCCCATCGTGGGTGAAAAGCTCTTCCCCATGCCCGGCGTGCGTGAGTCGTCGGATTTTGATCCGGAAGGGTTTGGCATGATCCATTACCCGCCACTGGTAATGGACAGCCTCTTTGGCGAGGACCTCAGCGGCGCCTCCGCCCATGGCGTCTTTGTCCGCCAGTCCGCCAGCGACGACCAGCAGGACTGGATGGAGCGGTTCTTCCTGGATAACCCGCAATAACGGGCATCACACCGGAGCCGGAGCCCGGCTCCGCACCCGCCGCAAGGCCGAAGCGGGGCACTGGAGGACGATATGATTGTCATTTCAGGCCCAGACTCTTTTGACGAGAATTCCATCTCACTGGGGACCCCTGAAAACGGTTCTCACCCTGATGGCCATAGGGGTATTCTGAAATTCTGCAGCAGGTTGCCAGCAGTGGCTTGTTGACGGTGCAGGATAAGGTCCTTCACGGGCCCGGACACCAGGCTGGCTGCCCGACACGGCAGGGTCCCATGGCCCTGCCTCCCAAGCAGGAGACGCCGTTGTAGAGGGAGAGTTCACCATGGCCAATGTCAGGCAGTACCGTATCCGTTCCAGGCTTTCCTCCATTCGCTCAAGACTGACCTCCATTCGCTCAGGGCAGAGCTCACGGCGCCGTGGTGGCTCAATGTGGGCCGGCTTGCGGGCTGCCGGTTCCGGGCTGGTGCGGTTCCTGTCGGGGCTGGCCTCCTCCCGGGAGCGGGCAAAGACACTGGCGCTGCTGGGGGAAAAGCTGCCAACGCCTCTGTTGGTGCCCTTCTCCCGCCGGGTCCTGGGTCCCGAGGGGGTGGCCAGGGCACTGACCCACATGGACCCGGAACGCATCGCCACGCTGTCCCAGTCCTTCAGCCCCCGGTTTATCGCCGGGATCGCAGTGGCACTGGACCCGGAATCCAGGGCCCGCATACTCAAGCCGCTGCCCTTTGATGTGGTGCTGGCAACGGCACGGCCACTGATCGAGATGGAGGCCTACCGGGTGACCGCGGACTTTGCCGCCATGCTGCCAAGGCCTCATCTCAAGCAGCTGGTGGTGCAGCTGAACGACCCGGTGGGAGTGGCCCATATCTCCGGGCATATGCCGGTGGAGCGTTCGGCGGAGGTGCTGCTGGCGTTCTCACCCCGTCTGGCGGCACAGGTGCTGAACGAGGTCATGAACCAGGGCTACCGGGACACAGTGTCCAGTGTCGGCCCGTTGCTCTCGGAGGAACGGCGAGAGGCCATGACCCCTTACCTGATTCCCCGCACCCGGGATCAGCTGGTCTCACGACTGGGCTGATACAGCACTGGCCGTGTGGCCGTATTGCCGGATCCGTGCACAGGCAAGAAAAGGAAAGGTAAGAAAAAGAGGAGGTAGGGACAGAAACGGATGGTCCCCGTCTCTACCCCTGAAACGCCATGACCGGGCTCAGTCGTCGCGCTTGGTGACTTCCAGCAGGTGGTAGCCGAACTGGGTCTGCACCGGGCCCTGCACCTCATTCAGTGGGGCACTGAAGACCACCTTGTCGAATTCCGGCACCATCTGGCCCGGACCAAAGCTGCCCAGTTCGCCACCGCTCTGGCCGGAGGGGCACTTGGAGTGTTCCTTGGCCAGCTTGCCAAAATCCTCGCCCGCCTGGATCTTTGCCTTCAGGTCCTTACAGACCGCTTCGCTTTCCACCAGAATGTGTCGTGCTGCTGCTTGTGTCATGAGTGTCTCTCATTGATGATGAATGGAAGGGGGGAGTTTACCAGACACCGGCAACAATGCGGATGAAATCCGCAACGGCCAACTCAGGACTGGCTCCCATCCTCAAGCTGCTGGGCCAGTGCCTTTTCCACCCCCTTGCCGTAGAGTTTGCGCAGGGCTTTCGCCTCTTTGCTGTTGCCACGGCCGTGGGAATCCAGTATCCGCTCCCAGATGGCCTGTTTTTCCTGGGCCGAGAGCTTTTTCCACTGCTTCTTTTCCGACCGGGTGCGGCCACAGGCCTTGCACTCACCGGCTTTGTTGAATTCGCAGATATCGATACAGGGTTTCTTGATGACCAACGGCTGCATGGTGCCTCCCACGAATGCATTACATTCTCAATGGTGAGACTCAACCCAGGCCGGGACAAGGGGTGCGGGGAGAAAGAAAACCTATGGCGTCCATGCCTGTCATCAATCCCGCTGGCATTGTGATTCAGCGCCCGGACTGTTCCGTGGCTGTGACGTTGCCGGAGCCATTCCAGCGCTGCAGTGAGGTGATGCGCCGTTGCTCTTTGTCCCAGAGGTTGTTCTTCAGTGACGCCGGAATCTGCCACAGGGTCAGCCGTGGCACATCCTCAAACAGATGGTGGTAGGTCCTGTGTGCCTCGGCCTGGTGGTAATTGGGGATGGAGGCGGACAGGTGGTGGATATGGTGATAGGCGATGTCCGCGGTAAACCAGTTCAGCCAGGCGGGCAGTACCAGAAAACTGGTGCCTTCCACAGCGGCCCGGTGATAGTCCCAGTCCGCCTCTTCCGAGGCCAGTGAGTCCTCGAAGTTGTGCTGTACGGTGAACAGGATAATCCCACCGGCACCGGAGAGGGACAGGGTCAGCGTGTAGAACACAAAGAAAAACAGTGGCCCCATGGCCCAGGCCATCAGCGCCCAGAGGCTCAGCAGTACCAGGTTGTTGCCGCTCATATGGCGGTATTCCCGGGAATCCCGCCAGTAGCGTGACTCGTGCTCACTGACCAGTGTGCGCAAGGGCACCGAGGGCTGCTGGCGCTTGCGTCGGATCAGCTCTCTGGCCATGGCCAGGTTGCCTTTCAGCCAGTTCAGGCGGGGGTTGACCAACAGGTACAGAAAGCCCCCCACGGGGGCAAAGGCGATATGGCGGGTGTTGCGGTAAATCCACTGCTGCTTTTCCGTCAGGGCCTGGTATTCCTCCAGTGACAGTGTGGCCAGTGGCCCACGGTACTGGTCCCAGTTGCCGTTGGTGGCGTGGTGAAATGCGTGGTTCTTGGCCCAGATATGCTGGGGCATGCCGCACAGCACCCCCAGCAGAAAACCCGCCTGCTTGTTGTAGCGGGCGGTGGCAAACAGGGAATTGTGGCCACACTCGTGCATCAGCACAAAGATGCGCAGCAGAAACAGGCACATCAGGACGCCACACAAGGCCGTCAGCCACAGTGAGACGGAAAGGCTGGCATAGGCCAGAAGCCAGAGGCCCGCATAGGGAATCAGTGTGTTGGCCATCTGTATGGCCGCGGTGCTATCGCTCTTGCCGGAAAACTGCTTGATGATCCTGCGCTTTTCCGTGGACAGTGGATGGGTACCGCTCATGGAGAAAACACCTTGTAGAAATAAAAGCCAATCCTAACACTCTGGCATGGCAATTACCTGTCAAGTGGGGATTCATTGTGTGTCTCCGGGTAAAGAAAGGCGAAAAGGCGCATCCGGCCAAACAACGCACTGGCAGGCTCTGTAAGGCAGGCCTTGCAGAGCCTTCCATGAATCTGCCCCTCCCCTACCTCTACCTCCAGACTGTTCAGGGAAGCGGAAAAGGCTCCATGATGTAGCACAGGCAGTCCTGGTAGATGACGGTGATGTCGCTGGTCAGCATCGAGAGCATGCAGGGCCTGCGCAGTTCGATGCGCTCGCCGTTGTACTGCAGGAACACGTCCGTGACATCCACACCGTCGTTGTTGGTCACGGTCAGCCCACGGGCATCCTCACGGCCCCAGGCAATCAGTGTGCCCGGCTCCAGCAGGCGGAAATTGAGGCTCTCCAGTTGCTCGGGAAAACACAGTGGATAACGCTGTGTCTGGTAGCCAAACCCCAGCGGGTCCTCATCGCTGACCGTGACCCGGGCCACGGTATGGAAGACCCGCAGCGGGTGATGCTCAGGGCGCAATGGCGGCACGGTGTCACGGGTCAGCAGTGTTTCCACCAGGTGCACCACCCGGGTGACGCCTTCCGGCTGTCCGGAGGTGCCGCACTCCAGTGTTGCGGCGGGGCATCGCTGTGACAGGGCCAGTCCCAACACCTGGTGGGGCTCGGTAAAGTACACCAGCAACTCGCTGAACGCCCGCGCCAGCCCCAGGTACTCCGGCTCCAGACGGTTGACGCAGCCATAGATGGGGTTACGACCGCTGTTGTTGTGCACATCCAGTGCGGCAAACAGCGGTTGACGGTCGAGCTCGTGGAGGAGCGCGCGGGCCATGTCCCACTCCGGCCCGTCGCCACCGGCCCAGATACGGTTGTAATCCGGCTGCCCGGGAAGACGACGCACACCGTAGCGGGCCGCCTCCACATTGCCGACAAACAGCCACAGCTCCCTGGGCAGCCGGTCACTGCGCTGGTACAGGTCCTTGAGCAGAATCTGCAGCGCCAGAAACCCGGAGACTTCATTGCCATGCAGCAGCACCGAGACAAACAGCGGCGGCTGTCGCTCGCCGGCCAGGCGGATCAGCGTGGGGCCTTCCAGCAGGGTATCCAGACGGTTCACGGGACAATCCAGAAACCCCTCAGGCAGGGCATCCAGCTGATAAAGACGTGGGTGGCGATCCGGGGCTAAATCGTCCATTGGTGCACCGGTACCTCTCTGCTCTGCTGTTCGTGATAGGCCTGTGTGAGACGGGCAAAGTCGCGCCCGTGACGGGCCACAAACCGCTTCTGCCAGGCCGCGCCGGTCTGGCCGCTGCGCACCCTGGGCTCAATGATGCCGTGCAGGTAATCATGGATGTCCTGCCTGTCCACACCCAGCCGGGTCAGTGTTCCGGAGACCGCCGGAATCAGCCGCTCCAGCAGCAATTCCCGCAACCGGACCTCATGGCCGTCCAGCCAGAAGACCGGGCTCTCCAGCCCGTAACGGGCCGCCTGGTAGAAATTGGCGGTCACCTGGCCAAAGGCCAGGCGCTGCTCCGGCGGCTCCTCCAGTTCCGCCAGGTAATGGATCAGTCCATAGAAGAACAGGATATTGGCCACCACATCCGGCATGGAAGGGCCGGCAGGCACCACACGGTGTTCCAGCCGCAGCGTGGGCTGCCCCTGTGGGTCAAAGTCAATCAGCGGACGGTTCCAGCGCCAGATGGTGCCATTGTGCAGCCGCAGATGGCCCAGACTGTCGGCCCCATCCGGGTCAATCAGCGGCAGCAGCACCGGAAAGGCGTCCCGGTTTTCCCGGAACAGCTCCATCACCGACTCCTGCACATAACGGCTGCCGAAAGTGACCCGCTCAAAGAGGTGCCCTTCCCGGTCATAGAAGGCGGGCACCGCCACGGACTGCTCGAACAGGGGGACACGGGACTCCTCCCAGAGTTCGTGCTGGAACAGATAGGGGGAGTTGGCACAGGCGGCCACCATGGGGGCGGCCATCAGCTGGGCGGCATTGAAAAAACGCACCGCCTGTTGCGGGTCCAGCTGCAGGTGAATCTGCAGGGAGGTGGTGGCCGCCTCGGTCATCACATCCCGGTGCACCACATGGAGATGATCACGGGCACCGCGGATATCGATGGTCAGTGGCGAGCCCTGGCGGTTGCGCAGCACCTGACGGTTGAGTGCGTAGTAGCGCTGCAGGGGGGACATGTTCGCCAGTGTCATGACATGATCCTGGAGCGTGGGCAGTGTGCCGATCTGCAATGGCACCAGGTCCAGGCCACGCGCCTGTGTCTCACAGCGCCCCCAGAGACTGTTCAGCTGACGGTGAATGCGCCGGAACATGCCACTGTCCGGCGGCTCGGGAAGGGTGTTGATCTCGAAGTTGAAGCGCGACAGCTCGGGCACCACCAGCGGATCATTCAGGCCCTTGAGAAAGGCCTCGTTTTCCGCCGCCGGTTGCCATTGCCGGTCCAGCAGCCAGCCCTCCAGCTCAAGGCCGCAACGGCCGGACCCGGTGCCGAACCGGCCCTGCCGGAAATACGCCTCCAGCTGGCGTGTCTCCTCGTCCAGACGCCCGGCAAAGTCCCGGTAGTCCGCCTGGGTGAAACGGGAGCGGTGGATTTCCTGGCCCATGCGCACCTCCGCAACGGTGGCCCGTCCGAGTCAGCGCACTGAAACCCTGTGGCAGCCCTCTGAGACTATCGCCCCTCAGGCAGCGACCAGGACTTTCGCACGCTCACATTCAGGGAGTCGCAGCGGGCGCGGGGCCCGCATCAGGCACTCCCCCTATGCCTTCAGGTTAGGCCGGAAAAAGGCACCTGTATAGCCATCCCCCCCCCAACCCCTTCCCGGAAGACGCCCACTGCGACACCCACAGTCACCGGGCCGGAGTTACTGGCGGATCAATGTGCTCAGGCGCATATCCAGTGTCAGGTCCAGACGCTGCAGTGATGCCACACGGGACAGTCCCTCGGCGCTGGCCCGGTAGTAGTGGGGGGTCATGGCCAGCAGGTCGGCGATGGCTGCGGGGTCTTCCAGAATCAGTCGCCATTGCAATGGACGGACCTCTCCCTGGATAAAGCCGGTGGGGGCTGTCGCGTTTCTCCCACGGGGTGTTTTCAGGCTGGGGTAGAGTGTTTCACGCAGCTCGCGCAGGTGCCCAGTGCCGGCTTCCACCCTAATCAGCCGTCCTCCGGGCTTCAGCACCCGGGCAAACTCCGTGTACACGGGAAAGCCGAAGACACAGAGCACCCCATCCAGGCTTTCAGTGGCCACCGGCAGGTTGGCGTTGCTGCCCACGATCCATTGCGGGGTTTTATCCTGACGGGCGGCGGCCTGAACGGCCCATTTGGAAATATCCAGCCCTGCCAGTGCCAGGGGTTGCGACGGCGCCGCCGTACCGGCCAGTTGGCGCAGGTAATAGCCCTCACCGCAACCGGCATCCAGACAGGCCATTGGCCGGTCACCGGGGTGGCCGGCAAGAACCAGCCCGGCCAGTGCCTTCGCCAGAGACTGATAATGGCCAGCATTCAGGAAGCGCTGCCGGGCCGCCACCATGGCCTTGCTGTCTCCGGGCTCCAGCGAGCGCTTTTTCTGCACTGGCAGCAGGTGCACATAGCCCTGACGGGCCACATCAAAGCTGTGCCCCGAGGGACAGCACCAGGCCCGGTCCTGCTGCTGTAAAGGGGCCCCATCCAGGGGACAGGTCAGTGACCGGAAGGGGGCGGTGGCCATGGTAAAGACGCTCCTGAAAGGGCTTGGGGCGCTATCTTCTCACAGTTGCCTCCAGGGGGTCACAGTGACCGGCATGCCCCTGCAAAAAGAAACACCGGAAATCATTATCTATAGCGGGTCAGTAAGACCATACTCAGTAGACAGCCTGAAAAGGCGGCTCCCGAACTGAAACATGCCTGTTCACACTGACGAGGAAAGCTTCATGACACTGGCACTGACTCCCCTGATCTCACTGATTGCCGGCATTCTGATCCTGGTGATGCCGAGACTGCTTAACTATATCGTCGCCATCTATCTCATACTGATGGGTGTCATGGGACTACTGGGCGCGGGACAGATCACGCTCAATTAGTGATTGGCCACCAGCAACAAAGCGCACCATCTGGCACATACGCCATCCTTTTGCGCCCAGACTGACTGGCGAGTGGCCTGGCTGCTTTCACTGTTTGTGCTGGCAGGCGGTGGCGGAGCTGGAGCGGCAACAGCGCTGGTCCGCCGCTGACGCCGGTTACCGTGCGGCGCTGGCACGCTGGCCGGAAAACCCCAACAGCCGCATGGGGCTGGGCAATATCGCCTATCAGCAGGGGGATTTCTCCGGCGCTGAAACCCACTGTCGGGAGTCCATAGAGGTGGCCCCCGAGGCACCGGCCGGGCACTACAACCTGGCCTGGCCACTGCTGCAACAGGGCCGGCGGGAGGCCGCCATGGCCGCAGGCGCTGAAGCCCGGCGGCTCCCCCCGGAGCAACCCCGCTACGGTCAGAGCCTGCAGGCGCTGGAAGACGCGGCCGGCTAAAACGCCATCCGCATGGTATAATCACCGCCCTGTAAACCCCGACCCCCAACCCCCTTACCCAGGACAGGTGGCCCATGCCAAGCTTTGATATTGTCTCCGAAACCGATGCCGTGGAACTGCGCCACGCCGTGGAAAACGCCAACCGGGAGCTGAGCACCCGTTACGATTTCCGGGGCGTGGATTCGAGCATCGAACTGAAAGACCTGACGGTGACTCTGAAAACCGAATCCGAATTCCAGCTGCAACAGCTCGAGGAGCTGTTCCGCAGCGCCTGCGCCAAACGCGGTGTGGACTGCTCCGGCGTGGACCAGGAAGACAAGCCCGTGCACAGCGGCAAGACCTTCTCCTACAACCTCACCTTCAAGCAGGGCATCGACCAGCCCACCGCCAAGAAGATCGTCAAGACCATCAAGGACAGCAAGATCAAGGTGCAGGCCTCCATCCAGGGGGAGAAGATCCGCGTTAACGGCAAGAAGCGCGATGACCTGCAGCAGACCATTGCCCTGCTGAAGGAGTCGGATATCGATCTGCCACTGCAGTTCGAGAATTTCCGGGACTAGTGAGCCCTCCGGAACGCTAGCCGGTCAGCCCCCTGATCCAATGCGGCACCCCTTCCGTGGCCTTGCGGCGGATCACGGTGGCGCCGGGAAGATGGGCCGGTTCACCGGGGTCGATCACCGTCACCGGCACATCGAAGTCCACCAGAGAGGCCAGTCCGGCGGCGGGATAGACCTGCAGCGAGGTGCCCACCACCAGAAGCCGGTCCGCCGTGGCCACCACCTCGGCGGCGGTTTCCATCATGGGCACCGGCTCGCCGAACCAGACCACATGGGGGCGAAGCTGGCTGCCCTTACCGCAGCGGTCTCCCATCTCGATGGGCTGGTAGCCAATATCGACAATCAGCCCCGGATCCACACTGCTGCGGGCTTTGGTGATCTCACCATGGAGATGAATGACCCGGCTGGAGCCGGCCCGCTCATGGAGGTCGTCCACGTTCTGGGTCACGATGGTCACTGCATGGCTGCGCTCCAGTTCCGCCAGGGCGCGGTGCGCCGCGTTGGGCTCGGCGTCCTTCAGCTGACGGCGACGCTCATTGTAGAAGCGCAGCACCTGCTCCGGATTCCGCTCGAACGCCTCCGGCGTGGCCACGTCGTAAACACTCACCTGTTCCCAGAGCCCGCCGTTATCACGGAAAGTGGCCAGACCACTCTCGGCGCTGACGCCGGAGCCGGTGAGTACCACTATGTGCTCTTTATGATTCATGGTCCTTTTCCTTTCCGTCGTCCGGTCATTTCCGGTCTTGGCCCTGCCACAACATCATGCCCTGCCAGCCTGCAGGGGGCCATGGCCGCTGAGTTGCTCCGCCTGCATGGTCTCAGGGATCATGACAACCTTCTTCTCAACCGTGCTGGACGAGTGTCCCACCGAGAGGGACAGCATAGGAAAGAATCGACGACCAGTCAGGCCCCTCCCCCGTGCAGCAAAACCGTGGCATCAGAGAGGGCGCAACCGGCCGCAAGTCTGTAACGGCAAGTCCTGCGTAAATTTCCGTTGCTATCAAGAGCACCTGTCAGGCCAGTGCTTTTCAAACCAAAGAAAGGAGTCACACCTTGTCAAGGGCAACACTATTCCGCAGACCGGTTTCCGGAGGGGTTTTTCTGGCACTGATGCTGATCTCATTGCCACTGGCGGCACAGGAAAAACCGGAGATCGCCGTCAGACTGGCGCCGGTGACTTCCGAGTCCATCATCCGGGAGCTGGACCTCAACGGCACCGTTATCGCTCTGCGCCGTTCCAGCCTGTCCAGTTCCGTGGCCGGACTGGTGTCCAGCGTCACGGTGGAGGCCGGTGACCGGGTGCAGGAGGATCAGCCGCTGGTGCGTCTGGATCCGGAGCTGACGGAGCTGGCCCTGAGCAGTGCCCGGGCGCAGACCGAGGAAAGCCGGGCCGATCTGGCGGAAGCCCGGCGGCGCCTGAAAGAGGCCCGTTCCGTGGGGGTGGGCGGCAATATCGCCGCCACGGAAGTCAGTGCCCGTGAAAGCGAGGTGGCACGGGCGCAGGCCCGTCTGGAACGGCTGGAAGCCGAGGAGCAGCGGCAGGCGGCCCGTCTGCGACGCCATGACAACCGCGCCCCCTTCAGCGGCGTGGTCAGCGCTCGCCACAGCGACCCGGGGGAATGGGTGACCCCCGGTGACCAGCTGCTGGAACTGGTGGACACCCACCAGCTGCGGCTGGATTTCCAGGTACCGCAGCGCTACTACCGGCTGCTTGAGAAGCAGGACGCGGAACTCCGGGTGCAGCCACCGGAAGAGGACACTGCACCGGTGACGGCCCCGATCCTGGCCCGTGTCCCCGTGACCGACCCCCGCACCCGCACCTTCCTGCTGCGGGCCGGCCCGCCCGATGACCTCACTCTGTTGCCGGGCATGGCCGTAGAGGCCACTTTGCGGCTGGGCACCGGAGAAAAGGGCCTGACGGTGCACCGGGATGCCATCAACCGCTACCCGGACGGGCGCATCACGGTCTGGATCGCCTCTGAAGAGGACAGCGGCCATTACCGGGTCCGTGAGCGTCGTGTCACACCGGGCATTGCCTTTGATAATCGCATCGAGATCCGGGACGGACTCGAGGGGGGCGAGCAGGTGGTGGTGCGGGGCAACAATGCCCTGGAAAACGACAGCCTGGTGCGGGTTTCCCGTGAGGAGAACCGCTGATGTTTGCCGGCATTATCCGACAGGGCACCCTGGTGGCGGTGATCACGCTGATACTGGCCATTCTCGGGGCGGCGGCGGCGTTGCGCATCCCGGTGCAGATGATCCCGGACCTGGAGGTGCGCACCGTGTCCGTGGAGACCCGCTGGCCCGGCGCCACGCCACAGGACATCGAGAAAGAAATCCTGGTGGAGCAGGAACGCTACCTGCGCAACGTCCCCAACCTCAGCCGCATGACCGCCAGCGCCTCCAGCGGCTCCGCGGAAATCGAACTGGAATTTCCCTTCGGCGTGGATATCACCGAGACACTGATCCAGGTGAACAACGCCCTGAGCCAGGTCTCCGGCTACCCGCGCAATGTGGACGAGCCCCGCATCGTGGCCGCCTCTTTTTCCTCCAATGCCTTCATGTACTTCCGCGTCTCCACACTGGAGGGCAACCCACGGGACCTGGACCTGGACCTGATGCGGGACTTTGTGGAAGACCGGGTGCGGCCGTTGATGGAGAGCGTACCCGGCGTCTCCGAGGTGAGGGTGGGTGGCGGCGCCGACCGCCAGATGCAGGTGATTGTGGATGAGCGGCGACTGGCCCAGCGGGGGCTGAGCCTGCCGCAGTTGCAGCGGGCCATCACCGAGCGCAACCAGGACATCTCCGGCGGTGAGCTGGAGGCGGGCAAACGCCGCTACCTGCTGCGCACCGTGGGGCGTTTCAGCGATCAGCAGTCACTGGAGGACCTGGTGGTGGCCCGTGAGGGGGATAGCCTGGTGCGACTGGGGGATGTGGCCCGTGTGCGCCAGGACCACTCCCGCATCCGGGAGCTGTCACGGGTCAATGGCCAGAAGGTGCTGAGCCTGTCCGTGCGCCGTGAAAGCGGCTCCAACGTGATCGACATCAAACGCCGCATGATGGAGGAGGTGGAGAACATCAACCGGGATGTGCTGCGCCCGCAGGGCCTGCGGCTGGATCTCAATGCGGAGGACGTGGGCTATGTGCAGGCCTCCATCGCCAATGTCTGGACCAACCTGGGCATCGGCGCCGTCTTCGCCACACTGGTGATGTTTCTCTTCCTGCGCTCCTCCAGGGCCACACTGGTGGGGGTGGTGGGCATTCCACTGTGCGCCATCGCCGCCTTTATCGGCCTGATGGTCACAGGGCGCACCATCAACGTGATCTCACTGGCGGGCATCGCCTTTGCCATCGGCATGACCGTGGACAACAGCATCGTGGTGCTGGAGAACATCGAGCGACTGCGGCGACAGGGACTGGACCGCTTCGAATCCGCCCTGCTGGGTGTGCGGGAGGTCTGGCCGGCGGTGCTGGCCTCCTCCATGACCACGGTGCTGGTGTTCCTGCCCATTCTCTTTATCGAGGAAGAGGCCGGCCAGCTGTACTCCGATGTGGCCATCGCCATCTCCGCCGCCATCATCGCCTCCATGCTGGTGGCCGTGACACTGATCCCCACACTCAGTGCCCGGCTGGATTTCGCCAGGCCCGGCTCCGGTAACGGCAATGGCCAGAGCCCCTGGGCCAGAAACACGGTGCGCCGTGTACGCTGGCTGATCGCCACCCCCTGGCGCCAGGGGGGCACCATGGTGGTCACACTGGTTCTGAGCGCCGCCATACTGCTGTTTCTGACACCCCCGGCGGAGTACCTGCCGGAGGGGGAGGAACCCAAGACATTCGCCTACATGAGCGCCCCTCCGGGCACCAATCTCGATGAGATGGCCGGCATTGCCGAACAGGTGGAGGCCCATTTCCTGCCCCATGTGAACGCCGACGGCAGCGCCTATGCCTCAGGAGAGACCCGGGTGCCCCCCATTCGCTACCTGAACCTGAGTGTCAGCCCCGGGGGAATACGCATCATTTCCGAAACACGGGAACCGAACCACATCGGTCCCCTGATGGATGAAATCACCCGGGTCTACGAGCAGTTCCCGGGCATGCGCGCCTTCGCTGCCAAGGGCTCGATCATCTCCAGCAACGACGGTGGCACCCGCAGCATCAACCTGGACATTGCCGGGCCGGACCTGCAGAGCGTCTACGACGCTGCCTCCGCCGCCTACGACCGGGCACAGGTGATTTTCGACAAGCCACGCATCCAGACGCAGCCTTCCAGCCTGACACTGGCCCAGCCACTGATCCAGGTAAAGCCCGACTACGACCGGGCCAGCGAGCTGGGACTGACCACCGCCGACATCGGCTTTACCGTATCGGCCCTCACGGAGGGGGCCTATGTGGACGATTTCTTCCTGGACGACGACAAGATCGACCTGTACCTCTATGGCAGCCAGGGGGACGCCCCCTCACTGGCCCAGCTGCCACGGCTGCCGGTGTACACCCCACTGGGGGAGACACTGCCCCTGTCTGATCTGGCCCGCATCGAGGAGAGCGTGGACACCAGTACCGTGCGCCGGGTGGACGGGCGGCGCACCGTCACACTGAATATCATCCCTCCCGATGATGTCCCCCTGGAAAGGGGGGTTGAGCGGGTACGCCGCGACCTGGTGGACCACCTGAGGGCCACCGGGGACCTGCCCTCCGGCATCAACGTCACTCTCTCGGGGGCCAGTGACCAGCTGGCGGCGACCCAGGAGGCCCTGAGCGGCAACTTCCTGATCGCACTGGTCATTATCTACCTGCTGCTGGTGGCCATTTTCGCCCACTGGGGCTACCCGCTGCTGATCATGACCGCCATACCACTGGGCATTGCCGGTGGCATTGTGGGGCTGGCCATGATGAACGGGGTGGGGTCGCTGCTGCCTCTGATCGGCCTGCAGCCGTTAAGCCAGCCCTTTGACATGATTACCATGCTGGGCTTTCTGATCCTGCTGGGGACCGTGGTGAACAACCCCATACTGGTGGTGGATCAGGCCAGGAAGAACCTCAGAAACGAAGGTGTCAGCGTGCCTGACGCCGTGGAACAGGCCGTGGAGGCCCGTCTGCGACCCATTGCCATGACCACACTGACCACCATCTGTGGCCTGTCGCCTCTGGTGTTTCTGCCCGGTGCGGGCACGGAGCTGTATCGGGGGGTGGGGGCCATTGTGCTGTTTGGCCTGGCCGGGGCGGCCATAGTCACGGTGACTTTCCTGCCGGCACTGACCGCCTTTGTTCTGGGCAGACTGCAACCACAACGGCAGTCAGCCTGAACCGGGGCGCCGTGGGGTGGCGCCCCGTCGGGGACAACAGAATCAGCCTTCCCTGAGGCTCTTCATGTCGATCACAAAGCGGTATTTCACATCCCCCTTGTGCATGCGCTCATAGGCTTCGTTGATGTTTTTGATGTCCAGCATCTCCACATCGCAGGTGATGCCGTGCTCGGCGCAGAAATCCAGCACCTCCTGGGTCTCCGGCATGCCGCCGATGAGTGAGCCTGTGAGCACACGGCGCTTGGAGACCAGTGTACCGGCCTGCAGGGCCGGCTCCACTGGCTCCAGCAGCCCCACAATGATATGGGTGCCGTCCAGCTTCAGGCAGGAGAGATAGGGATTGAGGTCATGCTGCACGGGCACCGTGTCCAGCACAAAATCAAAGCGCTCACGGGCGGCCTTCATCATGGCACGGTCCGTGGAGATGATCACATGATCCGCCCCCTGCTTTTTCGCTTCGGCCACCTTGCTCTCCGAGCGGGTGAAAAGGGTCACCTCGGCACCCAGTGCCTTGGCAAATTTTACCCCCATGTGGCCCAGTCCACCCATGCCCACCACGGCCACCTTGTGGCCGGCCTTCACACCGTAGTGGCGCAGTGGCGAGTAAGTGGTGATACCGGCACACAGCAGTGGTGCGGCACTGGCCGGGTCCAGCTTCTCCGGCAGATTCACCACAAAACGGTCGCTCACCACAATGCGCTCTGAATAGCCGCCGTAGGTGATGCTGCCGTCGTGGCGATCCTCACCGTTGTAGGTGCCTGTCATGCCCTCGGCACAGTACTGCTCCAGGCCCGCCTCGCAGGAGGAGCAGGTGCGGCAGGAGTCCACCATGCAGCCCACGCCCACCGCATCGCCGGCCTTGAAGCGGGTGACCTGGTCTCCCACCGCCGTGACACGGCCGATGATTTCATGGCCGGGGACCACCGGGTAGACGGTGACACCCCAGTCGTTGTTGGCGAAATGGATATCCGTGTGGCACACACCGCAATAGTCGATTTCGATGGCCACATCGTCCTGGCGCAGTTCGCGCCGCTGGATACTCAGTGGGGCCACGCCGGATTGCGGTGATTCGGCGCCGTAGGCTTTGACCTGACTCATTATTGTTTCCTTTATTCCGAACATGGCAGCCGGCTTGACGCCCGCTGAAGACTTCTCGTCACGCGTTTCATCACGCGGCGTCCGTAACACTACGCCACAGCACCAGGACTGTATCAGTTCCGGCCATTGGCGGTGCACCTACTATAACAGACCAGCTGCCGGTGGCTCCCCCTCACCATTCTGGTGCAGCCACGGGAGAATCCGGAGTCTCAGCCAGGCTCCTGCACAGTCATGGCCCCTGTCATCAAACGCCCTCAGGCAGCAACGGCACCATACGGGTGCGCTTTTTCGGCAAAAGCACCAGCAAGGTGCATATTTAACCACTAAATCAAGCCATCGGATTCATGGAAACGCCGAAGCACCGTTTTAACAAGCGCTTCCCTAACCGATTGCCCTTTTATGGAACACTTCTTGCTATTACTGCCTTTTTTCAAAGCAACGCCTCATTCACCTACCCCTTATCAGAGCGAGATGTCTGTGGATATTACCAGTGCAGTGCAAACCCTGACCCAGAGTGCCAACACCCTGTTTATACTGATCGGCGCCATTATGGTGCTGGCCATGCATGCCGGCTTTGCCTTTCTGGAAGTGGGCACGGTGCGACACAAGAACCAGGTCAACGCCCTGGTCAAGATCATCACCGACTTCGGTGTCTCCGCCGTGGCCTACTTTTTTGTCGGCTATTACATCGCCTACGGCGGCCACTTCCTCAACAGCGCCACGGTACTGACCGAGTCCCACGGCTACGAGCTGGTGAAGTTCTTCTTCCTGCTCACTTTCGCCGCCGCCATCCCTGCCATTATCTCCGGCGGCATTGCCGAGCGGGCCCGCTTCTACCCCATGCTCATCGCCTCCGGTCTGATCGTGGCACTGGTCTACCCCTTCTACGAGGGCATGATCTGGAACGGCAACTTCGGCTTCCAGTCCTGGCTGGAAAGCCAGTTCGGCGCCGGATTCCACGACTTTGCCGGCTCCGTGGTGGTGCACGGCGTGGGTGGCTGGATTGCCCTGGCGGCGGTGCTGCTTCTCGGTGCCCGCAACGGACGCTACCGCCACGGCAAGGTGGTGGCCTTCGCCCCCTCCAGCATCCCCTTCCTGGCACTGGGTGCCTGGATACTGACCGTGGGCTGGTTCGGCTTTAACGTCATGTCCGCCCAGACACTGGATGGCATCAGCGGCCTGGTGGCGGTCAACAGCCTCATGGCCATGACCGGCGGCCTGCTGGTGGCCATGCTGGTGGGACGCAAGGACCCGGGCTTTATCCACAACGGCCCACTGGCCGGACTGGTGGCCGTCTGTGCCGGCTCCGACCTGATGCACCCGGTGGGGGCACTGGTGGTGGGCGGCATTGCCGGCGCCCTCTTTGTCTACCTGTTCGAGTGGGCCCAGAACAGGATACAGCGCCTGGACGATGTGCTGGGTGTCTGGCCACTGCACGGTGTCTGTGGTGTCTGGGGCGGCGTTGCCGCAGGCATCTTCGGCCAGCAGAGCCTGGGCGGCCTGGGTGGTGTCAGCCTGATGTCACAGCTGGTGGGCTCCGCCGTGGGCGTGATCGTGGCGTTTGCCGGCGGCATGATTGTTTACGGCCTGGTGAAGGCCCTTTCAGGGCTGCGGCTCACCGAAGAGGAAGAGTTTGAAGGGGCGGACCTGAGTATCCACAAGATTGGTGCGACGTCCCACGAGTAACACCCTGAGAGAGTGTCCCGTCCGGAGCACTAGTGTCCCATCTGGGTAATGCGTTGACCTTCTGAGCCACCAAGAGCCTTGAGGGCAAAACGAATTACCCAGACGGGACACTAACGATTCCAGCCGGGACGGCGGCTCTGTGGCCGCCCCCTGGCCTGCCTGGGGGCGGCTTCCCCGCCCTCGCGGTCAAACCGGCCCTTGTCCAGAAAATGCAGTGACTGTCGGATCACCTCCTCATCGCGCATCATGAAGGTGTGGGTCACCGCTGCCTCCAGGTAATCGCTCATGCCCTCAAGGCGGGCACTCTCCAGTGACACCTTGCCGTCGTCCTCACCGGGGATCATGCCCGACAGCACCGGGTTGAGAGAGCGCGTGCCGGCAATGATACCCACCTCGAAATCCGCCGGCCCCAGTGACCGTGGCAGTGACGCCTCCCCTGTGCCCATCTGATGCCCGGCCGGCCCGTTCAGCCAGGTAAACAGGGTCAGCTCCCCCAGCTCATCCACCAGTTCACTGCCCTTGTTGGGCGGCGCCAGCATGACGGTACGCCCCATGGGCAGCTCCGGGGCGATATTGTGCAGATAGCGCACCAGTATGCCCCCCATGGAATGGGTGACGAAATCAACCGGACGGCCCATGGCGCACAGCTCCACCGCCGGCAGCACCGTCTTTTCCACCAGTTCCTCCACGGGATGCTCCGTGGAGGGGTAATAGAGATTGCACACCTCATAACCCGCCTGTTCCAGCGCCTCCGCCATGAGGTTCATGGAGTTCTCCGTCCGTGCCAGTCCGTGGAGCAGCACCACCGGCCCCCTGCCAGTGGTCGGGACTGGCGCTTCCGTCTCCGTTTGCTCTTCCTGTGTCTGTTCTGCGGCCACAAAAGCACTCCCCAGCATCAGTGTGAGTGAAAAAAGGTATGGATAGAGCGGCATCGGATCACCTGTGAGTGGTTGCACCCCTGTGTCCTGTCGTTACCAGAGCACTTGCCGGTAACAGGGCAACGGTCAAGACGGAGCAGACAGAGGAGACTACCTTAGCCCCTACGGGCCAGTGGCGGAAGGGGCAATGGGGAACAGGGCGGGAAGCGGTGTCTTAAAAGTCATCGGCTTGACTTTGAAGAAACCGATTGCTCTCAAAAAGTGCGAGCAACCAGAAAAAAGCCCCCTGCCCCGGTCAGGGGCAGAGGGCTTGTCAGAGTCCCGGTGGGTTCCGGACTCAGGGTTCGATGGAGGGGAAGAAGCGGCCGGTGCCGCAGCTGTCACCGTTTTCGTATTCCTCATCCACCACTTCACGGATCCAGTAGGCCAGCAGATCCGCCCCCTCCGCATGAACCACACTGCGGGCAATGGGGGGCATCTGGCGCTGGGGATCGGCCTCGCTCTCCACGCGACAGCTGACAATGGACGACTCCGGCTCACCGGGCACCACCACATGCTGGCGGCCACAGGCACCGCCACCGGTGGCGGTGGGGGTCTTGCAGACACCGTAGCTGGCGTCCACCTCGCGGAAATGATCCAGGTAATAGCCGGTGTTGGAGGCCGCGCCACGGTCATTGTGGCAGTGCTGACAGTTCACCTCCAGATAGGCCCTGACACGGGACTCCACATCCTCATCCGAGTCGGCGGGGGCACCGCTGTCGCCGGGCACATTCCAGTGGGGCAGACGGGGCACATTGGTGGCCACGCCGGCCTGGTTGATTTCCAGTTCCGGCACACCAATGAGAATGCCCTGCTCCTGCCAGTAACGCAGCTGGTTGATGCGGGGGAAACCGCCCTGGCCTTCCACACCCATAAACGACGACTCCGGCGCATAAGCGCGGTTGAGGTTGCGCGGCTTGGGCCCGATGGGGGCACTGCCGGATTCCACATCGTCATTGCTGTGACAGGTCAGGCACTGCAGGGCATTGGGGATCTCGTAGGCATCGGTGGCGCCGGTCAGCAGCTTGCCGGAGTCGCTGTCCCGGTAATGCCAGCTGACGCTGCGGGTGCCGCCACCCTGGGCCAGACGGGCCACCGGATTACCCTCATCATCTTTCTCCCAGGCATAGGTAACGCCGTCCCAGAACGCCTTGCCACTCTCCCCCACACGCTTGATCAGCAGTCGGGTCTCCACCAGTTCCTCTTCATTGGCCTGCTCATCGGTGAAGGCAAAGGTCTTGGCGATCACGGTGCCATTGGGGAAATGGATGGTGCCGTTGAGATTGCCGCCGCCCTGGCCATCCCGGTACAGGGCCTTGGTGCCCGGTGGAATAAACGCCACCCGATACTTGTTGGAATAATCGGAGAAAAGCTTGCTGTTGAGAACAAAAGGCACGCCCCCTTCATTGGGGGTGCTGCGGGGGTCCTGTGGATCGGCAAACAGGTTGTACTGATCCAGGCGCGGGCAGTTCACCTCCACCAGTGCGTCACGGTTGACGGAACCGGGCTTGCCGTTGTTGCGGCACAGCTGCTTGATGCGCTGCTCGCTGGGTGCCGGGTCCGTTTCGCCACTGGGCTCGAAGGGAGGGATGGTGACACGGGGCAGCGGCTCAAGGACCTTGCCATAAAGGGCCTGACAGTCGTGCTCTGAGATGTCGGTGTCGGCGATCAGGCCATCCAGGTTGCCCGCCACGGTCTGTGCCCCCTCAACGCTGAGGATGCTGGTGTCCTGCTCGGCGGCGGCAATCACCAGCTCCAGCCCCTCGGTGCCATGGAAATTCATGTAGGCGGGGCTGTCATCGGAAAGCTCATTGTCACGGAAACAGGAGCCCCACTGGGGCAGCTTGCGCTGGCCCTCATCGTCAAACTTGTAGGCGTTGTAGTGGCAGCTGGGGTTGGGGTGCTCGTTGGTGAATTCCGGCCGCCCGTTGTAGCGCTCCGGCACCGGGAAGCCCTGGGCATCCACCGGGTAGGGGCAGTCCGGGTCCAGCTCGTCCCGCAGGCCGTCCCAGATGATATGCGCGCCCTTTCCGGGATTCTCGGTGTGCTTGACGCCGATCAGTGTGGGGAGCAAGGTCTCGATCTGGCCATCTATGACCTTCTCGATATCCGGCTTGGGGAGATCGTAACCGGAGTTTTTCATGACGTTGTTGTGGATATGCAGCCCTTCCGTATAGGGGCTGAGTTTCTTGTCGGAGGTGCCGTCCTTGCCGTTGATCAGCTCGTAGCTGGTGTAGATGACGGCGGCGGTGCTGTGGTCCTCGAACCGGTTGTCGTACACCTCGATATTGTCGTACGCCAGTGTCAGCAGACCGACGCCCCTTGGCACCGCCGAGACGAGGCCGCTGTGGGCAAAGTTGTAAGTGTTGTTGTTGCGGGCCACGTTGTTCAGCATCACGGACTTGTCACCGTACTGGGTGATGTTGTCCAGGTCGTAAATCAGGAAGCCGCCGGTGTTGCACTCCGCCAGGTTGCTGTCGTACTCACCTCCCTGCACGTTCTCGATCTCAAAGCCCATGACGTTATACACGGCACGGCTGTTGCGGATAATCGCGTTGTTGGTCTGGCCCACGTAGATGCCCGCATCCGAGGCACCGACGGACTCGGAGCCGTCCACCAGAATATTCTCCGATTCCACGGGATAAATGCCGTAACGGCCGCTGGCGGAGCTGGGGGTGTAGTCCGGTGAGGTGTCCCCCTCATCAAAAGGCGGCGCCGTGCAGGCCACGTGAATGCGGTCCTGGTAATCCGCTGCTGTCAGCGGCGCATCGCCGCCGGACCAGTAGGCACGCACATTCAGCAGAGAGCCCCACTTGACCCCCTTGAGCTTGAAGGCGTCGCCGGGAGAATCGGCGATGGTCAGGTCCCGGACAGTAATGCCCCGCACATTCAGGGCCTCAAGACCGGTGACATTGTCACTGTTGAGAAAGGACAGCACAGTGCCGTCTTTGCCGCAGCCGCGGATGGTCACATCCTCGGTGGCCTGGATCAGCAAACCGTGCTTGAGGTCAAAAAAGCCACAGGTGAACTCCAGCACATCACCGGGACGCAGCTGGATCATGGCCTCCACCATATCCCGGGTGGCATCCGGACCGGGGGCCACGGTAAACACACGCCCGTCACTGAACCGGGGGGGGTGGCCCGTTGCCACTGACATCCGTGGCCGGTTCACTGGCTTCACGGCCCTTGCTGTCACTGCCGCCGAGCGGGCAGCCGCTCAGAAAAAACAGACTGATCAGCAGCAGACACAGCAACGGCACCCGGTGACCGATGCGGTGGCGGAGACGTGAGTCAACGGTGACTATCATGGGAAAGGCCCTTTTGTCGTTGTTCTGGTATGAGTCTGGACTCATTGTTTCCATATGTGAAGATATGTTCACAAATGCTACCGAAAAACGCAACACGTTGTCGTGTTTTGTTGTCGGGGCCTGTCCGGTAAGGAAAGGCTTTACACAGAAACGGTTTCCGGGTTGCGCACGGAACGGCCACGTCAGGCAGACAGGACCCAATACCGGCACCTCGGATGAAGTCACTGGCAAGGCTGGCAAAGCCATGGCGCAATCGCCATTTCCGGTGCATCATGGCGCCCATGCTGCCTATCCATGAACTGATTCCCGATCTTCTGGCCAGCCTGGAAGTCCATAACACACTGCTGCTGCAGGCACCCCCCGGGGCCGGCAAGACCACAGTGGTGCCCCTGGCGTTGCTGGAGGCGCCCTGGAGGGAGGAACAGGGGCGCATTGTGATGCTGGAGCCAAGGCGTCTGGCGGCCCGCTCGGCGGCGCGCTTCATGGCCGCCCAGCTGGGGGAGTCACTGGGTGAACGGGTGGGTTTGCGCACCCGTCTGGAAACCCGGGTCTCACCGGCCACCCGCATTGAGGTGGTCACGGAAGGAGTGCTGACCCGCATGCTGCAGCAGGATCCGGCACTGGACGGGGTGGCGGCGGTGATCTTCGATGAGTTCCACGAGCGCTCACTGCCGGCGGACCTGGGGCTGGCACTGGCCCGTGAAAGCCAGCAGGCACTGCGCCCGGACCTTCGGCTGCTGGTGATGTCCGCCACTCTGGATGCCGGCCCCCTCTCCCGACTGCTGCACCCGGCACCGGTACTGACCAGTGACGGGCGCAGTTTTCCCGTCAGCGTCGGTTATCACCCGGCGCCACGGCAGCAACCTCTTCCCGCCCATGTGGCGGCGGTGGTGCTCAAGGCACTGGAAGAGCAGTCCGGATCGATTCTGGTGTTCCTCCCCGGTGCCGGTGAAATCCGCCGTGTCCAGGGACAGCTCAGGGGGCGTCTGCCGGAGAATACCCACCTATGTCCCCTTTACGGGGCCATGAAAAGCGAGGCACAGGATCAGGCCATCGCACCGGCCCCACCGGGGCAGCGCAAGATCGTTCTGGCCACCGCCATTGCCGAGACCAGCCTGACCATCGACGGGATTACCGTGGTGATTGACGGCGGGCTTGAGCGTCGCCCCCGCTTCGATGCCCGCTCGGGCATGACCCGTCTGGTCACGGAGCGGGTGTCCCAGTCCGGTGCGGAGCAGCGCCGTGGCCGTGCCGGCCGTCTGGCCCCAGGGCACTGTTACCGGCTCTGGTCCCAGAGCGAACAGAGCGCACTGTCCCGTCACAGCGCACCGGCCATCGCCTCTGCGGATCTGGCGCCACTGGCACTGGAGCTGGCCCAATGGGGCTGCCGTGACCCGGATCAGCTGACCTGGCTGGATGCCCCACCCGGCGCCCACTGGCAGCAGGCGGTGGCCCTGCTGCAGCAGCTGCAGGCGCTGGATGAGCAGGGGGCCATCACCGACCACGGCAAGGCCATGAACGCACTGGGGCTCTCCCCCAGACTGGCCCATATGCTGATACTGGCCCGGCGCCGGGGGTTGGGGCGCCTCGGGGCGGAGCTGGCGGTGCTGCTCAGTGAGCAGGATCTGGCCGGCCCCGGTGCCGACAGCGATCTGCGTGAGCGGCTGGCACTGCTGCGTGGCAGCCGCTCCCCCGAGGGGCTCGACCGGGGCCGGCTGAAGGCATTGCAGAGTGCACTGCGGCGGCTGAATCCCGGGAAAGACGATCACGGGCACTCCCATGGCGAGGCCACGGGCGCACTGCTGGCCCTGGCGTTCCCGGACCGCATTGCCCGGCGGCGCCCCGGCGGACAGGCCCGTTTCCATCTCAGCAACGGCCGTGGTGCCGTGCTGCCCGAGGGCGACCCACTGGCCGGTGAAGACTGGCTGGTGGCGGCGGAGCTGGACGGTGACCGGCGGGAGGCGCGCATCTACCTGGCCGCCCCGGTGACACTGGCTCAACTGGAAGAATCCCTCCCCGACCACATTCGCGCCGCTGAGGAGGTGACCTGGGACAGTGACAAAGGCACCGTGGTCAGCCATCACCGCCGCCGACTGGGGGCACTGGTACTGCAGGAGCGCCCTGGTGCCCCACCGCCACAGGAGAAGGTGGAAGAGGCACTGCTGCAGGAAGTCCGCCGCCGGGGGCTGGACAGCCTGCCCTGGACGGAGACCGCCCGCCAGTGGTGTGCCCGTGTGGCCCTGCTGCACCGGCTCTGGCCGGACCAGTGGCCGGATGTGTCCCGTCAGGCTCTGGAGGCCTCACTGGCGCACTGGCTGGCCCCCTATCTGGCGGGCCTGAGGCGCTGGTCGCAGCTGCAGTCGCTGCCACTGGTGCAGGCACTGGAGAGCTTGCTGGACTTCCCGCAGCAACAGGCTCTGTCCCGGCTGGCACCCCGCAGCCTGACCCTGCCGGGGGGCCACGAGGCGCCACTGGACTACACACCGGAACAGGGCCCTGTTCTGGCCATCAAGCTGCAGGGGCTGTTTGGCTGCCAGAGCACCCCCACCGTGGCGGATGGCCAACAGCCGGTGACACTGCACCTGCTGTCGCCGGCACGGCGCCCTCTGGCGGTCACGGCGGATCTGGCCAGCTTCTGGCAACAGGGCTACCCACAGGTTCGCCGTGAGTGCCGGGGCCGCTACCCCAAGCACCCCTGGCCTGAGGACCCACTCAGCGCCACTCCCAGCCTGAGGGTCAAACCCCGCCCCTGAAGCGGCACAGCGGTTTAGTGGAAGGCCGGTTTGTAGTAGCTTGTGGCTGTATTGCCAGCTACAGAGGAGTCCTATGAAAGGTACGGCACTGAGTCTTTCCGCTCTGATCGCCAGCATTATCCTGCTGATCAGTGGTAACGCGTTTCTCATGACGCTGCTGGGCCTGCGGCTCAGTATCGAGGGGTTCAGCGCCTCGCTGATCGGCTGGATTCTGGTGTTCTATTCCGTCGGTTTCGTGCTCGGCACCCTCTACGCCGGGACCATCATCCAGCGGGTCGGCCATATCCGGGCCTTTGCGGTCTTTGCCGCCCTGCTGGCGGTGGCCATACTGCTGCACCCACTGGCCGTGCAGGCTGGGCTCTGGGGGCTGTTGCGGGTGCTCTCTGGCTTTGTCATGGCGGGGCTGATGATCGTCATGGAAAGCTGGTTCAGCAGCAAGGCGGATAACCAGAACCGGGCCAGCCTGTTCGCCATCTACCAGATCGTGTTTTTCCTCTCCACCGCCGGCGGCCAGGTGCTGATCCGGGTGGGGGATCCGGCCGGCTTTGCCCCCTTTACCCTGGCGGCCGTTCTGGTGATTCTGGCGCTGATTCCACTGTCACTGACCCGCACCCAGTCACCGGTGATTGAGCAGGGCAGCCGGATGTCTCTGGCCAACCTCTATCGCACCTCACCGGTGGGCACACTGGGGGCGCTGACTGCCGGCCTGCTGATCAGTGCCTTCTATACCATGGGTCCGGTCTATGCCGAGCGTATCGGCCTGGATCTGGGGCAGATCTCCAACTTCATGGCCGCGGCCATTATCACCGCCATGGTACTGGCCTGGCCTGTGGGGCGCTTCTGCGACCATTTCAACCGCTACCAGGTGCTGCAGATGGCCGCCGCCGCGGCGGCCATCTGCAGCCTGGGGGCGGCGCTGTTCGGCGGCTTCAGCCCGGTCTTCCTGATACTGGCGGTGGGGCTGTACATGGGCATTACCGCCGCCCTCTACCCCATTGCCGTGGCCATCACCAACGACCTGATGGACAGCCACCGCATCACCGCCGCCAGCACCGCGCTGCTGTTGAGTTACGGGCTGGGCAGCTGTGTGGGACCGGTTCTGAGCGCCTTCTCCATGGACTTCTTTGGCCCCGGGGGACTGTTTATCAGTAACGCCCTGGTGCTCACCGCACTGGTCCTGTTTCTGGTCTACGGACCGGGACGCACCCCCAAAGAGGTGCCACAGAAAACCGGGTATTACACCGTCAGCCCGGAGCTGGCTCTGGGTCTGCAGGAAATTGATCCGAGGAATCCGGATTTCGAGTCCGGTGAAGAGGACAGTGACCGGGAGGAGACCGGAGAGCCGGCGGAAGACGCCAGCCGTGCCTCTTCCGGGTAGTCCCGGCAGGGAGCCGGAATTGCGCTTCAGTTCCCGCTGACCATCTCCAGGATATGGCCGATGACATTGGTCAGTATCAGTGCCTGGTTCTGGACGTTCTCCGCTGCCTGGTTGACGCTGCCCAGCTGGGCCCAGAACACCACGGCACACAGTGACAGGGCCGTGAACAGGCCACCCTCGATCCAGCGGGAGCGGCGCAGCTTCTGCTCCAGCAGCAGGCGCTGCTCCGAGTCCCGCAGCTTGAGGTCCATTTTCAGACGGTGCATCTCGTCCTGCATTTCCTCGTAGGCCACCTCCAGCGTGGACAGGCGCCCTGTGAGCCGTCGCACCCCCTGCTCCTCCAGCCCCTTGTGGTAGGCCACATGGATGTCTTCCGCCATGCTTTCCAGATCCAGGCCGGCGGTATCATGGCCGGCGGCGGCCCCTTCCAGACACTGGAACAGCTGCTCACGGTTGGTCTGCTTGCTGATCACCCCCGCCGCCCCCAGGGCACGGGCCTCCTCCAGGTAGCGCTCGGCATTCTGGGAGGTGTACATGAACACCGGGATATCGGCGGTGGCGGGATTGCGCTTGATGGAGCGCAGCGCGGCAAAGCCGTCCATGCCCGGCAGCAGGTGATCCAGGAAGATCACAGTGGGGTGACCGCCGCTTTGCAGGGCCTTGAGGGCCTCCTCCGCGGAGCCCACCCCCCGGCTGGAGAAATCCACTTTCTCCAGCAGGCGTGAGAGCATGATGCGGGCGGTGGCGGAATCATCAACAATCAGTGCCTGGCCACGGGACATAGGGGCCTCCATCAGGGCCGCCACAGGGGCGGTGAGTCCGTTCTCCGAAAGTAACCCGGATGGTAGGCCCGGCACCATGGACCGACAGGAAAGCCGCGCGATGCCCGTCACAGTCCGGAGAAATATCCCCCTGATGACCAATTCCCGAGCGAAAAACCCGGCTCAATACGCCCCTTATGAAGCCGCCTGATCGGCAAGCCCCCCCTCCAGAAAACGGATCACCGCCAGAGCCTCATCCGGAGGCACCGTCTCCCCCACCTGCAGCAGTGTCTGGCGCTCACGCTCCTGGGGGCTCAGTGGCATCTCTCGGCTGAGATAGCCGGACTCCAGCAGCCATTGCTCCAGCTCATCGGTCTTGCTCTGCTGGAATCGGGGCACCGCCTTGTTCCTGAGGGCCGCCAGCAGGGCCCCGGCGTCACCCTCCAGTGCCCGGGCCTGCTGGCAGACCGGCTCCATGAAGGTCTCGGTAATGGCGCCGGACTGCTCCAGTGCATTGCGATCCACCGGCAGGCCACGGCCGCGCAGCCACTGGTTGCGCCAGGCCCTGGCGGTGCGGCAGCGGCCCTGCATACGACCCACCTGCTGTGCATCCCCCAGTGCGGCGGTTGCAGCGGGGCTGTCCAGCAGGGTTTCCAGGGGGCCCATACGCTCGGTGCGCCAATGGGCCATCAGCCGGTGCAGTGTGTCCAGGTCGTCCCTGAGCAGATGGAACAGGTGGATGGCCCCGGCCGGCTGGTAGGGACGCACGGGGGGCACTCCCAGTCGTGCCGCGTAATCGGCGGCGGACTGGTCCCCTGGCGGAGGAACCGGCTCGGGGTCAGCCAGGGTGAAGTGCCCAGGGCCCGGTGCCGGCTGGCCGAAGCGCAGCTGCTGCAGATCCAGGTGATGCACCGGCTTCTCCAGCACCTGCTCCCAGCGGCGGTGGTCACCGGGTTCGGCGGAGAGATAGAAGATCTGGCGGTCTTCCTTCTCTGCCAGTGTCTCCAGGTTGCGCACAATCCGCGCAAACCGTTCCGGGTCCGAGGTGGTCAGTGCCTCGTCCAGGAACAGCGGCAGTGGCTCGCCCTGCCCCTCATGGAGGCTGGTCCAGGCCAGTCGCAGCGCCAGAAACAACTGCATATGGGTGCCCGTGGAGAGTGTGGCGGGGGACTGGTTGCCCCCCTGCAGGCTGTCATGGACCAGAAGGCCACCTTCCTCGTCCAGTTGCAGGTCATAGCGCTGGTGAGTGAAGCCGGCAAAGCGCTCACGGGCACCGGACAACACCCTTGGCTGATGCTCGCTGCGGTGCTCAAGGGTGACCTGCTGCAGCAGAAACTGCCCGGCCTCGGCCTGCATGGCCTGTGACCAGGCATCCTGCAGGGCGTCACGGGCCTTCTCACGCTCCAGCCTGGCCCGGGCCAGGGCCCTGTCCTGCCCGGCCTGATTGAGCCGGGCCTGCAGATCCGCCAGCTGCTGACGCAGGGGTTCCAGCTCGGCGGCCTGTCGTTGCTGCTCATCCAGCTGCCGCTTCAGTGTCTCACTGTCACCGGACTCCACCAGCGCCACCAGATCCGGCTCACCGGCCAGTCCCCGGGCACGGTCATTTTCCAGCACCCGTGCCTGCTGCAGGCGGTCACACAACTGCCGGTATTCCGCCCGCTGCTCGCACAGGGCCATCAGTTCGCGACGCTGCCCGGCGCTCAGCCCCACACGCCGGTAAAGACACTCCAGCGCCTCGCGGGATTCCGCCAGAGACTGCTCCAGGCCCTGGCCGTGCTCCCGGGCCCGCTCCAGATCATTGCGCGCCTCCCGCAGCTGCTCAAGACGCTGCTCCAGTGACTGGAAATGGCTGCGCAGGTCCGACAGGTCCGGCTCCTCGGCCAGGGTGACTCCCTGTTGCTGCAGCAGTGACCGGACCCGCTCCATGGCCTTCTGCCGCTCATCCAGCAGGCGCTCCAGGTTCTGTTCCAGTTCGCGGCAGCGGCTTGCGGACTGGTCCAGCCGTTGCATCAGGGCGGCAAAGCGGTGCAGCCCCAGTGCCGTGGCGGCAGGGTCGAACCCAATGGCTTCGGCCAGACGGGCTTTCTCCGCTTCCAGCTCACTGAGGCTCTCCTGCAGCGGTTCTCTCTGGCTTTCCAGCAGGGACGCCTGTTCCGCCCGTTCACGTTGCAGCCTGTCTTCGGCCAGTGTCTGCTCCAGCTGTTCCAGGCGCTGTGAGACCGCCTCAACCGTCCAGGCTTGCGGCCCTTCCAGTGGCAACCCCGCCACCCTATGCTGCGTTTCCTGACGGGTCCGCCCCAGGCCTCTCAGCTGCCACAGGCTCCAGGCCGCCCCCGCCAGCACCACCAGTGACAGCGCCGCCGAGAGTGGCAGTGCGCGGCTGATTGCCAGCCCCGCCAGCAACAGGCCTGCCAGCAGTGCCGTGGCATTGCCCGCCAGCAGGTGCCGCAGCCGTGTGGCCGGCAGCTGTCGCAGCCAGCGCCTGAGCTCATCGATCAAGCGCTGCCTGGACTGCGTCTGCGACTCATCCGGCGCCTCGTGAGCCGTATTACGGGGCAGTGACTGCAGCCGCTGGGCCGTGCTCTCGATCCGCTCCGCCAGACGGCCGGCCTGATCCACCTGCTGGGGCGTAATGGACAGGGCGTTATCCGGGTCGCCGGACAGGGCTTCAGTGGCCCGCTGCCGATCGGCACGGGCCTGATCCAGTGCCTCACGGCGTTCGTCAATCTGCTGTGAAAGGCGCTCCAGACGGGAGAGATCCTCCCGCCTGGCGGCCATTTCCTCCCCTTTCGGGGGCTGCTGCGACAGTCCCGTCTGCTCAAGACGCTGACTGGCATGGTGCTTTGACTGGGTGGCCTCCCGCAGCTGGCTTTCAAGGCGCTCAATCTGTGCTTCCCGCTGCTCCAGCTGGGACTGTTCATCGCCGTGGAGCTGCTCCATACCCCGGGGGAATCGTTGCAGTTGCTGTTCGGCACTCAGGCGTTGCTGGCGGTCCTCAAGCCAGTGCAGGGCCTGCTGGATCTGCCCACGGCGCTGTTCCGCCTGGCGAGCTGCACGGATCTTCTCTTCCAGTGCCGGCAGGTTCTGACGCTCCTGCTCCAGTGACTGGTAACGCTGGCGCACCCGCCGCAGTGCCTCCTCTTTTTCCAGGAACGCCTTTTCCTGGTTGGCGCCATGTCGCTTGCCCAGTGAGAGCGCCCCCGACTGCCGCACCGCCCCCAGGTCAAAGCCACCGGCCATTTCCCGCTGCAACTGGTCAAGAATGGCCCTGTCCGAGGCGCCCTCCCCCATCAGGTCGTCCATGGCAATCCAGTAACAGTGCAGAAAGTCACCGGCGGGCAGTGAGGGGGGCTGGTCCGCACGGCCATTGCGCTGCCAGACCCGCTGGCTGCCCGTACGGGTCACCTGCAGTGTTTCCCCGCTGGCGCGGAAGTCCGCCTCCAGGGTCAGCGCCACCGGATCCTGGCTGTCATCCTCCGCCAGGAGATAGCGCAGAGCCCGCACCAGGCTGCTCTTGCCCACACCGTTGGGCCCCGTGACCAGGTTCAGGCCCGGATCCAGTGGCTGCAGGGTGAACCCCTCCCTCAGGCCCGGCATGCGGGTAATGGTGAGTCGCTCCAGCTTCATGGGTGTGTCGCCCCCTGCTGGGCCAGCAACTGATCCAGCGCCGTCAGCCCGGACTGCCACAGCCACCGGGCCACCTGGGCCTCATCCGGTGACGGCGTCTGCAGGACCCGCCACCAGCTCTTGTCCTGGTTGGCCATCATCTGCTCACGGGCCTGGCGGATCAGTATCTGGCGGGCGGGGTCCTCCGGCGGGTTTTCCAGCAGCCGGAGCTTCTGGGCCAGCAGCCCCACCGGGTCCGAGCGTCGCGACAGTTGCTCCAGACTCAGTTCCGGCTGGATGGCGTAGACACAGCTTTCCACAAAATAGTGAATGCTGCGGTCACCCACCAGCAGCCGGTCCAGTGACTCCGAGGACAGCAATGACTGCACCTGGGCACCCAGCTGGGTTCTGCCGGTGAAGTGCACCCTGAGGGCGGCCGCCTCCGGTGGCTGACGGTGCCGGCCAAGGCTCTGGTCCAGCTCCGCAATCGCCTCCAGAAGCCGCTCACGGGCCTGGTCCTCGTGTCCGATGCCGGTGAGGTCCACGGTCAGTGACTGCCAGTGCAGCGGTGCGATGCACCACTGTTCCATCCGTGTAATGGCTCCCTGTGACACCGACATCAACCAGGGCCCCCTGGGGCCGGACTCACCGGGGTTGAGCCCGGTGGCCGAACCCAGGTAGCCCCTGGGGGCGCCGGCCGTCAGTGGGTCGGGTTTGTGGATGTGGCCCAGCAGCCAGCCGTCCAGCCCGGTGGCGGCCAGTTCCGACGAGGCCAGTGGCGCATAGGGGCTGTCGGGCTGGTCCCGGTCACCGTGCAGCAGCGCCAGATTGGGGCCCTGGCCTGGCGTGAAGTGCACACCGGAGAGCGGACTGTGGCGGACCCGTTTCTCGGGAAAGGACCAGCCATGGAGTGTCAGGAATTCTGACGCTTTGTTCAGGGTTACCTGTTGCCAGTGACCGTCACGACCCAGCAGCTCAAGGCCACGGATGCGATCCGCCAGCCGGGGCAGCACCTGCACATCGTGATTCCCCACCACCGCCAGGACACGTATGCCCTGTGAGACCAGCCGCTCCACCCCCTGGGCCAGCTCCGAGTAGGCCTCAAAAAAGTCGTCTTCCTCTTCCACCACATCGCCGGCCAGAAGAACGGCATGGACCGGCTGGGCAATGGCCTGATCCACGATGCGTCGCCAGACCGCGGCGGTACCCAGCGCCGCCGCACGCTCCGAGAGCCCCGGGGGAAGGCGGCTGGGAGCGGCCCCCAGGTGGAGATCGCCAACGGCCAGTAGTTGCATTGCCATTCAGTTACGCGTCCTGTGTCTGGTGCGGTGCACTGCTTCGTGAACAGTGTCGCTGATTTTTACAGTTCTGAAACAAACGGATTTTATCCGTCTTAAAAACAACCGTTTAAAAAAAAGGCACAACAAATGCAAAGTTAATTATTCGTGGCCTGATAATGATGTCTACCACTTGAAGGATAACGAAACCCATGAACTCAGCAGCGAAGGGATTTGCCGTCACCCTCTTCACCGCCCTGGCCGCCGGCGCCCAGGCCTCACTGATTGGTATTGATCTGAACCAGCCCGGACTCAACGCCATCCAGGTGCCGTCCAGTCACGATTACGCCAACAATCCCGCCCACAACCCCGGTCTGAGTGTGGGCCAGAGTGGCACTAACAATGCCACAGTGGTGGCCTTGACGGAAAACCCCTTCCGTCTGAATTTCACCTATCTGTTCAAGGAGGCGGGCTTTACCAACAGTTTCTCTTTTAACGGTCAGACGCTGTTCGACACACGAAGCCCCAGTGGCGGCATTCACGCCATCACCTTCAAGGAGGGTATGGGGCCGCTGAACTTTTTCTTCACCGCCAAAGGCTATACCTCCAGCCGCACTGTCACCAACGGAGACAACAACGGCGGTGCGGCGAAGTTTGCCACCATCTGGGAGCCGGGCAGCAACCAGCTGTACCTGGGGCTGGACGACCATGGCGGCGGGCCGGATGGCGATTATGACGACATGGTGATCAAGATCACCGCCGTGCCCGTGACAGAACCCGGCACCCTGGCACTGCTGGGCCTGGGGCTGGCTGCCGTGGCGTTGCATCTGGGCACACGCCGGAGGGCCTGATCCCGCCCCGTCAGCGGCCCACTGAAAAGAAAGTTGATTCCCGCCAACGGTCACGGCAAAGTGTTTCCATATGTCACGTTTTATTACAAAAACAGGGAAACACCACCATGAATCAAGCCGTTGCCGAAGCCCCCATTGAGCAGACCGAGTCCCGTGAAGCACGTCTGTTCCAGCTGCAACAGACGCTGGCTCCGATGCTGAGACACACCACCGCCGGGCAGCGGCTGGCCAAGCTGGAAAAGCTGCGCCAGGCCATGGAGTCCCACCGGGAAGAAATACAGAAGGCGGCCATGGCGGACTTCAGCAAACCGGCGGCCGAGGTGGAACTGAGCGAGATTTTCCCGGTACTGCATGAAATCGCCCACGCCAAGCGCCACCTGAAGAAGTGGATGAAGCCCCGGAAAGTGTCACCCACTGCCGCCATGGCGGGTACCCGTGGTGAGGTGCGCTTCGAACCCCGTGGCGTGACACTGATCATCTCCCCCTGGAACTACCCCATTAACCTCACATTCGGCCCCCTGGTGTCCGCCATTGCCGCAGGCAACACCGCCATTCTCAAGCCCTCCGAGATGACCCCCCACTGCTCGGCACTGATCAGCCGCATGGTGGCGGAGCTGTTCAGCGAGGATGAAGTGGCGGTGTGTGAGGGGGAAGTGGACGTGTCCCAGCGGCTTCTGGCGCTGCCTTTCGACCATATCTTCTTTACCGGCAGCCCCCAGGTGGGGCGCATCGTCATGGGGGCGGCCGCCAAGCATCTCAGCTCCGTCACACTGGAACTGGGGGGCAAGTCACCGGCCATTGTGGACGAAACCGCCAACCTGGAAAAAACCGTCAACAACCTGGTCTGGGGCAAATTCACCAACAACGGCCAGACCTGTATCGCGCCGGATTACCTGCTGGTGGACAGCCGCCTGCGGGAGCCCTTTCTGAAGACCATCAAGGCCCGCATCGACGCCGTCTTCGGCGCCTCGGAACAGGCCCAGAAAGCGAATCCGGACTACTGCCGCATTGTCAACGACGCCCACTTCCAGCGCCTGAAGCGACTCTACCAGGACGCCACCGAAAAGGGCGCCACCGTGGTCAGTGGCGGCGCCATGGACGAGACGCAGCGCTTTATCGCCCCCACGGTGCTGACCGACCTGTCCGATGAGGCCAAAATGATGGAAGAGGAAATCTTCGGGCCTCTGCTTCCGGTGCTGTTCTACCAGGACCTGGACACCGCCATCAGCACCATCAACAACAAACCCAAGCCACTGGCCCTGTATATTTTCAGTAAAAACAGGGAACGTACGGACTACCTGCTCAACAGCATCCCGGCCGGTGGCAGCTGTGTGAACCACAGCGTGGTGCAGTTCCTGCACGGCAACCTGCCCTTTGGCGGGGTGAACAACAGTGGCATTGGCAACTCCCATGGTTATTATGGGTTCAGGGCCTTTTCCCATGAAAAGGCCACGGTGCGTGACCAGTTCAGTATTACCCACTGGCTTTTCCCACCCTATACCCGGTTTGTGCAGACACTGATCAAGCTCACCTCCCGCTTCTTTACCTGAGGCGGGCCGTTACGGCGCCTGACACCGGGAATGAATGCGTGAACGGCCGGCACCTTTGCCGGCCATCAACCCCATACCATCAGAACAAGAAAAGAGACCCTCTCCATGTACGACTACATCATTGTTGGTGGCGGCTCCGCAGGCTGTGTCCTGGCCAACCGCCTGTCCCAGGACCCGGACAATTCCGTCTGCCTGCTGGAAGCCGGCCCCCCGGACAAGAGCCCCATGATCCGCATGCCCGCCGGCTGCGTGGCCATCATGCCGGGGCTGATGTTCAAGCCCCTGAACTACCGCTTTGAAACCACCCCACAGGCGGGCCTGAACGAGCGTCGCGGCTATCAGCCAAGGGGCCGAACCCTGGGTGGCAGCAGCGCCATCAATGCCATGATCTACACCCGGGGTGACAAGTCCGACTACGATCACTGGGCCAGCCTGGGCAACAAGGGCTGGAGCTACGAGGACGTGCTGCCCCACTTCCGCCGCACGGAGCACCAGGAACGGGGAGAGGATCACTACCACGGCGTTGACGGTGAACTGAATGTGGCGGACCTGCGTTCGCCCCACCCCATTGACGAGGCCTTTATCCAGGCCGCCGAGCAGCGTGGCATTCCCCGCAATCCGGACTTCAACGGCGCCAGCCTGGAAGGGGCGGGGCTGTTCCAGGTGACCCAGAAAAACGGCGAACGCTGGAGCGTGGCCCGTGGCTTTCTGGCGCCGGTGCGCCACCGCAGCAACCTCACCGTGATCACCGATGCCAGGGCCACCCGCATCCTGCTGGAAGGCAAGCGGGCCACCGGTGTGGAGTACCGCCATGGCAACAGGACCGTCAGCATCAAGGCCCGCCGTGAGGTGCTGGTCTGTGGTGGCGCCTTCCTGTCGCCGCACCTGCTGATGGTCTCCGGTATCGGCTGCCCCGAGGAGCTGGGCCGCCACAACATTCCCGTCCAGCACGCACTGCCCGGTGTGGGCCGCAACCTGCAGGATCATCTGGATTACATTGCCGGTTACACGGCGCCGGACAACAGCCTGTTCGGCTTCTCACTGATGGGCGGTGTCAAAATGATGGGGGCGCTGGAGGAGTACCGCAAATACCGCACCGGCATGCTGACCACCAACTTTGCCGAGGCCGGCGCCTTTATCAAGAGCGATGACAGCCTGGAGGTGCCGGACCTGCAGCTGCACTTCGTGGTTTCCATCGTGGACGACCATGCCCGCAAACTGCACTGGGGGCACGGATTCAGCTGCCATGTCTGCATGCTGCGGCCAAAGAGCCGTGGTCGCGTCAGCCTGTACAGCGCCAATCCCTCGGACGCTCCCCGTATTGACCCCAACTTCCTGGGGGATGAGGAAGACCTGAAGGTGCTGCTCAGGGGGGTCAAGAAAATGCGCCATATCCTGGAGGCGCCGGCCCTGACACCCTACCGGGGCAAGGACCTGTTCAGTGGCGATGTGGCCACGGACGAGCAGCTCATTGAGCGGATCCGCAACCGCGCCGACACCATCTACCACCCGGTGGGCACCTGCAAGATGGGCAGTGACGAGATGGCCGTAGTGGACAACCATCTGCGGGTGCACGGCCTGGAAGGGCTGCGCGTGGTGGATGCCTCCATCATGCCCACGCTGGTGAGCGGCAACACCAACGCCCCCACCGTCATGATTGCCGACAAGGCGGCGGAGTCGATACTGGCGGATCGCTGAACACCAAGCCTGACGCTGCCCGGGGACACCCGGTCTCCGGGCAGCAACCTGCACTCTCCCGTCACTACGGCCGTCAGGGTCTGAACAGCCATTCACTTGTCCCCGGCGCCCTATTCGTGATACTGGATAGCCGTATCCGTTGTGTTGTCCAGGGAGTTATCCATGCCTGCCAGAAAGTTGTTCTGTCACATTGCCGCTGTTACCAGCCTGTCACTGATCGCCGCCACCGCCTTCGCCGAGGTCTCCCCGGAAGAGGCGGAGAAGCTGGGTAACGAACTCACCGCCATGGGCGCCGAGAAATCCGGCAACGGCGATGAAATCCCCGCCTATGAAGGCGGGCTCAGGGAGGCCCCCGAGGGCTATGAGGGGAACCACCGCTATGTGAACCCCTTCCCTGAGGATGAGGAGCTGTTTCGCATCGACCAGGGCAATGTGGACGAATACGCCGACCGCCTGTCGCCGGGACAGGTGGCCATGATCAAGAAATACGATTACTTCTTTATCCCGGTCTACCCCACAAGGCGCACCGCCGCCTATCCCCGCGAGTGGGAGGAACAGACCCGCAGCAATGCCACACAGGTGGAGCTGGAACCCAGCGGCAACGGCCTGATCAACTATGAGACAGGCACTCCGTTTCCGCTGCCACAGTCCGGCGTGGAGGCGGTGTTCAACCACACCACCCGTTACCGGGGCGGCTCTGTCACACGCCACATCGCCCAGGCATCGCCACAGCCCGACGGTGAGTTCAGCGCGGTCAAGCTCAGTGAAGACATCACCTACCCCCCTTACCTGACGGATTACCGCGAGGGGGAACACGACAACATCCTGTTCTACTTCCGAACCACCATCACGGAGCCCTCAAGGCTCTCCGGGGATGTGCTGCTGGTTCACGAAACCCTCAACCAGGTCAAGAAAGAGCGCTCGGTGTGGGTCTACAACAACGCCCAGCGCCGTGTGCGGCGCGCGCCCAACGTGGCCTATGACGGCACCCCATCCGGCACCGAGAGCCAGCGCACGGCGGATAACCTGGACATGTACAACGGGGCACCGGACCGCTACAACTGGGAGCTGATGGGCAAGAAGGAAATGTACATCCCCTACAACTCCTACCGCCTGGCCAGTGGCGAACTGGAATATGACGACATTATCCAGGCCGGCCATATCGACCCGTCACTGACCCGCTACGAGCTGCACCGGGTCTGGCATGTGCGGGCCACACTGAAAGACGATGCCCGCCACGTCTATCACCAGCGGGACCTGTACATTGACGAGGACTCCTGGCAGATCGCGGTGGTGGACCACTTCGACGAGCGCGGGGATCTGTGGCGTGTGGCCGAGGCTCACATGCTCCAGGCCTACGACGTGCAGGTGCCCTTCTACGCCCTGGAGACCCTGTACGACCTGCTCTCCGGACGCTACATCGTCACCGGCATGACCAATCAGGAAAATCCCCCATTCGAGTTCGGCACCGAGCGTCGCTCCAGCTATTACACACCAGCGGCACTGCGCCGCTCCGGGCGCTAGTCGCCCGGCATCAGCTGGTGGTACTCAATGGCCCTGAGTGTCCCGTAGTGGCCGCATCCCGGCAGCAGCTCCAGCTGGCAAGCGGGGTGGGCCTCAGCCAGGGCGCAGGCATGGGCGGGATAAACGAGACCATCCTCCCGGCCATGGACGATGCGCACTGTAAAGGGGCTCTTTTCCCCGGCGACAGGCCGGGTGGACACCACTGAGACCATATCACGGGCCATGGCACTGGCGGCGGGGCCTGCCGACTGTGCCACTGCGGCCGCCATGTTGCGTTCAAACGCCCGCTGCAGGTCCTCCCTGTTCAACAGGGCGCGATCAGAGGCTGAAAAGCTCCCGGCCATGGCCTGCGACAATGACTGAGCGTCCCCCAGCAATGGCCTGAGGCTTTCCGCCAGAGTCTCCGGCGCCTCCAGTGCCTGACGCCAGGTGCCGGCGGTGAGCGCCCCGGCATTCTCCAGGGCATTCGCCAACAGTGGTACCGCAGGCACACCGGTCAGCACCAGATGGCGGGCACCCAGTGCGGCCGCAGCCGCCAGGGCGAACACACCACCCCCGGAAAAACCCAGAACGGCGCATTGCGTCACCCCCAGGTGCTGCGCCAGACAGCGCAGATCCTCGGCGTGGTCCTCAGGGCCGTAGCCTGCGCAGGGGCTGGACTCCCCATAACCGGGTCTGTCCATGGCAATCAGTCGACACCGCTGCCTGAGATCCGGTGACAGCATGGCCGTTTCATGGCGGGAGCCTGGAATGCCATGGCAATAGAAAACCGGAAAACCCTCCTCGGGGCCGGTCAGTGAGAAAGACAGGGTGCGGCCATCAGGTCCCGTCAGTTGCATCACAGCCCTCCCGGTCCGAATAGCCCAGCCGCTGCGACACCGTCGGAGACAGAATGGCAAACCCCATCAGCAACACCCGCAGCAGCTCCGCCTGACGGCTGACTCCCATTTTCTGCATGATGGACTTGAGCTGAGTCCGTGCGGTGTGTATCGAGATCCCCAGGGCATGGCTGGATTCACCGAGATCACAGCCACGCAGCAGCACCGAAGCCAGCCGCAGCTCCGCCGGAGTCAGTCCATAACGGGCCCTGAGGGATGCCTCGTTCAGGGTCATGGCGCGGTGCGGATCCATGAGGAACACCAGAAAGCCGGCATCCCCGAAGCCGCTCAGACTGCAACGCCCTCCAGTCTCACGGCAATCCAGTATCAGCAGAGAGGCACCCAGTTCACCCAGCGGCACCGACTCCACCGAACTTCCTCCCCTGCGGACCCGCATCAGGGCCTGTCGCAACCGGTAACTCTCGGCACCATCACTCAGGCCCAGTTCACGGCGGCTCAGTGTCAGCCCGAACTCCCTCAGTGATACCAGTTCCCGGGCGGAGAAGTTCATCCACTGGCAACGCCAGTGGGAGTCCATCAGCCAGACGGCAAAGGGCAGCTGGTCCAGGGCAGACCTCGCCTGTGTCAGGGCACTCTCAAACTCCCCCACCAGCTGGCAGATGTCGGCGGCACGGCGCAGGTGCGGTGTAAAAAACGCCAGAGCCTCACGCTCCCGTGGGGAGAAAGGCCCATCCTGCAGTGAGCGGTGTACCCCCAGATGCATGGACCTGTCAGGGGCCCGGTAAAACTGGGCACCCATGGCGTAGAAGTTGCCATTGGGGCGAAACACCTTCTGGTAGAACTCGGTGGCGGCAAAGTCCCGGTCCGGCAGGATTTCATGGCTGCCATGCACAACCCCGAGGGGACCTTCGGCCAGAGCACTCCGGAAGGGATCACCGGCAGCGGCGCCCTGGTGATACAGCTGGTTGACCGAGGGATCAAAGCCCACGGTATAGGAGGTGTGGACAAGCGGGGCGTTGGTGTCCGTCAGCCGCAGTGTCGCCGTTTCACAGTGGAAACTTTCCGCCAGCCTGTGCAGAAAGGTCTGCCAGCTACCGGGGTTGACCGCCCCCTGGTAAAGGTCATTGAGCAACGTCGGTGGCGTTAACGGCTTGCTGCCAGGCATATGCGGCTCCCTCGCCAAAACTCTGTACAGGCTAATGATTGATTAAAGCATACACCAATAACCCTGTGAAACCTTTCCAGGGTCCTTGGCCGTGCCGTGTTATCCACAGCGGATCCTGAGGGGTTGGTCATGGTCGCGCCCGGGCGCTAGCGCCAGAACTCACGCACCGGTGTGTCGGGGCTGAAGTGGTGGGCCACCTGGGCCTGCAGCAGCTCCGCACTGGCCAGCGCATCGGTCAGTGCGTGGTGGGGGCTGTAAAAGGGCAGATGGTAGCGGCTGCGGCTGTTATCGAGGCGTATGGAGACCGGCCTGTGCCCGCGCAGCCGGGCGAAAAAGCCCGGCGGCTTGCGCCGGTGCAGGCGGGCCTCCAGTTCCATGGTGTCAATCACCGGGAATTCGATGCCCTCACCAAGTCGTTCCCGCAGGGCCGCATCCAGGAAGGGCCTCTCAATGCCCCGGTGGTGGACCACCATAATATGCCCCGCCATGGCGGAGAGAAACGCGGACAGCACCTGATTGAGATCCGGCGCGTTGAGGATATCGCCGTGGGTGATGCCATGAATCACCACGGAGTCGCTGTCCAGCTTCTCCCTTGGCCGCACCACCCAGTGTCGGGATTCTCCCATGCGGATGCGCCTGAGACTGAAGGGCATCATGCCGATGCTGACAATGCCGTTACCCTCGGGATTCAGCCCCGTGGTTTCAAAATCCAGGGCCATCAACGGTGACTCGGACAAAGGCGTATCGCCGCTGACGGTGCCGGCCTTGTAAAAGGCTTTCAGACGCGGATCGCGGGCCTGTCGCGACAGCTGCCTGAGACGCTCTGGCCAGTCGGGCACTCCAGCCCCCTGTACCAGCCTCTCATCCGCGGCCATGGTCAGCAACTGACGGATCATGATCGCCGCCCCGTGGGGTAGCGCAGTTTCAGGTAGTTCTGGGCATTGCTGAGCAACTGGAAGGCATCCTTGAGGCTGCGCCGCTCAAAGTGGGTCAGGTCATCCGGGCGCACATTGTTGTCCGCCTCCTTGCCCTCCTCCAGACGGGCCGCCTGGTGGCGGATACGGACCATGGCCACAAACTCCAGCGCATCACGCAGTTCCGGCCCGGTCTTGTGGGGCAGTATATTGGCTTCGATCACATCATTGATGCGGTCAAAGGAGTTCTGGGCCGTGGAGCCCGCTGCCAGGGCATGCACCCTTATCAGGTCGGTCAGGGGTGCGGTGCCACGGCGCTTGAGGTTCATGGAATCCCTCTGCTCACCGTCCTGCTCCACCACAAAGTCCTTGAAGAACCCCAGCGGCGGTTTTCGGTTCATGGCGTTACGGGCCATGCAGGCCAGAAACGGTGAGTTCCGACTGGCTTTTCTGGCCACCAGGGTCTTGAGCTGGTCGGCCCAGGCGGTTTCCCCGGCCACGCCGTCCAGGTCAAAGAAGATGGAGCTGTTGAGCAGCCCCTCCGCTGAGGGCTCATGAATCCAGCGGTTGAAGTATTCCTCCCAGACACGCAGCGGTTGACGCCAGTGACGATTGGTGGCCATGATGTCGCCCTTGCAGTAGCTGTAGCCCAGTGAGGCCAGTCCATCGCAGACCAGAGCCGCCAGCTGCCGGAAGTAGCCATCGTGCTCGGCGTGGATGAAGCGGTTATCCAGCACCAGGGCATTGTCCTGGTCTGTCATCATCAACTGCTCGTCACGGGCCATGGAGCCCAGTGCCAGGAAACAGTAGGGTATCGGCGGCGGCCCCAGCGCCTCCTCCGCCAGCTCCAGAAGACGCTGCTTGAAGGTGCGACCGATCACGGACATGGCACAGCCGATCATATGGGAGTTGGCGTCCTCGTTGACCATGCGGATAAAACAGGCCTTCACATCCGGCACCAACTGCTGGAGCTCCTCCAGGGACTGGGCCCGGAAGATACTGCTCACCACAAAGAGGCTGTTCTGGGATTCGTACTGGACAATGTCCGCCAGTGCCACCACCCCCACTGGGCGCCGGTTCTGCACCACCGGCAGATGGTGGATATTGCCACGCATCATCAGCAGCATGGCTTCGAACACAAACTGGCCGCCCACCACCGTGGTGGGATCAGGGGTCATGATCTGCGACAGTGGCGTGTCATAGGGAAGTCCCCCGGCGATCACCCGGGTACGCAGATCCTTGTCGGTAATAATCCCCGTCAGTGCGGCTTCCGTGCCCTCTGGCTGTGACTCCAGCACCAGCAGTGCCGATACCCCCTCCCGGCTCATGATCCCGGCCGCCTCCGCCACGGTGGCTGTCTCGGGGAGACTCACGGCCTCCCGGGAGACCAGTTTGCGCACACGGGAGGTCATCAGCTCATTGGCGTTCTGCTGTTGGGAGACGGCCTGACGCAGACGGGTGCGGTCTTCCACCTCCACATAATCGGCAAAGTTCTCATAGTGCTCAAAGAGCGAGCGGAACTGCTGCTGTGGAATGAAATAGATCAGGCTGTCTTCAATGGCCCTGGCGGGAAAGCGTACCTGCCCGTTCATCATCAGTGCCAGCTGGCCGAACAGGTCACCATCACTCAGCCGATTGTAGAGGTCGCCATTGCGTCGATACAGCTCCACCGCACCGCTGCGGATCAGATGCAGATCCTCGACGGTTTCCCCCAGTGCGAGGATCTCACTGCCGGCCTTGAAATAGCCCACCTGCACCTGCCCGGCCACTTCCACAAGGGCCGCCTCCGGGAGGTCTTTCCAGGGGGCGTAACGGCGCAGGAATTCAAAAATTTCGGTCTGTTCGGCTTCCACCCGGCACTCCAGCCTATCAACACTTGGATACCACAAGGGTAGCACTGACAGCCACTATGAACAGCACAGTGATCGCACACTGGTCCAGTCCCGGTCCTACCTCGTAACTAGGGTTGAATGTGAAAAATCACACTTACATCAAACTGGAATCAGGAAAACAGCGCTCGTCACAGCCGCCGTTTTCCGGCAAGGGTGACTTTGTGCTGACACGACTCTTCCACATTCTGAGCAGAACAGGAGTTTTGCTGACCGTTATCGGCGGCGCGGGCCTTCTGCTCGGTGCCGCGGGGTGGATTGACATGGATCTCTTTTCATTCGGTCTCTCTGCCGGCATCCGGGTGATCGGCACTGTGGCCATTACCGGTTGTCTGTTGAGCTTTATCGGCTTTTTCGGACTGGAATGCATCAACCAATACAAATTACTCTGACGCTGGGTACCTTTTATGTTTAATAAATCCGACTTTTTCATCATCCTTGCGGTGATGTTCTCGTTCTTTATCTCCGCCTATCTATGGTTTGTCCTGGGCGATCGTGAGCAGGCCATTTTCACCGCCATCTGGATCCCCTCCATCTTCACTTTCGGCATCTACTTCAAGCTGTGTGCACTGATGGGGAGTAAAAAATGAGCTTCTCGCTGATTTACCCCGCCATCTTTGTCTTTCTGATGATGCTGATCGGTGTTGTCATGACCATTGTGGAGTTCAACAAGAGCCAGAAAACCGAGGCGGAGTTGCGTAAGGAGGAGGCTGCCGAGAAGCGCCGGAAATCGGCACAAAACCCGGATCACTGACGGTTGTTACGGGCATTCGCCACGGCATTGGGCCAGCCACTGGGCCAGTGTCTGGCTGCCAAGGCGGTTCATGCGGCGGATATTGCGATCGGGTATGGCTTCCGGGTCCGGGTGACTCTCCAGGGCCTGCTCGACGCGGTCTTCCCGTAACAGGTGCAGTGTTGGCCAGGGGGCGCGGTTGGTGTAATTCTCCGCGTCCCCTGGGCCGGTGCCGGCAAACTGGTAGTGGGGGTGGAAGCTGGCAATCTGGAACTGCCCCTCCCATCCGAAGTCCTGCAAAAGCGCATTGGCCAGGTAGAGGAATTCGTTGTAGCGGGAGAAATCCTGCAGCATGGAGTCCATCACCAGCAGTGTGGTCTCCAGGTTCTCGGGGGCGGTCTGGTCCAGCCGGACCAGCTCTTCCTGCAAGGCCTCCAGCAATGATTCCTCACTTGCCGCATCGGTGACCTGGATTCGCACCAGCCCAGCCGCCAGTGGCTGGCGGGCAAAGGGGCAGAGATTGAGCCCCACCACAAAACGTTCCAGCCACCGGGTCATCTCGGCCCGGATAACGGCGTGGCTGTCTTCAGCGCCCATGGTCAGTGCCCCCGACGGCGTCGGCATCACCGGTCACAACGGCGTCCCCCACACGGATCACGCCGGTACTGAGCACCTCGGCCCTCAGCCCCCCCTGCCCCATCAGCGCCTTCACCACCTGTGGCGGCGTGAGATCCGGCTGCTGCAGAATCCGGCCCAGTACCGAGCAGGGGTCACAGGGCTCAATGCCACGCAGCCGCACGGCGCCGACGCTGAATTCACGGCCCGGCAAGGCGTTGAGATCCACCCCACAGGTGATCAGATTGCGGCGAAACTCTCCCGGTGGGACGGACAGGCCATGGGCCTGGTTGAAGGCGCTGACGGCCTCTTCGGCAATCAGTGTGATCTGGGTGGCGGGGGCAGTCCCCCTGGGCCGATAGTGCCTGTCTCCAACGATGCCGGCACCCAGCCGGGCCTGTACCGACTCCCGGGCCGTGACAGGCCCACGGGACTTCTCCGCGGTGTAAATGGCAGCGATGGTGGCCAAGGGTTCCGCCCTCTTGGTTTTGTGGCTTGAGTTATTATTCAGCCCTGCGGCTGTCTTCCCGGAAGCGCTTCTTGCGCTGTGCTTTCATTTCCGCCTTGCGGGCCTGCTCCTCCGCCACGGCGGCCTTTTCCGACTCGATCATGGCCGGGGACTCCAGGGTTATGGGCCCCAGTTTACCGGCACGCAGCTCACTGATCAGCACCTCGCAGATCTTGTGCAGATTCACCCGGCCGCCCTTGTTGAGCGCCCCCCGCTGATGGGCCGCCATTTCCAGGAATTCCAGCTCGGTGGCGGGTAGCCGCTCCAGTGAGAAGCGTTCCATCAGCGCCTGTGGATAGGCCTTCAGCAGATACTCCGCCACAAAAAAGCTTACATCGTCGAACTCCATGGCCGTGTTGCGGATGGCACCGGTGGCGGCCAGGCGGTAACTGCTGGCGGGGTTTTCGATCTTGGGCCAGAGGATGCCCGGTGTGTCCAGCAGAACAATGCCGCTGCCCAGGTTGATGCGTTGCTGACTCTTGGTGACGGCGGGCTCGTTGCCGGTTTTGGCAATGGAGCGCCCGGTGAGGATATTGATCAGTGTAGACTTGCCGACATTGGGGATGCCCACAATCATGGCGTTGATGTTGCTGGTGCTGGCGTCTTTATTCGGCAGCATCCGCCGGCACAGTTCGGTGATCTGGCGGATCCGCCCCGGGTCACGGGTGCTGGCGGCAAAGGTCTTCACCGACCTTTCCCGCTCCAGGTACCGCTGCCATTCGGCGGTGGCCACGGGGTCCGCCAGGTCCGTTTTGCTCAGCACCTTGATGCAGGGCTTTTCACCACGCAGGCGGGCTATGGCCGGGTTTTCACTGGAGTGGGGAATGCGCGCATCCAAAACTTCGATCAGCAGGTCCACACGGGGCAATGCCTCGCTGATGGCCTTTTGCGCCTTGTGCATGTGTCCCGGGTACCACTGGATTGCCATGAACGCACCTGTCGTCGTAATTCGGACGACTATTGTACGTGATACCGGAAGGATTCTGTTAAGAAGCGCGCTTACTCAATCACGCCCCGCTCGCGCAACGCCGTGCGCAGCGCCTCGACACGGTCCCGGTTGACGTTGAAGTCGTAGTAGCCGATACGTCCGGTGGAGCGCACATGCATGACTCCTTCACCGGGGTACAGCAGCAGCTCCAGATCGTCGGTGTAGAAACGCCACGGACTGATAACCTCCGCACGCAGATAGGTCTCACGGAGATCCACGATCTCGGTGCGGGTCATATCGGAGACCACCCGGCGAGTCTCCTCCCAGGCCGACTCCGGCGCCATGCGCAGTGTGAAAGGCGCTATCTGCTTGTCCGGGTTGTCCTCCTGGCTGCTGACACAGCGTGGCCACTGAGGGCAATCCGTCAGCTGACCTTCGTCCACACCCACACTGTGCTCGGTCATGGCACCGCAGCCCGCCAGGGCCAGTGCCATCAGCGGGAAAAGAACAAGACGCATTGGCTGTTGCATGATCGGTGCTCCATGAAAGTGGCAATGCCACACTATACCCTGCAGACAGGCGTTCGGATCATTTCACCGCTTCGGCGGCATCACCACCCATTCTGGCTCGTCAAACTCACCCAGCGGACGGATATCGCACAGATGGGCGGCGCTGCGGATAATCTCCGCCACCCGGGGGTCCTGCTGCCCCTCCATGTCATCCCGGTGGGCCTTGCTGTCCCAGTGGGCGATGGCGATCAGCACATTGGGGTCGTCCATTTTCCGGTGCAGCTCGGTGCCCCTGGCCCCCGGGGCGCTCTGGATAATCTCACTGGCACGCACCCAGGCATCGGCGTATTCCTCGGCGCTGTGGCCTTCCCGGATATGCACTTCAAAGAGGTATTTCATCCTTCAGTCTCCTTATTGGCCTCCGTCATCGGCTCGGTACCCTGAGTCAAGTTCACAGGGCGTAACGGATCACGTCAATGGTATCCACCACCAGTGACAGGCCCGCAATCAGCAGATAGGCCCGGATGTACTTGCCGAACAGCGTGGTCACATCGAACTGCTGGCGGCGCAGCAGAATCCACAGGTAAACAGGCCCCCAGCCCAGCAGATGAGCCAGACCCAGAAGACGCACATAGCCGAACTGGGCAAAGAGCCACTCCATAATGGCGGCCGCCACCAGAAAGCTGGCAAAAATGGCCAGCGCCTCAACCCGGATACGCCAGCCGCCATGGGCCCGGTAAGGGACAAAGGCCAGTGCCAGCAGGTGGGTAAGCACCAGAACGCCCACCCAGGCCAGCAGCCAGGTGGGCTGGGAGAGTATGGCCTGGCCCAGTGAGTCGAAAGAGGCGGTATTGCTCATGGCAAAAATCCTTTGTTATTGAGTCGGAATGGCCGTGGACAGGGTAGTGACGCTCTGGCCCCTGAAAGGTTTCAAACACAGGGCCCGGAGTACAGGCACCATCAACCGGGTCAATGGCGTTCTGGCCACTGGGCCGGCACCACAAAAAACCGCTCCACCTCTTTCCACTGAGGCTGCGGATGCCCGGTCGGGCCAACGGCCTCACGGGCCATGCGGGCGAAAAGACGGGGGCTGTTGGTGGTGTGTACCCGCTCCAGTGTGGCCAGCGTCTCCTCCGTGTCCGGGGCATCGGGCTGAATCCAGGGCCCCAGCCAGTGGGGTTTGCGCAGTGGCACCCAGGTCTCCGGGTTCATGGCCAGTGCCTGTTCCAGGTACAGCCAGTGGCCGCGATGATGGTCGGCCGGCGCACCCGGTGGCGATGGGAACCCGGGTTCCGGGGGGTAGAACAGATAGCCCGGCATGAAAATGCAGGAGCGGGGCACCTCGTGGATGCCTGCGGCCTTCAGCGCTGCTGCGGCCTCCGGCAGCCGGGTGATCTGGCTCTGGTGCTCCAGCAGGCGTCGGGTCTTGATATCCAGGCGGTCACTGGCGTTGGGGCCATACCAGAGGGCCGACTCGTGGCCGCTCTTCTGGTGGCCCAGGTAGAATTTCACGGCAATCTCATGGTGCTCAATGCCCCCCGTGTGGGGGTTGCGCAGCACAAAGTCCAGCTCCCCCAGGGTTTTCCGGCTTCCCCGCACCGGCAGGTTCTTCACCAGCAGCTCCCAGCCCAGCACCTCGGTCATCAGGCATTCATAGAGGCGCTCGAAATACAGCCCCAGTCGCGGGTGTGGTACCTCACTCAGCAGCCCCGGCCCCTGACCCGGGTTGTGATCCCAGTGGCGCAGCAGCGCCAGTGTCTCCGCCACACGGCGGTGATGACGCAGATAACCGGAAAGATCCAGCGTCAGTGAGTCCGCAAAGAGCTGCGGTGCATGGCAGATCCAGGCCATATGGCGAAGGGCCGGGACACGGAACTGTGTCAGATCGGGCATGGTGGTGGCGTTCATTGGGCCAGAGTAACGCAAAAAAACCGGCAGGGAACCCCCGCTTCCCCCCTGACCGCGACGGAGCCCGGGCATTGCCCCGGGGCACAATCACCGCGCGGCTGTGTCAGGCCCACCGTGAGCTCAGGGCTGACGCTGTCGCAGTGTCAGTGTGCCGGCCTGCTGGGAGAAATCCACCTGGCTCAGTGCACTCATGCCCAGCAGCACCATGTCCTCGTCCATGGACGGGTTGATGGTGGCCTTGACGTTGTGAAAGGTCATGTCACCGAGGCGCAGCTGGTCGATGGTGGTGCTCCAGACCCGGACCGTTCCGGCGGCGGTGCGGGCACGGCCTTCCTGGCGGCGCTGCAGGCCCGCCTTGCGGGCGATGTCATCGGAGACGGCCACGGTGGTGGCGCCGGTATCCAGGATAAAGGTCACCGGCTGCTGGTTGATGGTGCCGTTGGCCAGGTAGTGGCCCTGGCGGTTGGCCTGCAGCTCGATCTCCGTGGCGCCACCCCGGCTATGGCTGACCAGCTGCTGGTTGGGGTTTCTCTGCTGTTCGTTCCAGGCGCCGAAAAACTGGCTGGCCCCGAACAGCAGCACGCCCCAGAACCCCACAAAGATCATCAGGTAGCGGATTTCCGGTCGGCTGGATGCCATGGCGTCCCCTGCAATCAAAAAATGAATGGCGGCGGCTGACTCCCAGGGTAGCGCAAAAGCCCGGGCCGTTACCCGGACTGAACACTCGCTTCTGGAACCCGCTTTTCCCCGGCCTTGCGAATGAAACGCACGGTGGCCGCCACGTCTTCACGGGCCTCTGACAGCAGCGGATAGAAGATCGGCCAGACATGCATCATGCCGGTGCGGGAGATCGTTTCCACCGGCACTCCCGCCTCACGGGCCCGATCCGCCACGCAATAGGCATCATCGCGCAGGCACTCCCCTTCATCCACGGTCAGCAGCAGCGGCGGAAAACCGTCAAAATCACCGAACACCGGCGAAGCCTGGGGGTGTCGGCGGCTCTCATCACTGGGGGTATAGAGGGTGCGGATCATCTGGAAGGTGCTGGCCATGAAAAACGAATCCGTGTCCTGGTTGGCCTCACGGCTGGGCTGCTCCTGGGTCATGTCCGCGTAGGGGGAATAGGCCACGGCGCAGCGGGGCATGGGCAGCTGCGTTTCCCGGATGGCCAGCAGGGTGCCCAGTGCCAGTCCACCGCCGGCCGAGTCCCCCATGATGGTAATGCTCCCGGGCCCGAACCGGGTCAGCAGCAGCCGGTAACTGGCCATGGCGTCTTCCACGGCCGCCGGGAAGGGATGCTCAGGGGCCAGACGGTAATTGGGCAGATAGACATCGGCGTGCAACGCATTGGCCAGCTTGCCACACAGATTGAGATAGGTTTTGGTCACCCCGGAGACATAGCCACCTCCGTGCAGGTACAGCACCGCCCGGCCCGGATCCTTGACACTCAGCCAGTCACCACTCACCGATTCCGTCCTGAAGGACTGCTGATGCACCCCTTTTGGCAGCATCACCGGCATGGGGGGATGATCCAGCCTGCGACGCAGGTGCCGCACCAGCTCCGTGGGGCTGGAAGGGTCCAGTCGGATAAGACGTCGGGCATACCACTTGACGAGACGAGCGGGAATACTGGTCATGATGACTCCGGAAAAGGTTCAGCGACGGGCAATAATCCAGACGGCGTGGATCACACCCGGGAAATAGCCCAGCAGCGTCAGCAGGATGTTGATCCAGAACTGCAAACCGATACCCACCTGGAGGAAGACCCCCAGTGGCGGCAGAAGAAGGGAAAAGATCAGGCGGATAATGTCCATAAACGGGCGCTTCTCCTGTTCTGGGTGTATTCAATGTTCAGTGGGCAGTCTGGCCCTATAAACTACTCCCTTTTATCCGGCGTCCGCAATTGCCGTGATCAGTCACTGACCGGGTCAGGCAGGCAGAGGCATAAATAGGATGCTAATATTCCAGATTCTCCGCCACGGACACTGCCCGTCCGGGCCCATCAGGGAGCCACCGTCATGACAGAACAACAAAAAGCCAGCCCCCGTGGTCCACTCAGCCCCGATCTGGTGATCGTGCACGGCATGTGGAGCACTCCGGATACCCTTGCCGAGCTGAGAGAACAGTTTGAGCAGCAGGGTTACCGGGTTCACACCCCGGCACTGCCCTTTCACCGCTCCCGGGGGGACATGGATGCAACGGCACAGGAGGGGCTGAAAAAAAGCGGCGTTGCCCACTACGTGGCCGCTGTGGAAGAGCTGGTCAATGGGCTGACCCAGCCGCCGGTGCTGATCGGCCACTCCATGGGCGGGTTGATCGCCCAACTGGTGGCACAGAAGGTGGCGGTGGAGCGGCTGGTGCTGCTCTCATCGGCGGCACCGGCGGGCATCAACGCCTGGTGCTGGTCGGCCATCCGGACACTGGGCCACAACCTGTTCAAGTTCCCCCTGTGGACCTCGCTGACGGACCTGCGTCCAGCCAATATCCGCTATGGCATCGCCAATACACAGACACCGGAACTGCAGGACCGCATTTATCAGCAGAGTACCTATGAGTCCGGACTGGCTTCGTTCCAGATCGCCATGTGGTTCCTGTTCAGCAAACCCCACACCCGCCTGGACCCGCAGGCCATTCTCTGCCCCGTACTGCTGATGGGCGGCGTGGAAGACCGCATCACGCCCATCGCCTCACAGCGCAAGATCGCCCGTCTCTATGGCGACAGGGCCACCCTGGTGGAACTGCCCGGAGTCTGTCACTGGACCATCGGCGGCCATGCCGTGGAGAAGATTGCCAGTGACATCGGCCAGTGGCTGAACCGCACCTGATCCACAGCCGGCTATTTCCGGCCGGCTTCCGCCGCCGAAGTGGCCCGCCAGGGCTTTCCCTCGCAGGTGGCATAGTTGCCACAATCGGCGGTGCAGCCCCGGCAGGGAAGCCGTTGCGGTGGTGTGGGTGCCGTGGTGTCGGTCTGGGCCATGGGGTTTTCGCTTTGTGGGTGACTGTCGCTTAAAATACGCCCACTGCAGACAGACAGATGAGCGGCTCCTGCCCAGCCTGACAGGCATTGGCTGCTCATGACCAGCAAATCGGCCAGGCAACGGCGGAACCGCAAGCCCGGAGGGAGTCTCACCAATGCCCGTGATCGGATGGATTTTCCTGTTGTTTGCCCTGGGCCTGGTCCTCGGCAGCCTGTTTCTGCTGCGTGACAGCAACAGCCGGATGCCCATGTCCGCCGATAAAAAGGAGCGGATCCGCAAGCGGGCCGAGGAACTGCAGGCCCGGGAAAAGGCCGTGGAAAAAAAGAAAGAGGAAGACCAGCAGCCCTGACCCGGCTGCCGGGCTGGCCACTACTTCACTAGTGACTCCTGCCCTCCCGGAAATAATCCCGCATCCAGTCATGCAGTGTGGTCACCGTCAGCTCTCTCAGGGGCTTGCGCTCAAACTCCACCCCCGCCTCCTCGTCCAGTGAGCCGAAGTTATAGAGCAGCAGGCCGGGCTCCCCGTCATGGAGAATCAGCAGGATGCGCCGGCGGGTGTTCAGACAGTCAATGGTCATGGCATCCGCCGGAATTCCGTTATCCCGCATGCCACGGCGCACCTCCACCACCGGATTAATCGCTGCGTGGTTTTGCTGGATCAGGGCGTGGGCGTCACTGGCCAGATCGGACAGCACTTTCAGTGGGTCTTCCGGGGCGTCTCCGGACATGGCGGGCTCCTTGAGAGAAAGCGATCAGGGCAGCGACGCGAGAATCTGGTAACTCATCACACCCATGCAGACGATACCCACCGTATAGGCCAGTGTCCTCCAGGGCTGCAGGCCGGCCAGATAAAACAGGGTATGCAGGTAACGGGCGGCAATAAAGGTGGGAAACAGCCAGGCGGCGGCCGCCGGTGAGGCCCCGACCCAGACATAGGCCACCCCCAGCGCCAGGAAGGCGGGGATGTTCTCCAGGTCGTTCTGCCAGGCCCGGGCCGCCCTCTGCACCTGTGGGAGTTCCTCGGAAGCCGGCTGCCTGCCCATATAGGCGGCGTCTTCCGGCGTCCTGAAGGTCATTTTTCCGATCCGGTGATAGCCCTGGTAGACAGACACCGGGAGCATCTTGAAGAACAGCAGTACCGCTGACAGGGCGTACCAATAGACGGTCTCTTCCACTTTTCTGATCCTTGTTATCAGTTTGATGCTGTTTTTATGGGATAACGCGACACAGGTTGTGTCTTACAGGCTCGCTCTGGCCGCTCGGGCGGCATGAAGCTTCTTGTAACTGTCGATCAGCCGCAGGTGCTTGTCCAGCCCCTCCAGTTTCATGCTGGTGGGGGTGAGGCCGTGGAATCGGATGTCGCCGTTGACCGAGCCCACCACGCCTTCCATGGTCTCCTGGCCGAACATCCTCTGGAGGTTGGGCAGGTAATCCGGCAGCGCCAGCTCATCATCCAGTGTGATTTCCAGCACCGCGTTCATGGCCTGGTAGAACAGCCCCCTCTGCACCGTGTTGTCATTGAACTGCAGGAAGGTTTCCACCAGCTCCAGTGCCTCCTCGTGGCGCTGCAGGGCCAGGGCGATCAGCAGCTTCAGCTCCAGTATGGTGAGCTGGCCCCAGACGGTGTTTTCGTCAAATTCAATGCCGATCAGTGTGATGATGTCCGTGTAGAGATCCACCTCGCACTCATCCAGGCGGGTCAGCAGGTCCTCCAGCTGGTCGTCCCTGAGGCTGTGGAGATTGAGGATGTCCTCGCGGAAATTCAGGGCCATGTTGGTGTTGTCCCAGATCAGATCCTCGGCGGGGTACACCTCGGAATAACCTGGCACCAGTATGCGGCACACCGGCGCGCCCAGGTCCTCGTACACGGCCATATAGGATTCCAGCCCCCTATCACTGAGAATCCCGAACAGCCGGCTGGCCTCCTCCTCGCTGGTGCCGGAGAAGTCCCACTCGCAAAACGGGTAGTCCTGTTTGGCACTGAAGAAGCGCCAGGACACCACACCGGTGGAGTCAATAAAGTGCTCCACAAAGTTGTTGGGCTCGGTCACCGCCAGAGTGTTGAAGGTGGGGGGCGGCACATCGTTCAGCCCCTCGAAGCTGCGCCCCTGCAGCAGCTCCGTCAGGCTGCGCTCCAGTGCCACCTCCAGGTTCGGGTGGGCACCGAAGGAGGCGAAGACACCCCCGGTCTGGGGGTTCATCAGTGCCACGCAGGCCACCGGGTACTGTCCCCCCAGTGAGGCGTCCTTCACCAGCACCGGGAAGCCCTGTTTCTCCAGCGCCTTGATGCCCTCCACGATGCCCGGGTACTGGTTCAGCACCTCGGCGGGCACATCCGGCAGTGCCAGTTCCTCTTCAATGATCTGCTTTTTCACCGCCCGCTCGAAGATCTCCGACAGGCACTGCACCTGGGCCTCCGGCAGGGTGTTACCGGCACTCATGCCGTTGCTCAGGAACAGGTTCTCGATCAGGTTGGAGGGGAAATACACCACCTCCCCATCGGACTGGCGCACATAGGGCAGAGAGACAATGCCCCGCTCGCGCTTGCCGGAGTTGGTGTCCACCAGATGGGAGCCCCGCAGCTCCCCTTCCGGGTTGTAGATCCCCAGGCAGTACTCGTCCAGGATCTCCTCAGGCAGCTCGTCCCCGGGCCCCGGCTGGAACCAGCGCTCGTTGGGGTAATGGACAAAATCGCTGTTGGCGATTTCCTCACCGAAGAACTGGTCGTTGTAGAAGAAGTTGCAGTTCAGCCGCTCGATAAACTCACCCAGGGCCGAGCACAGTGCGCTCTCCTTGGTGGCCCCCTTGCCGTTGGTGAAGCACATGGGGGAAGCGGCATCGCGGATATGCAGCGACCACACATGGGGCACGATATTGCGCCATGAGGCGATCTCGATCTTCATGCCCAGCTCCGCCAGTATGCCGGACATGTTGGCGATGGTTTCCTCGAGAGGCAGATCCTTGCCCGGGATAAAGGTGCTGGCCCCCTCGGGTCGCTCCATCAGCAGTGCCTGTGCGTCCTGGTCCAGGTTTTCCACGGTCTCGATCTGGAACTCCGGGTTGGTCTGCACCACCTTCTTGACCGTGCAGCGGTCGATGGAGCGCAGTATGCCGGTGCGGTCCTTCTCGGAGAGGTCCTCCGGCAGCTCCACCTGGATCTTGAAGATCTGGTTGTAGCGATTCTCCGGGTCCACGATGTTGTTCTGGGACAGGCGGATATTGTCCGTGGGGATATTCCGTGCCAGGCAGTACACCCGCACAAAATAGGCCGCACACAGGGCCGATGACGCCAGGAAATAGTCGAAAGGGCTGGGGGCGGAACCGTAGCCCTTATAGCGGATGGGCTGATCCGTCACAACGGTAAAATCGTCAAACTTGGCCTCAAGTCGACGGTTTTCGAGAAAGTTGACCTTGATTTCCATGAAAAACACCGATTAGGAACGCCGCTGGGTCAAGCTACCCGCGATCGTGATAGGACGTATTGACGGCCCAGCAGGGGAAAACCCAGAGCCCAGGCTGGATGGCATCTTATGGCATATCCCCGTCCAGCGTCATCCTGAATCCCTCAAAAAGAGCGTTAGCAAGGCTTCACTGTTCACTGACAGGCTGGAACACGCCCTGATAGCCATGCCGGAGACCCTGGGTGCGGGACGACCGAGCGCCTCGAACTCAAAAATTCTGGATCGTGTGTTTGCGCAGAATCACATTCTTTGTGCTAGCTTTTGAAGCATGCCCGTCATTTTTGTTGCAGAAGCGACTGAGTTCCTGAGCGGGCGTTCGAGGGGTTTTGGTCAGGACCCACGAGCCAGACAGGCTCTCAGGCTGATTGGGGTTAAAGCGCACAAAGGTTGCCGGTATTTATGGCACATCTTTTGCAAGCGTCAATTAACCAAAAAGCAGAGGGTGAATCCATGCGAAGCCTATTCTACAACCTGTCCTGGCGCTTCAAGCTGTTGCTCATCGTGGCTTTGCCACTGGTTGTGGCTATTGGCTGTGCCGCACTGGCTGGCTCGACACTCTGGCATCAGAGTTACTCAGTGGAAGCGGCTCTGGAAAAATCCCGGGAGCGTCAGGTCCGTGCCACTGAAGCTTTGAGCGCGATTCTCGAGCTTCAGCGGGACCTCTACGCCCTGATCGCCGTGAGCGGCAGCGATGCCGTGCGGCAACACGCCATTGCTGTTATTGGCGCCTCATCGGCGCTGGACGAGTCCATACAACGCCTAACGGAAGCCCTTCCTGATAATGAAAACGTGGCCAAACTCACGAAACGCCTCTCCGAAATCCGACCCCAGCAGATGCAAGTGATTGGCCTGGCTCGTCAGAATAACCCGGATCAGGCCATGCAACAGGTTGCCGCTATGGCAAAAAAAGCCAGTGAAGTGGTTTCTCTGGGGCGGACCATACTGGCCAACGAGCAGGACCAGCTGGCGTCGCTGGCCAAAGCCAATTCAGAACAGGTCCATCATGTCCTTATGGTATTGGTGGGAGCCACCCTGACGGGGCTGCTGCTTTCTGCGGCCATTGCCTTCTTGTTCAGCCGGTTGCTATTGCGTTCATTGAGTGAAATCCGCCAGGGAATGGACGCGTTTGCGGCAGGGCATCTGCAGTTGACAATGCACTATCCGGGCAAGGATGAGATGGGGCAGTCGGTCAGCGCACTGGCCCATGCCGTCAATACGACCCGATCCATTGTTCAGAAAATTGCCTCGGAATCCGGGCGACTCGGTGAACTGGCTTCCGGGGTGCGTGAAGCCTCATCGATGTCTTCTCAGCAAACGGAAAAGCTGCAGACCAACACCCACGCCATGACCAACCAGATCAATCAGGTGGAGGCCACCGCGGATGCGGTAGAGACCCGGCTTCTGGGCTGCCACCAACTGGTCAATGAGACCTCCGAGGAATGCGACGCCACCGCCGGGGTGATTGAAACCGTGGCCGATCAGTTCAAGGCTCTGCAATCACGCATGACCGAACTGAGCGAGCGCGTCAACAGCCTTTCCTATGCCGCCAGGGATATCACCAACATCACTCAGACCATTCGAAGCGTCGCCGATCAGACCAACCTGCTGGCTCTCAATGCCGCCATTGAGGCGGCAAGGGCTGGCGAGCAGGGCCGTGGTTTTGCCGTAGTAGCCGACGAAGTCCGGGCCCTTGCTGGTCGAAGCAGCATGGCCGTGGAGGAAATCTCCACATTGGCTGAAACCATCGCCTCCTCCGTCAGTGAGGCTGTAGAGGTGGCCACCGAGTCGGCCGCCATTGTCGAAAGCAATGTCGAGGGACTCGAGAAAGCCGCCCAGGCCAGCCGCGTAGCCAGTGATCGTTCCGGCGAATCACGACACGAAATACAACAATTACAGCACGACAATGAAACTCAGAAAAATGCCATCCAGGGAATTTCGGATCTGATATCCGATCTTGCGGCTCTGTCGGAGGAAACGTCCGAAAGCGTCCAGAAACTGGATCAGATGGCGGTAACACTGAAAGACTCCTCATCGGGGCTGGGCAATTCGGTGGGGCAATTCGCATTGAATCAGAGTGAGGTGTAATGATGCAGAAGCGCAATGTACTGGCCGTCGCCTGGGTGGGAATGATGACCGCCCTTCCCTTGGCCGGCGCTGCACAGGAGTTGACCTATCAGGCCGGGCATAACAGCCTCCAGCACTGGTTGATGCCTGAGCAAGTGCCCACGCCGGAAGACAACCCCCTCACGGAAGCCGGCGCTGCACTGGGCAAGAAGCTCTTCTTTGACCCACGCCTGAGCGGGGCGCAGAACATGTCCTGTGCCTCGTGCCACAGCCCGATGATGGGGTGGTCCGATGGACTGGCGACGGCAAGGGGGTCTCAGGACAGGGTGCTTGGGCGCGCCTCCATGACGATCGTCAATACGGCGTTCAACAAGAAGTACATGTGGGACGGTCGCTTTCACAGCCTCGAAGAACAGGCCATCGGACCCATGGTGGCCAGTGTGGAAATGAACGTCGACATCAACGACGCCATTGCCCGACTCAAGGCCATTCCCGGCTACGTGGAAGCCTTCAACGAGGCCTATCCGGATCTGGGTGTCTCTGTGGACGCTTTGCGCAAGGCGATTGCCAGCTTTGAGCGTACGGTCATCAGCGACAACTCCCCGTTCGATCAGTGGGTTCGTGGCGACTCTGACGCTCTGACTCCAGAGCAGATCAATGGTTTCAAGGTGTTTATGGACCCCGACAAGGGCAATTGTGCCGGATGCCACAGCGCACCCAACTTTACCGATAACGGATTTCATAACCTGGGCCTGGCGTCACAGGGTCAGGAAAACCCGGACCCGGGCCGCTATGCCATTGTCCCAATTGCCGTTCTGGAAGGGGCCTTTAAAACGCCGACACTAAGAGACGTCGAGCTCAGAGCACCCTATTTCCACGACGGCTCGGCCAGCACATTGATGGAAGTTGTCGAATTCTATGAGACCGGCGGACTGGTGCGTGACAACGTGGCGCCGGGTATGAAGGCTCTGGACCTGACCCAACAGGAGCGGGAAGACCTGGTGGCTTTCATGAAAAGTCTGACCTCACCGCAAACGCCCTATGTGCTTCCCACACTGCCCCGATAACCCCTGAAACTCTTGGAGATGCCCATGAAAACTAAAACACTGCGAATGATCCCTGCTCTCTGCCTGATGCTGCCATGTCTGGGTAGTGCGGTTGCCGTAGCCGAGAACTACACGGTGGAACAATCCGACAAGGCCTTTCAGCCTCAGAATCTGACCATCAAAGCCGGGGACACGGTGGAGTTCCTCAACAACGATCCTTTTTTCCATAACATTTTCAGTCTCTCAGAAAGCAAGTTTTTTGATCTTGGCTCCTTTCCCCAGGGCGAGTCACGCAGCATCACGTTTGAAAACCCCGGTAAAGTGACCGTTGAATGTGCGATACACCCCCAGATGCAAATGACCATCGAAGTGGAGGAATAGCTCATGACTCGTGAAACCCTTGCGGTTTGGCCTCTGCTCATGGCTCTGTGTCTGCCGGCCCTGGCGGTGGCCAGTGATGACTGGGAGGTGGCTCCCACGGCCTCGCAGGGGGCCAGTGTCTACCTGGAGCGCTGTGCCCTGTGCCACGGCACTGAAGCCCGGGGTGACGGACCGCTGGCCATGAATCTGAATGACTACCCCGACACGGACCTCAGAAAGCCGGTGCATGCTGAGACGCTGGATGAGATTCTGCAAATAACGCTCCACGGTGGATCCGGGCAAGGCCATTCCCAGTACATGCCGCCCTTTGGCAACGAACTGACCTGGACCGAGGTCCATTCGGTCACACAATTTGTGTCCCTGCTGAGAACCCGCCAGCAGGAAGCGCTGGCCCTGCTGGACGAGTCACGGAGCCATGTTGCACCCTCTCGCCGTGTCGGTCAGCAGATCTTTGTCAAACGCTGTGTCCTGTGCCATGGTGCGTTTGGTGAGGGTGACGGCCGTCTGGCCCGAGTCATCACGGACCCGCCACCGGCCGATCTCACTAAGAGCAACCTTTCCGAACCCCGCACCCGAAGCATTATCACCCAGGGCGGTAAAGCGGTGGGACGCTCGCCCCAGATGCCGCCCTGGGGCGAGCAGTTGTCCGACTCCGAAATCACGGCCCTGATTATTTATCTGCAAGGCCTGAGGGAAACGGATGGTTGATCCGATTCGACGCCGACTTCTGGCAACCTCGGGCGCCGCTGCACTGGGAATGGTCATGCCCTGGCCGCGCCTGTTGGCTGCCGACTTGCCAGCCGTACCGCCCAGAGCGCAATGGACACCACTGAGGGCAATCGCCGGTTACAATAATTACTACGAGTTCTCCACGGAAAAGGAAGCCGTGCGTGTGCTGGCTCAGAGGCTGACCACCTCCCCCTGGCATATTGAGATTGGCGGACTGGTCGAGAAGCCGCTAACACTGGACCTGGACGACCTACGTGCCCAACACCCCGAAGAGCGTGTTTACAGCCTGCGCTGTATTGAGGCCTGGTCCAAACTGGTGCCCTGGCAGGGAGTACCATTGCATCGGATTCTCTCCCTGGTCAAACCGCTCTCCGCCGCACGTTATGTGCGTTTTACCGGCACTTACCGCCCCAGCGAAATGATCAACCAGCGCCGTCCTGTTCTGGACTGGCCCTACACTGAGGCCTTACGCATCGATGAAGCTGAACACCCCCTGACGCTGCTGGCGACCGGCCTTTACGGTCAGGATCTGCCTCCCGCCAACGGCGCTCCGGTCCGACTGGTGGTGCCCTGGAAATACGGCTTCAAAAGCATTAAGGCCATTCAGCGGATTGATCTGGTGGCCGAGCAGCCGTTGACCACCTGGATGAAAGAAGCGCCCGGGGATTTTGACTTTTACGCCAATGTCAATCCGAACCTTGCCCATCCGCGCTGGAACCAACAGCGTGAAACCCGTCTCGGTGAGCCTGGGAAACGGGCCACGGAAATGTACAATGGTTACGGGGAGCAAGTCGCCCACCTTTATAAAGGCCGCTAGTTCATGCTCCGCCTGTTGCAATGGCTGAATCGCCACGAGGCCGCGTTGCGCCTGATCCTGTTTATCACCGGCCTGAGCCCTGCGGCTACTCTGCTGGGGCAGTCCCTGCTGGGGGAGCTGGGATTCAACCCCTTTAACACCCTGATGAACACAACAGGGCAATGGGCCATCGGGTTTCTGTTGGCCAGCCTGGCCGTTACTCCACTGCGCCGCTGGCTCAGTGCCCTGTGTCGTCTGCTCCGTGCCAGTGGTGGAAAACGGCTGTCGGACTGGAATTTCCTGTTCAAGGCCCGCCGCATGATCGGGCTGTTTGCCTTCTTTTACGCCAGCGTGCACCTGGCTGTTTATCTCCATCTGGAGGTGAATTGGCAACTTGTCTGGACGCTGGACGATCTGGCGGAGAGGCCCTTTCTGATACCCGGCCTGGCGGGCTGGTTGATCCTGCTGATGCTGGCCGTCACCTCGCCCACCGCTGTACAGCGTGCCATGAAGCGCCACTGGCGGCGACTGCACCGACTGAGCTATCCGCTGGTTGTCATTGCCATATGGCACATTTGGTGGGCGGCCAAAACCGAAAACAGTCTGCATTACAGTTACATCGTTCTGGCTTTCGCCTTCCTGATGCACAGACTGCTCGCCTCCAGAGTGAGGCGATTTCGGCGTCGGGACGATTTGGGAATGGCCGTTGATCGGCCGCAACGCCCTTTATGACCCCATCCGAATCAAGGTCAGTTCACCGTCATCTCCGGGCGGAACGACAGAACAAGGCTTCCCCGCCAGAACGCAGGCATACTGAGCTGAGCAGTTCACTGGCCAGCTCTTGAACCGGCGAGAGGTTGAACGCACGGCCGGGCTTGAGGTCCTGGATGAAGCTCTCCACACGTCATTTACGGGGTTTCTCTTGTGCAGACCGCGGATGGCCGCCTGACAGACCGGTTGACAGGACACGGCGGTGAACACTGATGTACGAGGGGCGCTGGACGAGGCGGGTTTCATGAGTGGCATTGCGGCTCGGGCCGACACAAAACCTTAACACGCACGCTTTAACGTCAATGATAGCCTGAGCGCTGTTTCTCGGCATGGATTCGCGAATGAACGTTCTCGCTCTCTACAATCTCAAAGGCGGCGTGGGGAAGACCACCGCCGCGGTGAATCTGGCCTCGGAGGCGGCCAGGGACGGTCATCGCGTGCTGCTCTGGGACCTGGACGCCCAGGCGGCGGCGAGCTGGTATCTGCAGCACGATCAGGGGCTGCAGAAGAGCAGCAAGAAGATGCTGCTGGGCAAACAGCCACTGGGGCGTGAGATTGTGGGGACACCGGTTCCCGGACTGGATCTGCTGCCGGCGGATGCCAGGCACCGCCATCTGGACGTGTTGCTGGCCCAGAAGACCGATGACCGCCATCACCTCAAAAGGCTTCTGGCCCCTCTGTCCGAGGCCTACAGCCTGGTGATCCTGGACTGCCCGCCCACTTTTTCCAGGCTGTCCGACAACCTGTTCGAAGCGGCGGATATCATTGCCGTCCCCACGGTCCCAACACCGCTCTCATTGCGGGCCTGGGAGCAGTTGACCGCCCATCTGGACCGGCAGAAACGCCCCCGCAAGAAACTGCGCCCCTTTCTCTCACTGGTGGACCGCCGCCGTCCGCTCCACCGGCAATGGTGTGATACACCGCCGCTGATTCTCTCCCGCCTGGCCAAAGCCGTCATCCCCTACACCAGTGATTGCGAGCGCATGGGGGAATTCCGCCGCCCCGTGGCCGAATTCGCCCCCAGGGGACGGGCCACCCTGGCCTTCCGTCAGCTGTGGCGGGAATTGTCCGACGCACTGAACAAGCCCGGCTCCTCCCGCAAAAAAGCCCGTTAAACGCGTCTGTGCCGGACAGGCTCCACAATCAGGTGCTGACTATTCTGAAGTTGTGATCAGGCTGAATGTCGGACGGTTCGGATCGTTGCGAAACGAATCGGCAACACTCAGACCATTACGACCACTGCGAAAGCCGGTCGGGTAGCCAGCCAGATACGGAGTTGCCAGGTCAGTCGGCCCGATAAAGGCGTTGCGCTCGTACCAGAAACCGTCTCGGTCCTTTACCGCCGCTTTCAGTCAGTCGGTTTGCCCCGGACAGAACACCACCAGCAGCTCCCGGAGCATGCTGTAGCTCAGCCCCCAGATGCAGTACCCCTGATAGCGGCAGCAGGGCATCTTCAGTTCACCCAGACGGGTGGACCAGCGCATGGTGGACTGGTTGGCCGGGTCGGCCAGGTAGGACAGGGGTACCCAGACCCGGCGCTGCACTTCGTGGTTGAAGCTCAGGACTTCCGGCCCGGTCCATTCAAACACATGGGGTGTGACCACCATGGGTCGCCAGCGGCTGTGCTGGCGGGTCAGCAGATCGGACAGCCTGGCCTGGTAGCGGCCATAGCGGAACAGGTCGAGCCCGGTCTCCTCCCGTGTCTCGCGCATGGCGGTATGGCGGCTGGAGTGGTCCCACCGTTCCAGCCGGCCTCCCGGAAAGGCCATATGCCCGGACCAGGGGTCCCCCTCACGATGGGAGCGCTGAATAAACAGCAACTCCATGCCACCCTCTTCCGTGGGGCGATAGATCAGCGCCACCGCGGCACGGGCCACACGACGGCGAAAGGGCAGCTTGTGAGGACGCAATGTCCTGAGTAACTGACGCATGGTGTGAACGAGTGCTTCTCCCGGTTTACGACGGCCCCGGTTTACGGCACTCTTTGTCTCCTGTTTTTTGACGCCTGTTTTGTCGACTGATGACGGATCAGCCCTGAATGGCCGTGGGCGTCAACAAAACCTATCACAACAACGGCCGGGGCAGGCTACACTACCGGCGCCGATTTTCAGAGTGGATTCCCGAATGGATATTTTACAGATTATTGTGCTGGCACTGGTGCAGGGGCTGACGGAAATACTGCCGGTCTCAAGCTCGGCTCACCTGGTTCTGGTGCCCGTGTTCACCGGATGGCGTGATCAGGGGCTGTCTTTTGACGTGGCCCTGCACGTGGGGACCGTCATGGCGGTGATCCTTTACTTCCGCAAGGACCTGTTCACCATGGCCACCGCCTGGCTGCGCTCCGTCACCGGGGGTGGCAACAGCCAGGAGGCACAGCTGGCCTGGGGGGTGATACTGGGCACCATACCGGCCGGTGCGGCGGGGCTGCTTCTGGGCGGCATGGTGGAAACCCACCTGCGCTCGCCCTTTTTTGTGGCCTTCACACTGATCGGCTTCGCCCTGCTGCTCTGGTTCGCGGATATCCGGGGCAAGCGCCAGCGGGAGGTGTCCAGCATCGGCATCTCCGATGCGGTGATGATTGGCATGGCCCAGGCACTGGCGCTGATGCCCGGGGTGTCCCGCTCCGGCGTCACCATGACCGCCGGCCTCGCACTGGGCCTGACCCGGGTGGCGGCGGCGCGCTTCTCATTTCTTCTTTCCGTGCCGGTCATACTGGCCGCGGGCAGCCTGGAGACGGTGCATCTGGTGCGCTCCGAGGAGGCCGTGGAGTGGGCGCCGCTGTTCTGGGGCGCCCTGCTGGCCGGCATCACCACCTACGCCTGCGTGCACTTACTGCTGAAACTGCTGAACCGCGTTGGCATGTGGCCTTTTGTGCTTTACCGGCTGGTACTGGGCACGGGGCTGCTGATTCTGTTCTGGTAAAGGTCGCCTGCTAGGGTTTTCGCGCCAGGCTCTCGAAGCGGTCTTCCAGCTCGGGATGTTCCTTGAGCAGCTCGGTGACGGCGGCGTTGTGGCTGCCACGGGAACGGGTGATGGCATAGAGGGTATCCCGCACCTCGGCAATGCTGCCCACATGCTCCACCTGGTACTGGCGGCAGACCTCGTCGCGGATGGCCGTTGGCGCCGGGAAGTAACCCAGCCCTTCCCGGGCAAACACCTTGATCAGGGCGCTGTCATCCACTTCCGCCACCACTTTCACCCGCACATTCTGGCTGGAGAACCAGTTCATCAGTGCGCTGATGTAAGGGGCATCCAGGGAGGTGGCCAGAAACGGCTGGTTGTTGAGGCTGTCCGGGAAGTTCTCCTTCAGACGCTGCGCCAGGGCCGGCGCCGCAAACAGGGACATGGAGGAGCTGGCCAGGCGGTGGGCGCGCACTGTGCTGGCCTCATCCGTGTTGGGCAGGCGGTCCGCCAGCACCACATCCAGCTGGCGCTGCCCCAGTCGCTTGAGCAGTTCGGCGGTATCCCCGGTGCGGCAGTTCAGGCGCACCTCACGGGACAGACCCAGTGCCGGCTCCACCAGGTGGTAGGCAATCAGCTTGTGAATGGAGGCGGAAATGCCCACCGACAGGGTCAGTGGGCGGTTTTCCGGGGGCTGACGCACCACATCCGACAGGGCCTGTGCGGTCAGGAACATATCGTCCGCATAGCTGAACACCGTCTGGCCGAATTCCGTCAGCTGCAGGGCCCGGTTGGCACGGCGGAACAGAGGGCTGCCCAGATCGGACTCCAGGTTGGCCAGCTGCCCGCTCAGTGTCTGGGGCGTCAGGTCCAGCGTCTCCGCCGCACGCACCAGTGAGCCTTCGCGGGCGATGACCCAGAAGTGATGCAGATGCCGCAGGTTCAGGTTATCCACGAGGGACTCCTTTGCGGTGACGAAACCGGGTTACACAGCGGCCAGATACTCCGCCAGATGGCTGTAAAGCCCGATCCCCACCAGCACATTGAAAGGAAAGGTCACGCCCAGAGAGGCCAGCATGGCCAGCCCGATATCCGCCTTGGGAATGCCGTGGCGTATGGCCACCGGAGCGGCGATGTACGAGGCACTGCCAGTGAGCGCCCCCAGCACCACCACCGTGCCCGGGGCCAGACCCAGCCACAGGCCCGCCAGCAGCCCAGGCACCGCCAGCACCGTTGGCATGGTCAGGGCAAAGACCACCACCCGCCAGTGTTTGAGCTGGATATTGCGCAGTGTTTCAGAAGCCACCAGGCCCATTTCCAGAAGAAACAGCGACAGCACCAGTGAAAAAGCCCCGGTCAGTGGCGCCGTCACGCCCTCCCCCTGGTCGGGACCGTACAGCATGCCAATAATGACACCCCCCACCAGCAACACCACACTGCGGTTGGTCAGTGTCTCCTGCCAGAGGGGGCCCACCCCATCGGCTCTGGGCATTTTATCCTTGGTATAGCGCCGGTACAGCCAAAGACCGGTCAGGATCGCCGGCAACTCCAGCAGCACCAGATACAGCGTGACCTGCCCGTCCATGGCCATGCCCCGGGCCTCCACCCAGGCCAGTGCCACGGCAAAGGTGCCGGCACTCACGGAGCCGTAATGGGCGCAGAAGCTGGCGGCATCCGCCAGATCCAGACGGACCAGATGACGGAGTATGGGAAACAGCACCAGCGGAATGACAAACCCAAGGGCCCCCACAACCAGCACTTCACTCACCAACCCCCAATGCAGATTGCCATGGAGCGCCATACCTCCCTTGAGGCCGATGGTCAGCATCAGCAACAGGCTGAGGATATCGTAGGCCGCTTTCGGTATGGCAAGGTCCGATCTCAGGGCACCGGCCACCAGGCCCAGCAGGAAAAACATCACAATAATGTCGGGCATAACCACAAAGCTCCGGACAAAAAAAAGGACCCCTCAGGGTCCCGTGTACAACAGGTGACAACCGGTCAGAGTGCCCCCACTTTATGAAAAGCGGGGCTGCCCGGCAAGACATGGCTCCGTTTACGGGCAGTGACCGACACGGACACCGGGGTGGCCTCTGGCACCTCGAACACGTGGTAGGCCTCCGGACCAAAGGTATCCAGTGCCGTATCCAGGTACTGATAACTCTTGGGCACCGGATCCCCGGAATAAGCGACCACAAACTGACGCTCCACCAGCGGAATCTCCACATTCAGTGGCTGCTCCACCCAGAGATACACGCCTTTGTCCTGCACCAGGTATTCACAGCGAACCACACGATAACCCTGACGCAGCTTCAGTGTGGTGGGCTCTTTGCCGCTGTCGAGACGAAACTTGTGAATGGTTTTCATGACGGGCTCTCCTTGATTCGGACACAGGACCATCATCCTTTTATTAACTGTCGAAAAGAATAAAGTTTTTTATGTATTTTGGTTCGCTATATTCGATGCTTCAGAAAGCCCGGGGCGCAGCGTCTAACTCCGGCGGGTTGAGCGCTGGAAGCCCGAGTCGGGACGTGGCGCAAAGTGGTGGCTGGTCATGGAGGGCCCTGAACGTTTCAGCACCGTGAACGCGATCAGGGCGAAGACATTCACACCCAGTGCCGGCTCCGTCAGGCCGGTGTGAAGCCCGAACTCACTCACGGCGCCAAAGGTTTCCAGGTAGACCGCCTCGAAGCCGCCATGGCCATTCTCCCGGACGGCCGTGCCGATCCGGGCACCGGTGGACCACTGATAGCTCAGGCCGGGCAGTGCCAGCACGGGGATCTGGGAGGCAAAAATCAGGACCGCCCACTGCCGGCCCTGGCGTGTGCCCTGCCAGAGCCTCAGCCCCGTGTAGACCGCCAGGAGGTAAAGCGCCGCAACAATGCCAGCCCGGGCACTCAACTCCCAGCTTTCCCGGACCCCCTCGATCCAGAGGGGCAGGACATCGACGGCGCCAAGGAGACCACCGGTCACCAGCAGTGCGGCAAAGAAGCGGGAGGGGAGACTGGACAGATCCACGGGCCATTCCTTCTGTATGCGAGAACATCCTTCAAGCCGCCCTTACAGACAGAAGGGCACCTCTCAGCATACAAACCCCGGGCACCGGTCTCGGCGAACCAAACCACACCCCGGACCCGACCGGCCGCACACTTCAGGCAACGGGCCTGATGCACTGCCAGTCAGGCCGGGTTATTCGATCTCGATCAGGCTTTCACCGGGCGCCACCCGGTCACCCTTGGCAATGTTCACGGCCTTGACCGTCCCGGAGCGGGTTGCCTTGACCTCGGTTTCCATTTTCATGGCCTCGATGATCAGCACCGCATCACCGGCGGTGACGGTGTCCCCCTCCTTGACCAGCACATCCACGATATTCCCCGGCATGGTGGTGGTCACATGGCCTTCCCCCGTGGCCCTGGCGCGGCCTCCCTTGCGGGGGCCTTCCGCCCCCTCACCCCGTGACTCCAGGTGGACCTCCTCCGGCACACCGTCCACGGTCATGTAGAAGCGCCGCTCGGTCTCGCTGACCGGGTTGGCGCCGGTGACCTGGATGTCGTAACTTTCGCCGTGCACGGTGATGCGGAACTGGGTGGACACACTGCCGCCGGTTCTGGCCGTGGCCAGCGGTTTCAGGACCTCGGGCTGCAGTGTGCCGTCACGGCGCTGCTGCAGGTAGCTGCGGGCCTGGTCCGGGAACATGGCGTAGGTGAGGACATCCTCTTCGCTCTCAGCCAGATCCCCCACGTCCTTGCGCAGTGTGGCCAGCTCCCTGGGAATCAGGTTGGCGGGGCGCTCCTCGATCAGCTCCTCCTTGCCAACGGCACGGCGCTGCAGTTCCGGGTCCACGGCCGCCGGGGCCTTGCCGTACCATCCCTGCATGTACTTTTTCACTTCGTTGGTGATGGTGTCGTAGCGTTTGCCTCCCAGCACGTTGATCACCGCCTGGGTGCCCACGATCTGGGAGGTGGGGGTCACCAGTGGCGGGTAGCCGAGGTCCTTGCGCACACGGGGGATTTCCTCGAACACCTCCTGGATCCGCTCCAGCGCCCCCTGCTCCCTGAGCTGGTTGGCCAGGTTGGACATCATGCCACCGGGCACCTGCGACAGCAGCACCGAGGTGTCCACGCCGTTGTAGTCGCTTTCAAACTGGTGGTACTTCTTGCGCACCTCCCGGAAATGCTGGGTCGCCCTGTCCAGCAGCGCCAGGTCCAGGCCGGTGTCGTAACCGGCGTCGTGCAGTGCCGCCACCAGTGACTCGGTGGGCGGATGGCTGGTGCCTCCGGCAAAGGCGGACAGGGCCGTGTCAATATGGTCCACCCCCGCCTCCAGGGCCGCCCACTGGCACATGGGGGACATGCCCGAGGTGGCATGGGAGTGCAGGAACACCGGCAGCTTGAGGGTCTTTTTGAGGCCCCTCACCAGTTCCGCGGTCACCGCCGGTGTCAGCAGCCCGGCCATGTCTTTGATAGCGATGCTGTCGGCCCCCATGTCGGCCATGGTTTTCGCCTGGGACAGGAAGGTGCTGACATGGTGTACCGGGCTGACCGTGTAGCACAGTGTGCCCTGGGCGTGTTTGCCGGTTTTTTTCACCGCACGGATGCTGGTTTCCAGGTTGCGCACATCGTTGAGTGCGTCAAAGATGCGGAAGACGTCGATACCGTTTTCCGCCGCCTTGTCCACGAAGGCCTCCACCACATCGTCGCCGTAATGGCGGTACCCCAGGAGATTCTGCCCCCGCAGCAGCATCTGCAGACGGGTATTGGGCAGATGGGCACGCAGTGTGCGCAGACGCTCCCAGGGGTCCTCCTTCAGGAAGCGGACACAGGCATCAAAGGTGGCGCCGCCCCAGCATTCCAGTGACCAGTAACCGGCCTGGTCCAGCCATTCACAGGCCGGCAGCATGTCTTCGGTGCGCATGCGCGTGGCGATCAGCGACTGGTGGGCATCCCGCAGGATCACGTCAGTGATGTGGATTGTTCTCTGTGCCATGGTGGTGGCTCTCCAGTAATCGGTTTACAGGCCCGCCTGGGCGGCAATGGCGGCGGCAATGGCCGTGGCAATGGATTCCGGCCGGGTCTTGTCGCTGTATTCCAGCAACTGGGGGTTGCGCTCCACAAAGCCGGTGTTGAAGGTGCCCGTCTGGAAATCCGGATGGTTCAGTATCTGCTGGTAATAGGGAATGGTGGTCTGCACCCCGTAGATGGCCATGTCACTGAGGGCACGGCGGGAGCGGGCCACCAGCTCCGGCCAGTCACGGGCCCAGACAATCAGCTTGGCGCACATGGAATCGTAATAGGGGGGGATCTCGTAGCCGGTGTACATGGCGGCATCGGTGCGCACGCCGGGGCCGCCGGCGGAATAGTAGCGGCTGATACGGCCGAAACTGGGCAGAAAGCCGTTTTTCGGGTCCTCCGCGTTGATGCGGAACTGGGCGGCAAAGCCCCGGTAGCGGATGTCTTCCTGGGTGAATTCCAGTGGCTCACCGGCGGCAATGCGGATCTGGGACTTGATGATATCAATACCCGTGATTTCCTCGGTGATGGTGTGTTCCACCTGCACCCGGGTGTTCATCTCCATGAAGTAGAAGCTGTCGTCGTGGTCCAGCAGAAACTCCACGGTGCCGGCGTTCACATAGCCGCATTCCCGGCTGACACGGACGGCCAGCTCGCCGATGTACTCCCGCTGCCGGTCACTCAGCTGCGGTGACGGCGCCACTTCAATCAGCTTCTGGTTGCGCCGCTGTATGGAGCAGTCCCGTTCGTACAGATGCACCACCTGGCCGTGATGGTCGGCCAGCACCTGCACCTCGATGTGCCGTGGCTCGATGATGCATTTCTCCAGGAACACCTCGGCGCTGCCAAAGGCCTTGGTGGCCTCGGAAATCACCCGCTGGTAGTTCTGCCGCAGTTCCTTGTCATTGTCGCAGCGGCGAATGCCACGGCCACCGCCGCCGGAGGTGGCCTTGAGCATCACCGGGTAACCGATGCCGGCGGCCTGTCGCAGTGCATCCTCCACATCCTCCAGGTTCCCCTCCGAGCCCGGTGTCACGGGCACGCCGGCGGCAATGGCGGTCTGGCGCGCCTGGGTCTTGTCGCCCATGGCGGCAATCGCCTCTGAGGAGGGGCCGATAAAGGTCACGCCCCGCTGCTGGCACACCGAGGCCAGCTCGGCATTCTCCGAGAGAAACCCGTAGCCGGGGTGCAGTGCGTCGCAGCCGGTCTCCACCGCCAGGTTCACCAGATGGTGGGGGTTGAGATAGCCACTGAGGGGGTCCTTGCTGATCTGGTAGGATTCGTCCGCTTTCTTGACGTGGAGCGAGTACTGGTCCGCCTCGGAATAGACGGCAACGGAACGCACCCCGAGCTCATTACAGGCGCGGGCAATGCGAACGGCGATTTCGCCACGGTTGGCGATAAGCACTTTCTGGATAGCCATGGCTTTTTTCCTTCAGGGCAGAGAGCCATTCCAACGATAGCCGGAACGGCGCCCTTTGAAAACTGACAGTCACTGTGAGCCGCTCAGGGAATCCCGTCCAGCTCAACCTGCATCTCCTCGGCGGTCGGCCGCAGCTGGGCCAGCCCCCTCCTCATACGCCGCTGCCCCAGGTAATACAGGATCGGCGAGGCAATATACACCGATGAACTGGTGCCGATCACAATGCCGAACAGCATGGGCAAGGCAAAGCTGGCCACGGCCGCACCACCGGCAATGCCCATGGGCAGCAGGGCCAGGAAGGTGGTCACGGAGGTGAACACGGTGCGGGTCAGTGTGGAGGAGATGCTTTGGTTCAGCAGCTCCAGCATGGGCCGCTCGGGAGTGGCCCGCAGGTTTTCCCGGATGCGGTCGAACACCACCACCTTGTCGTTCACGGAATAGCCGATCAGGGCCAGCAGCGCGGCCACCGCCGTCAGGTTGAACTCCACACCGGCCAGTGCGAAGAAGCCGATAGTCTTGGTGAGATCCAGTGCGATGGTCAGTGTGGCGGCCAGTGCAAAGTGGGACTCGAAGCGCAGCCAGAGGTACGCCAGCATGCCGGCACCGGCCAGCAGTATGGCCAGTAGGGTGGCATCACTGAAGCCGCCACTGACCTTGGGGCCGACCATGTCCACCCGGGGGAATTCCGCCTCAGGGGCCACGGAACTGACGGCCGACTTGAGCAGGGTCACCTGCTGCGCCGTTGCCCCCGGCTCGCCCTGCTCCGCCGGCAGACGGATCAGGAAGCGCCCGTCGTCACCGAATTCCTGTATGGCGGCATCCTCCAGGTTCCGGGACTCCAGTGTGTCGCGCAGCTGCTCCACCGTCACCGCGGGGGCCTGCACCTCCACCACGGTGCCACCGGTAAAGTCGACGCCGTATTTCAGGCCCGGCTGCACAAACAGGGCGATGGCGGCGATGGACAGGACCGCCGACACCACCAGACCGATCACACGGCCCCTCATGAAGTCCATGCCCCGATCACTGATGCGGTCCAGCCAGGCCACACCGGCAATCACCAGAGGCGCCCTCTCGCGGTCACGGATGCGCCACTCCATCAGCAGACGGGTGACGGAGATGGCGGTAAACAGGGAGGTCAGCAGGCCAATGCCGATGGTCACGGCAAAGCCCCTGACCGGACCACTGCCAAACAGGAACAGCAGGCTGACCGCGATCAGCGTGGTGGAGTTGGAATCCAGTATGGTGCTGTAGGCCTTGCCAAAGCCCTCCCGCAGGGCCATGCCGGCCTTTCTGCCACGGCGGGACTCTTCACGGATGCGCTCGTTGATCAGGATATTGGCGTCCACCGCCATGCCAATGGTGAGGATAATGCCGGCAATGCCCGGCAGGGTCAGTGTGGCCCCCAGCAGGCTGAGAATCCCGAACAGCAGCCCGATGTTCACCACCAGGCCGACACAGGCGATCAGCCCCCAGCCACCGTACAGGGCCACCATAAAGGCAATCACCATGGCCGCGCCCAGCAGGCCCGTGGTCAGACCCATGGCAATGGCATCGCTGCCCAGGTCCGGGCCCACGGTGCGCTCCTCCAGCACATGCAGTGGTGCCGGCAGTGCACCGGCCCTCAGCAGCAGCGCCAGTTCGCTGGCCTCCTTGCTGGTAAAGGCACCGCTGATCTCACCGCTGCCGGCAATGACACTGCGAATCACCGGTGCCGTGATCACCTCAGCATCCAGCACAATGGCCAGTGGCCGGCCGATGTTCTCACGGGTCATGTCCGCGAACCGCCGTGCGCCCTTGTCGTCCAGCTTGAAGTTGACCACCGGTTCGCCACTCTCGGCGCTGAAGGCCATGCGGGCATCACGGATGTGCTCCCCTTGCATGGCCACTCTTTTTTCCAGCCTGTAGGTCCTGTCTTCATGGGTACCCGGCAGGGTCATGGTGGCCACGTCTTCCCTGCCCGACTCCCGGGCCGCCCAGTGGAAGGTCATTTTCGCCGTGGTACCCAGCAGCTTGCGGATCTCGCCCGGGTCGGTCAGCCCCGGCATCTGCACCAGGATGCCGTCGCTGCCCTGGCGGGTGATGCTGGGGTCCACCAGGCCGGTTTCATCCAGCCGCCGGCGCACCACCTCCAGGCTGCGCTCCACCGCATCCTTTGCCAGACGCTCCCGCCAGACATCGGTCAGGGTCAGCACCAGGCGGCCGTCATCGGAGGCCACCTCGAAGCGGCGGATGCCGTCAGGGTTCTCCTGGGCCAGCTTGCGGGCCAGGCTGGCCGCCTCGGGCAGCCGCTCGGGCTGACGGACAGGCAGCCCGGCCCCTGTGTCCGTCACCTGAGGGCGCCCGTAACGGATACCGGCCTCCTGCAGGGCCCTGGCCAACTCCTCCACAACGGCTTCGGACTCGCTGGCAAACAGCGACTGCATATCCGCCTCCAGCAGCAGATGGGAACCGCCCTGAAGGTCCAGCCCCAGTGAGACGGTATTCTGCTGATACCAGTCGGGCAGCTTGCCGGACAGGGCCGGCGAGAGCAGATTCGGCAGGGCACTCAACAAGCCAAGCACAACCACCAGCCCATAGACCAGGGCCCGAACGCGGAGCGATTTCATGGGGCATCCTCAAAGACAGCGATGTTAACCGGGAGGGCTACCCGGGCGCACAACCAGGGGAAAAAGAGGATTACACCACAGGGGGGGCGCGAAGCAGGGGGTGCAGAAAACGGGGGACGGACGGGGCCTGTTCCGCCACCACAGCAAAGACACCGGCACGATGATGGAGACCGCACTGGAGGGCCACGGGCTCATGAGGCCAACCGTCGGGCGCATCAGCGCCGCCATTGCCCAGGGACTCATCACGCTGTTGGGCGCCAGGGACCCTGAAAGAGTCGTTATGGCTGGCCACCACAAGGTAACCCGGGCTTGCCATCAACCCGGGATCCGGTTGCACTGCAAAGGTTTGGTACTGAGTCGCCGGAGAGAGAAAAACCAGCAGCAGAGCCAGTAATGGAAGCACCACCAGGGGCATTGGAACCCTTGGGCGGAAGGAAGGCGATTTGGCTTGGCTCATGCTGCAATTCCAGGAAGCATTGATCATATTAGAGCCCGCGCAACCGACCCGTCAACGGGATTGTTGCACCCCCTGAAAGGGGCCCAGTGGCCGGATAAAAAGGGGTGAGTATGCCCAGCACATGATCCCCGTCACCGGGTCTGACAGCCCATCATCAACCCGCAATCAACCGCCTTCATCCAGTTGTCACTCAACTGACAGACTTCCCCCATAAGCTTCCTGCATCCACTCAAGGGAGCATGCAATGACACACAACAGATTCAATACCAGTCGGCGGGCGTTTCTGCAGAACCTGTTTCTGGGAACAGTGGGCGTCAGCCTCTATGGCTGCAAGCCCTTTTCCGATTCATCCGTCAGCCCCACCGACACTGCCGCCGCGCCTGACCTGCCTCTGGGCCCGGTCATTCCGGCCTCCCAGCTGCCTTTTACCACAACGCCCCTGTCCGGCATCGGGCCACTGGTGGAGTCTGACATCAACGGCGTTTTTATCCCGGAAGGATTCAGCATCCGAAGAGTGGCCCGCTCTGGCAGTATCCCTGTGGTGGGCAGTCAGACACCCTGGCATACCTTTCCTGACGGCGGCGCTGTCTTTGATGCCCCGGATGGTGGCTGGGTCTATGTCCCCAACAGTGAGATAGACCCCGATGGTGGGGTTGGCGCAATCCGCTTCAATGCTATTGGCGAGCTTACTGACAATTACCGGATACTCACCGAAACCCGCCGAAACTGTGCCGGTGGCCCCACCCCCTGGCAGACCTGGCTCTCCTGTGAGGAGGTCGGTGACGGACTGGTTTACGAATGCGACCCGTTCGGCGACGAAACCACCGCACGGGTGTTGCCGAAGCTGGGCGTATTCAACCATGAAGCCGTCGCTGTGGACGCCGCCACTCGTACCCTCTACCTGACCGAAGATTCCGGCAGCGGCCGGCTCTACCGCTTTACCTCCGCCGGGTCAGCCACCGCCATTAACGGCCAGAGTGGCCTTGACCTGGACAATGGCGTACTGGAAGTGCTGGAAATTGACGGTTTTGAAAACGGCGCTTACCAGGAAGACCTGGCCGCTGCGAGACAACTCAAAGCCGTGAAATGGGTCCCGGTTCGCTCACCGGAACGGCCACAGGCCGATGTCCGCCGTGAAATCATGGAAACCACGGGCCAGCCCGCCCCCGGCACTGTCTTCAAGGGCGGTGAAGGGATCTGGATGCAGCAATTCAGCGAGGGAGAAAGAGCGGTTGTGGCAGGCAGCCCCAACCCACTGCGTGCCGTGGTGTTTTTCGCCTGCAAGGGCGACAACCGGGTCTATGCGCTGGACATTGATAATGACCTGATCGAGGTGGTTTTCGACAACGAACAGCTCAGCGATGATGAACTGCCGTTTGATGACGTGGACAACCTGGTTGTGGGCCCCGCCGGCGATGTCATTGTCTCCGAGGATGGTGATGCCATGCGCCTGATGGTGCTGACACCGAACCAGCCCTCCAGAATCCTGCTGCAGATCACCGGCGGCGGCAGCGAACTCACCGGGCCCGCATTCACCAGCGACGGCAGCCGCCTCTACTTCAGCTCGCAACGCGGGCCGGTCACTCTGGGTATTCCCAATCTGGGGGAGACCTTTGAGCTGACGATTCCCGAGGCGTTCAGGGGCCGTCAGAGCACCTGACTGGCGGCACAGGCACATTGTTGCAGGGCACATCAGCGGCCCTGCAACTCCCGGTCTATGGCTTTCAGCAAACCGCCAAACGCCTTTTCCCCGGTCTTGACGGCCATGCTGGTCATCAGAGAACCCACCAACGGGATGCAAATGTGCAAAGTGGAGGTCCAGGTCACCAGAGTCCCTTCAGGGGTTTCCTCCAGCCTCAACCCGCCATACTCATGGTCAATGGGCGGCCGTGAACGCAGAATTCGGTAATCAAACCCCGTCGGGCGATGAAAATGACTGATCACCTCCTCAAACCACACCGCCCCCAGGTCCACACGGCGGATAGCGCCGTTACCATTACGCTCATCACGGCCTTCTCTCAGTAATTTGGCGTCCTTAATCCCCTGAAAGCGGGCATAACCGGCGTGGTCACTGAGTTTGTCAAAGACCTGCTCTATCGGGGCGTGGATCAGGCGTTTTACAACTATGGTTTTCATGGTGAACCGGTCACTGGCAAAAATGTAGCCGGGTATACGGCTCAGGCACGCCAGCCGATCTGATAGCGGAAACCATGCAACGGATAACGTATGCAGCCGTTGTTGCAGTGACAGGCTTCCAGACAATACCTGGCTTATTTATTACTGGCCACAGCGTGGGAGCAGCAATGAAACCGGTACGGAGTTATCCTTTTGTATTAGCATTCGCTTCATGTAACGATTTTTTCAACCACTACAGGTGCCCCGCATAGGCCACAATAAACGCCGCCTCCTGAAACCCCTTCAGCCCCGTATCCTGAAAATCAATGGGTAGCGGATTGGCGGACAGGGTGGATTTGATCTGTGACGGGGACAGCAGAGCCACCTCCAGCTTTGGCTCCGTAATCAGCTGAATGGCCGCTTCCATCTTGAAGCTGACGGCACCACCGGCGAACTTGCCCTTGGGCATGCGCTCCCGGATCGCAACCTTATGGACGCTGTAATCCGCCATCAGCTTCGCAAAGGTCCCCTGGAACTGCCGCAGGTCCTCACGGCTGTGGCTCTTCTTCAGGGTGATCTTGCGCACCCGGCACTCCGGCAGTGTGAATTGCTCCTGCTCCAGTTTCAGCAAACAAACCACCGCATCGTTGCCGGTCAGTTCAACACCGCAAATAATCATAACGCTTCCTTCATGGGTGAGTGTTCTCAGGCCGCCATTTTTGCCCAACGGATCAGACCACATTCCGGGATGTCTTTTCCAGTTTCCCCGTGGGACCCAGTCCGAATCCGGGGCGGTTTTCTCCGCTTCGCTTTCAATTGCTTTTCCCCGCGCTTTTGAGGGTTTGCGCGATGAGGCACCGCCAAAGCGGAGATGCAGTCCGAACATCCCCTTGTCTTGCACTCTACGGTACCCATTCATGAATCAATCTCCCCCAGGTCACGCGCCCCTCACCCGCTCTTCCAAAAATCATTGCTCGCGGCCAGGGCGAATACCTCAACGTGCTTGACGATACCCAACACCTGCTCCTCCCCAGTGAGGACACGGAGGGGCGTTTAGCCTCATCGAAAGCGGTGCCAATGAGGAAGCTGCTCCAGGTGTCAACGGAATATGGGATCGAGTTTCCGGCGTTATCTTCTGAGTGTTGAACATGGCCAGTGCCCAGTGGTGCAGGCTCCTGAAACGCCAGCTTCGTCTTGTGATACCTGGCTTTTCCGGAGCATTGAGCTGGAAATTAATATGTCGCTTTCGTATCCATTTGTACTCAGAACAGATACATTGGAACTGAGAACAGGGGATCCCTCATAAGCGGCACGCTTTACTGCCCCCCCTGTAAAACTTCCTGAAAGCTCAGGGAAGCCCGTGCGCGTTGAAAACAGCGCAGCTTGTCTGAGTCTGCCCACAAGGACAAGATTCCATGTCGACTACAACAGAAGCTCCGTTATCCAACGATGTTTCCGCCTGGCTGGACCCCACCATGGACTCCGTGCGTGGCACCGAGACACCCAAAGACCCCAACAAGGGTTACATCGCGCTGCTTGGCTGGAGCGTCAACGCCATCAAGGCGGCGCAGAAGTTCGACCGCCGTTATATCGTCGTGGCGCCGGACTGGGCCGCGGATTTCTGTACCGCCAACAAGATCCCCTTTATCCAGTGGGATTTCCTGCGCATCAATGACCGCTCACTGGAGATCGCCGAGAAGCTCAAGGCCGAAGGCGTTGACGTGGCCATTCCCCTCTTCGAGGAGACGGTGGAGTGGTCCGGCGCCATCAACTCCGTGCTGTTGGACAGCCCGCGCATGTACGGCCAGTCCATTCTGTTCCGGGACAAGGCCCTGATGAAGCGCCGCGCCCAGTTGGGGGGTATTCGCGTCGGTATCTTCGAAGAAGCCCATGAAAAGGAAGACATCATCCGCTTCATGAAGCGGGTGAACCAGACACTGCTCAAACTCGACGGCGACCTGGACGACCCGATTCACGTCAAGGCCTTCGACAAGGCCGGCTGCCTCGGCCACAGGATGATCCGCAACATTGATGAGATCGAGAGCATTCCCCAGGAGGAATACCCACTGCTGATGGAAAGCCACCTGGATGGCTGGGAGTTTGCGGTGGAAGCCTGGATCCACGATGGCAAGATCCAGTTCCTCAACATTTCGGAATACGTCACCCTGGGTTATTCGGTTTTCGTTCCCGCCACCAAGGAACTGGAGAGCTGGCGCAATGCGATCACCAAGCAGATTGAGTTGCTGATCAAGACCTTCGACATCAAGTTCGGCCTGATCCACCCGGAGTACTTTGTCACCGCCGACGGCGAAATGTACTTCGGCGAAGTGGCTTATCGTCCGCCCGGCTTCAAGGCGTTTGAGCTGATCGAGCGCGCCTATGGCTTCAGTGCCTACCAGGCCTCCATGCTGGTGTTTGACCCGAAGAGCACCAAGGAAGAGGTGGAAGCCTTCTTCCCCAAAGAGGTGGTGGATGCGAAGTGCTACGCCGGTTGCTTCGGCGTCTATCCGCGACGCCGTGTGGTCAGCAGGCTGGAGATGCCCCCGGAGACCACGGAGCACCCCTACTTCGAGTCACACGAACTGATGGCGCCGGCCGAAGAGACAGTGCCTGACCGCTCCGCCTTCGGCACCCACTGGGGCCTGGTCTTCTTCAGTGGCGACGATCCCATCAAGATGCGGGACCTGCTGAAAGCCCAGGAAGAGCTGGACTTCTACGTCTAACAGGGAGTTGGCTGAAAGTATTCAGCCGCTGTTAACAAGACGCCCATGATGGCAGTCATTGCGACTCCGGAATCATGGGCGTTTTTCATTACGGTTATTCTGCCCCCCTCAATCCGAAGTGTCTGTCGACCCAACACCTGCCCTGGAAGGGCCATTCAGACCTCAGAAACAGCCCTCCAAGAGCCAAAAACGCGCTCAATAGAAGATATTTCCCTTTTAAATCAATAGTACGACCTGGTCCGACCCGACATCGAACCCGACATCGAACTTGAGGTTCATTTGGTTGTCGAATGGACAAGGAGTGTCTGTCTCCTTGGGTTCGATCGGGTTGGGGCAGAGAGATCAGGGAGTGGTTGATGAGCCGAGAGTCCATTGTTCGCCGCAACAACGTCCATCGGGTTGGGGAGGGAGCACGCACCCTGCTGCTGGCCCATGGGTTTGGTTGCGACCAGACCATGTGGCGCTACGTGCTGCCCCGTTTGCGGAAGCGGTTCCGCCTGGTGCTGTTTGATTATGTGGACTCGGGGGGTTCGGACCTGTCTGCCTTTGATCCCCGGCGCTATGGGACACTGGAGGGGTATGCCGGGGACATTGAGGTCGACCTGTCACCGGAAACCGTGGAAGTGAACAAGGCCGTTGATGATGTGCTGGGGCTAATGAAACCCCTGGCCGAACAGGGTGACATACACTGCCGGAAGCCCCCCTCAGAGAAACTGTATGTCACAGCCGACCCTACCCGGCTGAAACAGGCCCTGCTGAACCTGGTTTCCAATGCCATCAAGTACAACCACAAAGGGGGCGAGGTCACCGTGACGGTTGAGCCTGTCCGGCACAACGGCCAGCCACGGGTCCGAATGGCCGTCAGCGACACCGGGCCGGGCATTGACCCGGAACACCTCTCAGACCTGACCAGCCCCTTCAACCGCCTGCAGCATGAGGGCAGCCACATCGAAGGTACCGGTATCGGGCTGACCATTACCCGCCAGGTGATCGAAGCCATGGAGGGCTCACTGGGGATGTCCAGCGAGCCGGGCCTTGGCAGCGCCTTCTGGATCGAGCTGCCGGAAAGCCAGCCGGAGGCATCCGGTCGAGCGGCCGCGACGGAATCCCGCTCGGCCGAAACCGGCCCAACGCAACAGCGACAGGGCACAGTCCTCTACATCGAAGACAACCCGGTCAATCTCAAGCTGGTGGAGCAGTTTGTCCACCGCCATGGCCGTGCCCGTATGGTGCCCGCGGAGTGCCCTGAGAAAGGCATCGAGCTGGCTACCACCATCAGGCCGGCCCTGATCCTGCTGGACCTGAGCATGCCCCGCAAGGACGGCTATCAGGTTCTGGAGATACTCAGGGCAAAACCGGAACTGAGCAACACCCCCATTATCGCCATGACCGCCTACGCCCTGCCGGAGGATATCCGCCGTGGCCGGGCCGCCGGCTTCGACGACTACCTGACCAAGCCCATTAAAATGGCCCATTTTTTTGGGGTTCTGGATCAGTACCTGTCGGACCTGTCCTGAACGCCGTCCTGGCGCTTCCGGCGGGCCACGGGTCCCTATTTTTCCGGAATGGGCCGTTTTTCCCGCGTTTTACTGAAAATTGCAAAACGTTAATTTTTGAAACATAGTCAAAAATAAGGGAGGGCTCGAGCGCCCAACACTGATAACCGTTGCCGCTCGCAGACTCGTGCATAGGGATATAACACCAACAAAAACCAAACGAGGTACAAACCATGCGATTCACCTTCGCACTGCGTGGCATCGTGGGGCTGGTTGTCTTACTGGTGACCGCTCCTCATGCGTTCGCGGCTGACCCATGCCTGATTTTCGTCCACGGCAAACAGACCAACACCGGCACCTTCGATAACTGGAGCGAAGCCCGCAACTACTGGGTCAAGGACGATAACGACTTCATCAAAACCGCCACCAGAAACTTCCAGGCCTCCCATTATGTGATTGGCTACAACGGCACACGCCCCTACTGGGACGCCGGATCGGCCGGGGAAGTGGCCGACGAAATCGTCAACGCCACACAGGGCAACCCGGATGGCGGCGGTAACAGCTGCGCCACCAGCCATGCCGACGGCGGCAGTTTCTGGGTGATTGCTCACAGCATGGGTGGCACAGTCATGGACTTCATACTGGGTAACGATGATTCCTCGGACCCCAATTACAACTTCAACGGCCCCTACGACACGGTTGCCGACCGCATCACCCTGGCCATCACCACCGGCGGCGCCCACCGTGGCTCCGAGGGGGCGGATGCAGCCTGCGGCGAGTCCGGCAGCGGCAGTTGCGACTTCCTGGCCTCGTTTATCCAGGACTGCGACGAGGCCACCAGCTGGCTGCGCAGCGCGGACGATGTGCAGGTCAGGACCTTCTCCAGCGCTCCCGCCAAAAACGTCTACCTGACCGGCGGTTATGAGGCCATCTTCGGCGCCAGCGCCTGCCTGTCCGGTGAGGACGACGGCATTGTGCAGTACGGCTCCATCTTTGCCTGTGACGGCGATGCCAGCATCAGCTATGACAATGGCGACGTCTGTGGCAACAGCTTCAAGCAGGAGCAGTCCGGTTTCTTCAACCTGGATGCGGCCCACGAGAACCACAGCGACGAGCGGGATGCCAGCGACTCCGACACCCGCCGGCAGGTGCCGGATGGCATATGGACCTGTGACGGGTCTCCCTGCGCGCCCAACACCCAAGTCGAAAGTTCCATGACCACCGCTGAATTCATCAGCATTCTGTATTGAGCGGGGAGAGGCCATTATGAATAACAAGATCCTGAAAACGTTAACCGCACTCATCAGCACAGGCCTGATGGCACCGGCGTTTGCCGCCGATCCCCAGACAGCCGACCTGGCCGAAAGGGCGGCCCGGGACTACCGGGAACAGGCCCGTTACCCGGCCTGGTCACAGGCGGTGGCCCTGGGCGCGCCGGACCCCGTCCAGGCGGAACGCACGCCCTCGCGGCAAACCCTGCCCGGCCCCAATGGCGCAAGCCCGGCACTCTCCGTATGGTCCTCGGACCTTCGGGCCGAGTCCGGAGACACCATCACGCTCTATGCCGAGATGGTGGAAAAAAAGCCCAAGGACACACTGGCCATCATGCTCTCCAGCGGCGCGGACGAGAACGACGCCTGGACCCTGACCGGCGAACTGGTGGGGCATAACAGCGGAACCCTCGCCGAGATCGACTACCGGGACGACGGCAAGAGCCCCGACGAAGTGGCTGGCGACGGCGTCTACACGGGGAGCTATACCCTGCCCGGTGAGCACCGGCCGGAGATGGGAAAAGCCGAGAACATCGCGGTCAGGGTGACTGCGGAAAACCCCCAGGCCGAACCGCGCCATGCCGTGGGCGGGTTTCTCTACAGCCATCCCGCAGCGGCACTGACGGGTCGCTTCCGGGACAGTGAAGTGGACGGCAACCTGGTGCTCCAGGCGGAAGTGGCGGTGTTCAAGGCCGCACGCTTCCACCTGCAGGGCACACTGGCGGCCCCATCAGGACAGTCCATTGCCACGGCAAAGACCAGCGAAACCCTGGAGCCGGACACCCACTGGATCGACCTGCCATTCTACGGTCTGGCGTTCCACGAACGGGGCCTGCCTGGGGTCTACCAGCTGAACACGGTCACCCTGAGCACCACCGGCAGCATACCCAACGCACTGGGTCCGTTGATGCATAACGCCCACAACACCCGGGCCTACGGTCTCAGCCAGTTCAGCAGCCAGCCATTCGGCCGCAAGAACCTGCTGGAAGCGGCCCAGAGACTGGAAAAACAGAGCCAGCGTTAAAGGCCACCGGCGGCAGGACCGCTACCGGTCATTCCCCAGGGACGGGGATTTTATCCCGCGTTTTCATGCCATCCCTCCTCTACCCGCACCTCAACCCCTGTAATACCTCCGCGCGCACCTGCCCTGAAGGGGCCATTTCGGCCTGAAAACAAGGCCTCCAGGCGTCAAATACACCCATCAGAACGGTGTTTTTCGTTCTTTATCAGCACTGTACACAGGTCCGACCCAACCACCGGGAGTCTCCGTATAATAGGGGCAGTGACGCCAACCGTTTAACCAACTGAGTATTCCCCATGAATCGTATTTTGATGGCAGGGGCCCTGCTGGGCTTTCTTTCTGTAGTCGTCGGCGCCTCGTCCGAGCATGTCCTGCAGGCGCGGGTCGATGACGAGGTGTTTCGCTGGGTGATGACGGCCATCCGTTACAACCAGGTCGGGGCGTTGATGGTGACGGTACTCGGGCTGGCCCTGATGGCCTTGCCGGGGCACCGGGTGCAGGGTCTGCTGGCGCTGTCAGGTTGGCTGTTTGTGGTGGGGACGGTGCTGTTCAGCTTCAGTATCTACATCGCAGCACTGAGCGGTGAACACGCCTTTACCTATCTCTCGCCGTTCGGTGGAATCACGCTGATGGCGGCCTGGCTGGTACTGATCGTTGCCGGGTTCAGGGCCGGACTCCCCGGAAAGGCCTGAAGCACGGCTACCCGATCGGGTCCTGGCGGTAGAAGCACCGGAGTTGCTGGTAGACCTCGGGATAGAAATGGTGAATCTGCCCGGGCTCTTCGAAGAAGACCTCGCTGAGTACGGCGAAGAATTCCGCCGGCGCCTCGGCGGCGTAAGGGTCGATGGGGACGGGTTCGCCGGCGTCCACCCGGGCGGTGAAATCCTCCCAGGCACTGGCAAAGACACGGGTCCACTCACTGCGGTCCATCTCCGGGTGCAGGGGTGGCATGCCATTGGCGGCGCCGTTAAGGGCGTCGAGCTTGTGGGCAAACTCGTGAATCACCAGGTTGTAGCCCTCCTCGCAGTGCAGGACCTCCTCCCAGGCCAGCACCACAGGGCCCTGCTCCCAGGCCTCACCCCCCTGCACCATCCGCTCTTCGTGCACCACACCGTCCTCGTCCATGTACTCGTGGCGGGCCTCAAAGGCCCCCGGGTAGACCATCACCGTGTGCCAGCCCCGGTACCAGTCCAGCCCCAGGTTGAGTATGGGCAGGCAGGCCTGAGCGGCAATCACCCAGCCCATGTGCCGGTCCGGCGCCACCGACTCCGCGCCGATGATCTGCTTGTCATGGAGAAACAGGATCACCAGCTGCCGCAGGCGCTCCCGCTCCTCCACGGACAGGCGCCTCAGCACCCGCTGCGTCTGACACAGGGCCGCCCACTCCCCCTGCCCCAGGTCACTGCGCTGGATAATCCGCCTCTCACGCCTGCGGCGCAGCCACTGCCTCACATTGCCTCTCCCTGTACTGACGGGTGCCCTGGCCAGCGCCGACCATGGCACGGATGCCGGAGTCGTTGAAGTCCGAAGGCTGACTAGTATAAGCCAGCGTATGGATGGAGTGCCTATTCACTGGTTGCGTTAGTCTTGGAGGGGCTATTACGACATCACAGAAGCGCGCCAGGACACCCTCAAACCGGAGACTTCATCATGCAGACAACCCGCATTGCCATCATCGGGGCCGGCCTGGCGGGTCTTTACGCCGCCTGCCTGCTTGAGAAGAAGGGCATCAGGGATTACCTGATTCTGGAAGCGAAGGATCTACCCGGGGGCCGGATTGCGTCGACTTCTACCTACGGGAATCCCGGCACGGAAGCTGTGGCGGGTTTTGACCTTGGGCCCACCTGGTTCTGGCCGGGATTCCAGCCCGAAATGGACCGCCTGGTACAGGATCTGGGACTGGTCCGGTTCGAGCAGTTTGAGACCGGTGAGCTGTTGCTGGAGCGCTCGCCCGACCAGCCGCCCGTGCGCGCCCGTGGCTACGTCAACTCGCCACCCTCCATGCGGCTGACCGGCGGGATGAACGCCCTCCTACAGGCCCTGCAACAACGCCTTGAGGCGACACGGATCCACACCGGACAGGCGGTGCGACGCCTTCGTCTGTCAGCGCCCCACATCGAACTGGAGACTGAGGATGGCGAAGGTCGCGTCTCCAACTGGCGCGCCAGGCATGTGTTGCTGGCCATGCCGCCGCGCCTGGCTGAGCAGCAGCTCGACTTTGCCCCCGCCCTGCCCCGGTCACTGGCCGGGCAATGGCGCGACACCGCCACCTGGATGGCGCCTCACGCCAAGTACATAGCCCTTTACGATACCCCCTTCTGGCGGGAACAGGGGTTATCGGGTGCGGCACAAAGTGCCGTCGGACCCATGGCTGAAATCCACGATGCCTCCCTGCCTGACGGCCCGGGGGCACTGTTTGGCTTTCTGGGCATACCGGCTCATGTGCGCAAGCGCCTTTCTGAAGAGGAACTCCGCAGCCACTGCCGCAACCAGTTCACGCGCCTGTTTGGCCCCCGGGCGGCGACGCCAACGGCGGAGTTCATCAAGGACTGGGCCCGGGACCCCTTCACCGCCACAGAGGCCGACCAGGCGCCCAGTGGCCAACACCCCAGGGCACCGGCCACCACGGCGGACACCGGCCCCTGGCGCAAGCGACTGACTGGCATTGCCAGTGAGTGGTCGCTGGAGTTTCCGGGTTACCTGGCCGGAGCCATTGATGCGGCTCGGCGGGGTGTCGACGACTTATGCTGATCCGCCCCCGCCCTGCGGCCCAACGCTCCTGTCGGATGTCGCTTGCAGTGTCGCTTGATGCTTAATAGGATGTAGAAAAGCATCATATTTAATGCAGGAGACATCCATGCGTACCACACTCACCATCGACGACGAGCTGTACCGGAAGGCACTGGAGCTGGCGGATCCGGACATGAACAAGTCGGACCTGTTCCGTGAGGCCATTCATACCTTTATTCGGGTTCAGGCCGCCAAGCGTCTGGCCGCCCTTGGGGGCAAAGCACCGGATATGCAGGACATTCCCAGGAACAGAGACGGGCAAGACGCACCGTGAGTGTGTTGATTGATACCTCTGTGTGGGTGGCTCATTTCCGGCGCAGAAACGAAACATTGGTGAACCTGTTGCTACAGGATGAGGGCTTGATCCACCCCATGGTGCTGGGAGAGCTCGCCTGTGGCACGCCACCGGCTCCGCGCAGGCAAACCCTCTCGGACATCGGGCTGCTGCAACACGCCCGCCAGGCCACCTGGGAGGAAGTCAGGGAGTTTATCGAGCAGGAGAAACTCTATGGGCTGGGCTGTGGACTGGTGGACCTTTCCCTGCTGGCGTCCACACTGATCACCCCAGGGGCGGCTTTGTGGACCCTGGATCAGCGCCTGTCGACATTGGCCAGACGGTTCGCCGTGGCCTACCGAAGCTGACTGTCCTTGCTGCCACGGCGATTAATACCGCCTGAACTCCTGCCCTGCTTCTCCAGAGCCGACTGACACGCAATACAAAGCCGCACCCCGGGAATCGCCTTGCGACGGGCTTCGGGAATCACACAGTCACACTCTTCACAACGGACAGCGCTCTCACCATCCACCAGTTCGCTCCGTGCCCGCTGCACGGCATCTTCAACGCTGGCGTCAATCTGATCCTGAACGGCGCCATCCCGTGACCAACCGCCTGCCATAGTGTTCACCGGTCTGTGAGTGATTGAATGAAAACGTCAGAGTTAACGGGTTCTACCTCCATTTAACGCTGAAAAACCATCCGTCTCAACGGTAGTGCGCTGCTCCGGAAAACCGCATCAGCCGTTCTGACGGACAACCGGATTCCTGTTTGATATGTCACCAAGTGCCTGTTAATGGGCACCCCATTCAATGTTCGTGCTAACCTTAAAGGAGCCATTTCGGCCTGAAAAAAGGGCTTTCAAGCGCAAAAAATCGCCCTGAATGGCCGATATTTCTTTTTGGATCAGCAACATGATCAGGTCCGACCCCGGAGCTGAGAAGGACTCCCATGAGCATGAACAGCAATGAGCAGTTGGGCCGGCGGCGGGTCGGTGATTTTTTCAGCCGCGAGGAAATCCGGGCGCTGACGGCCCGTTCGGACTGGATGGGCGCCTGGGCGGTGGCTTCCACCTGGGGCATCATTGCGCTGTCGTTTGCCGCCATGGCCTGGGCCACCAGCCAGTCCTGGTGGATTGTGGTGCCGGTGTTCCTGCTGGCCGTGGCGGTGATTGCCGGTCGGCAGCTGTGCCTGGCCATTCTGATGCATGACGCTTCACACGGCACCCTGTTCAGAACCCGCTGGCTCAATGATGTGCTCAGTGACTGGCTTTGCGCCCGGCCTGTCTGGAATGACCTGCACAAGTACCGAATCCACCACAAGGCGCATCACACCCGCACCAGCAGCGATGACGACCCGGATATTTCACTCACCGACCCCTTCCCCACCACACGGGATTCTCTGGTGCGGAAACTGGCCCGTGACCTGTCAGGCCTGACCGGGCTGAAGCTGCTGTTCGGTCGCGCGCTTCAGGACGCCGGCCTGCTCAAGTGGACGGTGGCGAACGATGTGGTCTGGCTGCCGCGGGAGGGCAGGCGCTGGTACCACCATGCCGGGCTGCTGTTACGCAATATGACGCCCATGCTGATGATGAATGCCCTGATCTTCACCGTGCTGGCACTGAGCGGCCATGGCTGGCTCTACCTGTTCTGGGTGCTGGCCTATATCACGCCGTTTCCGTTCTTCCTGCGCATCCGCTCACTGGCGGAACATGCCTGCACCGAGCGTAGCTCGGACATGTTCCGCAATACCCGCACCACAAGAGCCGGCCTTCTGGCCCGGGCTTTCGTCGCGCCTCTGCGGGTGCACTACCATATAGAACACCACGTGATGGCTTCGGTGCCCTGGTTTCGCCTGAAAGCCATGCATCAGCTGCTGCGGGAGCGGCAGGTGGTGGGGGAGCCACCCGGCTATCTGGAGGTTCTGAGGATCGTGTCATCCCCTGAGCATTCATAACGGGCAGGCCCGATTTCATTCATTCCGGCAGCCGGCGGGTCTGCCAGTAGCCGGACTGCCAGTAGGGGTTCTTCAGGCTGGAAATGGTCACTCCCTGGCTGGTGGAGGCATGGAGAAACTCCGCTTCCCCGAGATAAATCCCCACGTGACGCTTCTTGAAGCCGGTCTTGAAGAACACCAGATCCCCCACCTGACGGCGACTGTCCGCCACAGACTCCCCAAGCCGGATCTGCCCGGCGGTGGTCCGGGGAAGATCGCGGCCGAGTTGGGTGCGGAAGCTGTGATACACAAAGCCCGAGCAATCAAACCCCTCACCACCCACGCCACCATACTGGTAAGGCGTGCCCCGCCACTGGCGGAACTGCGCCATGAGTTTCTCTTTCACAAGGGGCTGGTCGCTCAGAGCCACCGCCTCGGGATGCTTTGTCACCTGGGCCGGCGCTTCAACCAGGCCCCCTGGACCGGCACAACCAGCCAGAAAGACCAGAATCAGACTGAGGGAAAGTAGGGGCTTGATCATCTGGGTTTCTATCCTGGAGTGAGCCTGGAGTGGGTGCAATCAAGACGGAATAGGGATTTCATGATAGCACAGCCAGCTGCCTCTGGAGGGCTTGCCTTAAAGGGGGCATTCCGGCACCAGAAACGGGCCTCCAGGCATCGATAACGGCCTTTTAGGACGACTTTTTCATTTACCTTCAGTGACATAAATTGGTCCGACCCCGGTGGGAAGGCGCCCTGGCCTGCATTTCACCAGGGCCTTTCCGCCTCCCCTTCCCGAGCCTCAACGGATCGGCGGTGATACGCCCCATACCGGCGCCTGAGCGGTTCCATGCACCGATTCAGAGCACTTCAGTTTGCAAGCAGAGCAGCACCGCAGTGCTGTCAAAGACAGCGTATGGTGTTGCTGTTTATAGGCTTTTCAAATAATTCAACGCTGTCATTACTCATTGGCCCAGCGATTGCAACATCCCATTACAGGGCATTACCCAGCGTTACAAAGCGCCACGCCACGGCAAGGAGGCACAGACCCTATCCCCTTAATGGGCCATATGAGGTATTCGTTGTATGAACCATAAACTTTGTCTTTCATTTCTCCTGGTCAGCCTGCTTACCCTCAGCGGCTGCCCTTTGAGCAGCAGTTCCGGTAGCTCTTCGCCAACGAGTGAAGCGACGGACAACTCACCCAGTGAACCGTCGATTGAGGAAACACCGATCGAGGGAACCATTGAACCGGGCCTGTTTACCCTGGAAGAAACCACCATGGATCAGGTGCATGAGGCACTGGCAGGCAAGCGACTGCTTGAAGACGGCAGTCTGCTCACCTGCGAGTCACTGGCCCGGATGTACATGGAGCGGATCTACGCCCACAACGACGCCCCGCAGCCGGGCAGTGGCCTGCCTGTAAGGGGTGTGCTGGCCATCAACCCTCTGGCCATTGAACAGGCCCGGGAGCTGGATGCCCTCTATGCCCGGGATGAAGGGGTCGCCGACCGTTTCCTGCACTGCATGCCGGTACTGCTGAAGGACAACTACGATACCGTGGACTACCCGAGCACCCAGGGCTCCTACAGCATGCTGGGCCACCAGGCCGGTGTGGACGCCCACTCGGTGGCCAACCTGCGCAAGGCCGGCGCACTGATTCTGGGCAAGGCCAACCAGGACGAATTCGCCTTCTTTACCACGGGCTTCTCCAGCCGCGCCATTCAGGTGAGCAACCCCTATAACACCAGTGAGAGTCCCGCAGGTTCCTCCTCCGGCACCGGTGCGTCCATCGCCTCCAACTTTGCCCTGGGCGGCACCGGCAGCGATACCTGCCAGTCCATCCGTCACCCCTCCTCGGTCAACGGACTGGTGGGCATTCGTCCCAGCCTGGGGGTGATCTCCCAGCACGGAATCTTCCCGCTGAGTCATGTGCGGGACACCGGCGGCCCCATGACGCGCACGGTCAAGGACGCGGCACTGATGCTGCAAGCCATGGCCGGCGTCGACCCCAGGGACCCGAAAACACTGTTGTACCCGGAGTCGATGCGCCCTGACAGTTATGTGCAGTTTCTGGACACAGAAATACATGGAGTGGCGGGTCGCAATATCGGCGTGGTGCGCCAACTGGGCAACAACACCAACGCGGCCGGCACAGGTCGCCAGGGCGAACTGATTGCCCAGGCGGTGGAAAAGATGAGAAGCATGGGCGCCACTGTTTACGACGTCTATCTGCCGGATTTTGTGAACCGGGGCGCGGGATCGAGCCACTACGACATGAACGAATACTTCAAGACCTTTGAAGCCGAGGGCGGCACCAGCGAGCGGGCCTGCGTGAGCAGCACGGCCATTGACCTGCTGGCAGACCGTGACACGGTGGCCCACGGACGCTCTGTCTGCACGGACATCCAGGGTATTGTGGAAACCGGACGGGTTGGCCCCCGCACCGCCGCGCTCTTTGCCCTGACCGCCACCGGCGATCCGAACCGGGCACCCACCGAGGAGCAACTCCAGGCCATTGTGGATGTGCGGGACTATACCACCTCGGTGATGGACGCTCTGGTGGATGAAAATGGGGATCCGGTCCTGGACGCCGAGCAGAACCCGGTCCGGCTGGATGCCCTGGTGCTGAGCCCCGGCCCCACTGGCGGACGCACCTGTGACTTCGGCTCCACCACGCAGATGGGTTCCATTGTGGTGCCGGTGGGCTTTGATGAATCCGTTGGAGTCCCCCGAGGCATGGAAATCTTTGTCCGCCAGTACGACGAAGGCACCGGCCTGGGCATCGCCCATGACTTCGAGCAGGCTACACTGCATCGCGCCCCGCCCAACCTGGTCTCCTCACCTCTGCTGGTGAATGACACCGTCACCGAGTTCAACGCCCGCATGCAGCAAGCACTCATCGACGGCACCAGTGAAGCCCCGGAAACAATTCCGCTGGAGACTTACCAGCAGGTGCTGAGCGACATCACCGGGCTTTAGTGGGAGCAGCCCCTGGCCCATTCTATTTACCGGGTCCCATCCCCCAAAAGGCCCGACCGGTTCTCAACCGGCCGGGCCGTTTTTGAAGCAGGCAGGCTTGCCGGATAGCCCGCCAGGTGTCCTTTCATCAGGCCTTACGGCCAACACCTGAACTGTTGCAGCAACCCTCTATCCGGCATCTTGCCGGCACCCGGTTTGCGATACCTTGCACTTTCGTCATACTAAGCGCACCAGCCTTATGTGTAGGGAGCTAACTGAATGGCCATTCTGGACATTGAAGCCAGCGGATTCGGGGAAGAAAGCGCCCTCATTGAGATCGACTGGTGCCTACTGGATGGCAGCACACGGTATTCCAGGCTGACTGATCCGGACAGTGCTGGTGGCTGGGACCACTGGGGTGAGGCACAACGGGCATGACGGACAGAGAATCCACAACCGCCCCCGAGTCACCGGTTTCCCAACTGGTGCAGGAGCTGTGGGAGATGGGGCTTCATGAGCCCGTGGTGTTTGACGAGCTGGTCAGGCGCAAAGAGGCACTTCGCCCGGCAAAGAGGCGCCATGTCTGGCCTCTGTCCACCCTGGCGGCCTTCACGGCAGGGATAAAAAACACCCTCCGCAGGACACTGTCCGGAGTTGGCTCACGACAGGCCCATCGCTTTAATGACCCGGATTATCTGACGGGGTCGCCGGCGCCCCTCTTCAACGCCATTGCGGTCAACAAAATCGTGATGGAGGCATGCAGACGATCCCCCGAGGTGGCGCAGTATATTCGTGCCGTCAACAAACAGGGGCGTCATCGCATTACGGCCTTTGAAAATGACCAGTTGCTGAGAATACTGGCCGTACTGGACCGGCATGAAAACTCTGCTTCCCCATGATGGTGCCGGACTGACCGGCCGATCGCCGAACCGGTGCCGGCCAAAAAGAAGTGTGTCTGCACCTGTTCTGTTTCGCGCTGTGGACTCGAATCATTAACTAACGATCAAAGGAGCACTTTATGAAGAAAACACCTCTGCCCTGGACGCCGGACGACATTCCGGACCTGTCCAACCGCACGGTACTGGTGACCGGAGCCAACAGTGGCCTGGGACTGGAATCCTCACGCATGCTTGCCGGCCACGGTGCCAGGGTGGTGATGGCCTGTCGCAATCAGGAGAAAGGCAAGGCCGCCCTGGAGGATATCCGGGGCGACCACCCGGACGCGAAGCTGGAGCTGTTGGCGCTGGACCTGGCCGACCTGGCCTCGGTGCGGCAGTTCGCCGACAGCTTCAAGAAGAACCACAAAAGTCTGGATGTCCTGATCAACAATGCCGGCGTCATGGCACTGCCGCTGCAGTACACCAAAGACGGCTTCGAGATGCAGTTCGGCACCAACCATCTGGGGCATTTTGCCCTGACGGGGCTGCTTCTGGACACGCTGGAGGCCACCGAGTCTCCCCGGGTGGTGGTGGTCAGCAGCATTGCCCACCGCATGGGCAATATCTATTTCGACAACCTGGACGGAAAAAAGGGCTACCAGCGCTGGAAGTTCTACGGGCAGAGCAAACTGGCCAACCTGATGTTCGCCCTGGAGATGGACCGTCGTCTGCGCGCCAAAAACGCCGCCATACAGGTCATCCCCGTCCACCCTGGCATTTCCGCCACCAACCTGCAGCGGACCATTCCCGGCCATAAGCTGTTCAATGCCCTGACCGCACAGTCCCAGGAGAAAGGCGCCTATCCCAGCGTGTTCGCCGCCACCTCGGGGCTGGCCCGGTCCGGGCACTACTATGGGCCGAACGGGTTCAGGGAATTCTGGGGGATGCCCGCCGAAGCCGGCATACGCTGCCTCGCCCGTAACGAAAAAGTCGCCAGCCGGCTCTGGGAGGTTTCTGCAGAACTGACCGGTGTCAAGTACCTGTAGATCCATCGCCGGGGAAACCCGGCCTTGATCTCAAACCGATCGGGACAGGCACTCAACAGCATCCTCTGCAGTGCCTGTCCCTTTCGCCCTTTCGCCCCGCTTGTGCCGTGCCCGTCTTCTTAACTTTCTTCACCACGCCTGACGCTGTTACCCCTTTATCGACTCAAGCTGCCCTCAAAGAGGCTTTTTCGGCCTCAAAAAAGCGCCTCCAAGCCCATAAAACGTCCTTTAAAACGGATTTTCCGTATTTTTATCAGTACTTTATCCTGGTCCGACCCCGTCAATGCGCTGGATAAACATCCTAGAGGGGAACTTTTCCTGCCGCCCTAAAAGGGAGCATGGGCAACGGGAATGGATGGACCTAGAGCACTGGCAGGAATGACACACACGGCCCTCTGCGCAGTCAATAAACAGACAGCGAGGCTCGGTTATAGTGTCGTGACAGGTTGACCGGGGATGGGCTCTTCACCCCTGGCCGCACAATAGCAACAACGAGGTGTACCCATGTTCCGAACCGTCGGTCTTCTTGGCTTGGCAATGTTTTTACTGGGCTGCACCGAGAGCGGTGACGACAGCCCGGATCGGAACAACACACCCAACCCGCCCCAGCAAAACACCGCGGCTGAAACGCCTTCTGACACCGCCGGGACTCAGTCCGGCCGGGCGGGCGAGCCAACACTGTCAGTGCCTCGCTCCCGTCTCCAGCAGAGCCTTGCCTGCCATGGCAACCCCAGCGGTGCCAGTGAGCCGGTGGTGTTACTGGTGCCAGGGTCCACCCTGACACCAGAAGCCAACTTCCAATGGAACTATATCCCGGCATTGCTGGACCTGGGCCGCACCGTCTGCACCGTGGAGTTGCCTGAAAAAGCCATGGGAGACATCCAGGTGGCCGCCGAGCATCTGGTGTTTGCCATCCGGGATCTCTCAGCCCGCAGTGGCCAGCCTATCCAGATAGTGGGCTACAGTCAGGGTGGCATGGTACCCCGCTGGGCGCTGCGTTTCTGGCCCAGCACACGGGCACAGGTGAGCGACCTGATCTCCCTGGCCGGCTCCCACAAGGGCACTGTCACGGCCATTCCCTCCTGCCTCGACCGCTGTGCCCCGGCATTCTGGCAGCAGCGCCAGGACTCGGCGTTTATGGCGGCACTCAACCGGGACGGGCAGGAGACCTGGCCGGAGGTCCATTACACCAGCGCCTATACCCGCTACGACGAAGTGGTCTTCCCCAACTTCGCCGCCGAAGTGGCCAACTCCAGGCTGGCAGGTGGCGACAATGTGGCCAATATTGAACTGCAATCCGTCTGCCCCCTGAATTCCGCAGAGCACCTGGCCATCGGCACCTATGATCCAGTGGGCTGGGCGCTGGCGAAAGACGCCCTGATGAATGAGGGCCCAGCCGACCCGTCCCGTGTCAGCCTTGAGACTTGCCTGCAGCTGACCATGCCCGGGGTTGATCAAAGCACCTTTCTGCAGGACTTTACCGAGACAGTAGCGTTTATTGGCGAGACCTCAGGGAATGCCGAACAGGTAGACGAGGAGCCACCGCTGGCCTGTTATGCCACCGAAAACGGCTGCTGAGACCGGGCGTTCAGCAGGGCATTCCGGCCAACTATTCCTGATCCAGAAAATAACCCTTTGAGGCCATTGCCTCTCTCATCACCGTCTGGATCGCGGCATGGTTCTCCCTGACAAACCGGATATCCGCCTGGTTGGCGCAATCCGGAATCGCCACGCCCAGGTCTTCCTGGATTGAGAACATGACGGCTTCCGAAAATCGTTCTGAGAGCTGACTCCATTCAGGAATATCACTGAAGCCACTGTCCTGAACGGCCTTCTGTAAATCGTCATGAACGCCGCTTTCTTCCAGCCACTGCTGCTGCAGAGGTGCGGACGCATCGTCCTGCTCTTCTGAATAACAGGTCAGTTCGTCTTCTGTCTCGTCTCTGTCGCTCTCCTCATCATGGTTTTCTTCATCGTCATGGATTTCTTCATCGTCATGCATTTCCATGACAATCTTCATCTGGGTCTCCGTAATCACGGGGGAATGCAGCCTTTCGATAATGTCCATGGTCAGGGGCGGCTGGGCCGTTGCCAGTCCGGGGAGGGTCAGATAGACGATGGCCAGTAGGTTTTTTTTCATGGATTCTGCGTCCTTGTCAGGGGATGATTGGCGGTTAATCGATCAGGGGAACGTCACCATGGCGTGGCGTTCCGTTTGGCCCCGGGCACCGGTTTGCGGACCACTCAACTCGCATTTTCCTCGTTGTCGTTGCGGACTTCGAAGAACAAGCGGAGAGGCTGACAGGGATTGAACACCAGCCGTGAACGTCCCTTCTGTGACCGATGTCCTGTTATCTTTTTCCTGCCACTGTGAGAGCGCGGCAATGGGGAATACCGCTCAAAAAATGGGCCCGTGGCTCGGAAGAGTTTCCGGCACCAGGCGCCCCCTGAGGTTTGCGGTTGCCTGTGAGCCGCGTTTCATGAGATTTCACTGACCGGGAGGACCGGGGAGGCTGAATCATGGTGATGCTGGCGGGAGTGGATCTTGCGTGGCAGAGTACGCGCAATCCGACGGCCATTGCGTTCGGGGCGCTGGATGGCTCTTTTCTTTCGCTGCTGGCGGTGAGGGAGAGCCTTTACAGTCACCAGGCACTGCTCACGGCGCTGCAGGACCAGCCCGATCTGCAGGGTGTTGCCATTGATGGGCCGCTGATCATCAACAATGAACAGGGGCAGCGTGGCTGTGAGCGTGAGCTGACCCGGGTCTATGGCTCCCGGCATGCCGGTTGCCATGCCTCCAACCTCACCCTGTACCCCGACTCCGACGGGGTGCAGCTGGCCAGTGCGCTGGTGAAACAGGGCTTTATGCATCTGGCTGCACCCGAGGGCAAATGGCAACTGGAGTGTTACCCGCACCCGGCCCTGATCGAGATCTTCCGGCTGCCGGAGAGACTGCCCTACAAAAAAGGCCGGGTGGCCGAGCGGCGGCTGGGGCAACAGCAACTGGCCTCCCTGCTGGACAGCCTGGCCTCCTCAGCCGGCATCACCCTGTCCGTTCCCGATCATCTCAACCCCTATTTTGACCCGGCACGGATTGCCACCCTGCGCGGGCGCCAGCTCAAGCACAATGAGGACGTACTGGATGCGGTGATCTGCCTCTATATTGCCGCGCTGTACCAGTCCGACCACCCCGGGCGAGTCTTCGGGGACAGGCACAACGGTTATGTGTACGTGCCCGCTGGCGATTAGCCGGGGCCACTCATCTCGGCTATCCTGACAGCATAGGCCCTGTCTTCAGCGCCGCTGAGGGTCCTTGCCTGGCCCGGCAAAGCTCCCAAGACACCAAGAGGAAACTTATGGGCAAGCAGTCAGCCAACCCGGCGGAGACCCACTGGCATTTCCGCCCGGATCAGCCCCGCCTGAGCGACTACGCCACGGACATTGCCGACATCGGCACACTGCCGCCTCTGGAAGACAGCCTGAAGGCGATCGGCGAGTACCAGCGGCGACTGTGGGCCAACCGCAAAAAAAGCCTGTTGCTGGTGTTTCACGGGCTGGACGCCAGCGGCAAGGACAGCCTGATCCGCACCCTGGCCACCTACATGGACCCGGCCGGCTTCCACGCCTGGTCCTTTGGCCGCCCCAGGGGCGCCGACGCACGGCACGATTTTCTCTGGCGGATCTTTCCCCTTCTGCCCGGTTTTGGCGAAGTCACGGCCTTCAACCGCAGCCACCATGAGTCCGTCATCGCCGAGCGGGCATGGCCGGTTCACGAGCCCGACCATTATCACTGGCCGGAGCGTTACGCCTCACTGCGTCACTTCGAAGAGCACCTGGCCAACGAGGGCACCGTCACCCTGAAGTTCTGGCTCAACGTCTCGCAGAGCGAACACAGGCGCAGACTGCTCAAGCGCCTCGATAACACCCACAAGCAATGGAAATTCGACCCATCGGACATCGACGCCTGGCACCGCCGTGAGGAGTTGCTGCAATACACTCAGGAAGCCATTGCCGCCACACACACCCCCCAGGCCCCCTGGCTGATCATCCCCGCGGACCGCAAGCCCGTGGCACGGGCCATTGTTGCCGCCACCGTGGCCCGCCAGCTCAAGGCAATGGCACCGGAATACCCCCCTGCCGACAGCAAGACGCTCAAGGCCTACCGTCAGATGCTCAGACCCTGAGCCCACAGCCGGCACAAAGGAAAGCGGTTTAAATGACCGTGCCTGTCTCTAGACTCCGGGCGAAATGCCTCCTTGCCCATTTGCGGTTTGAACAGGCGTAACAGCGCCCGTATTTCCTTGCAACGCTTGCGCGCCTCATGGACGTCCTGCTCCGGATCCCGGCAGGCGCGCAACAAGGCCAGTGCAACCTCTTCATTGAGGGAGCGCATTAACCGTCTGAGCTGCTTGCTGACGTCTCCATCCGGGCTGAGGCGATAACGCATACTAGCACTCTGCTTATGATGTATCCCCAGTCGACTCCGATGGTGCATGCAGTACTGGATTCCCGGAAAACCAAAGGCCACTGCAGGCTTGAGTGAGGGAGTGCCCACTCCCTCTTGTTCCATCGGACAGGGGTTTTCGGGGGCCGAGGCGCCCATAAGCTCCAGGGCAGCGACTCTGGGATTCGCGATGGCGACCTTTCACCCTATCCGATACCATTGCCCGTCAGAATTTGCCACTTACAGGCCAGGCCACCATGTCATCCAACGCGCTCTACACCAACCTGTCTGGTTACTACGACCTGATGTGCGCGGACATCGACTATCAGGCACAGAGCTACGCCGCACACCGACTCAACCGGATCTTCGGCCACCCGGGCAGCCGTCATCTGGATCTGGCCTGTGGCACCGGGCCCCATATCCGGCATTTGCTGGATCTGGGCTACCACAGTACCGGGCTGGACATTCATCCGCCCATGCTGGAGAGAGCCCGTATCCGCTGCCCGCAAGCGCAATTCACCGCTCAGGACATGTGTGGATTTGCAGTGGCCGGGCCGGTGGACCTGGTGACCTGCTTTCTATACTCCATTCACTACAGTGGCAGCCTGGCGCGACTGCAGGCGTGCATTGCCTGCGTGCACCAGGCCCTGAACCCCGGCGGTGTGTTCTGCTTTAACGCGGTGGACAAGCACAGAATCGATAATCGCCTGATGGTACGGCATACAGCAGAATTTGAAGACAGCCACTTTGTGTTCCGCTCTGGCTGGCATTACGGCGGTGAGGGTGAGAGGCAGTCACTGAAGCTCAGCATCGAGAAAACCACAGACGGCCACACCCAGTCCTGGCGGGACGAACACCCCATGGTAGCGGTGAGTTTCGAGCAGCTGCAGGCGCTCCTGCAGCCTTATTTTGAAGTGCATGTTTTCGAGCACGATTATGAACGGATAGTGCCCCTGGCGCAGGGCTCCGGTAATGCCCTGATAGTGGGGATCAAGCTGTAGATTGCCTGACCCGGTTCATGCCACTGTGAGCCTTGTGGGTTTACATTCAGGGTGTTTGAAAATCAACCAGCTCTATGTCTTAATCAAGTTTCCTTGGCCTGTTCACTAACGCTGAAATGATTATCTCGTCCCTGCCTGTCCAGGCGCCGGCCTCCACCGGATCGCCCTCTGGAAATACTCCGAGCCCGGCAAAGCCGGAGGAGACCCTTTCAGAAAATCCCCGGCGCGAAACGGCCCGGCCTGAGAACACCCAGGGGCTGGAAGAGGCCCAACTGCAGGAACTGGCGGACCTCAAGGCCCGTGACAGGGAAGTGCGTGCGCATGAAACCGCACACCAGGCGGTGGGAGGGCAATATACCGGCGCCATCTCCTATGTGTTTAAAAGGGGACCTGACGGCAACCAGTATGCCGTCGGGGGAGAAGTCCCCATCGATACCGCCCCCATTGAGGGCGACCCTCAGGCAACCATCGAGAAAATGCGCGTGGTGCAAGCCGCCGCCCTGGCGCCAGCCGAACCGTCCGCCCAGGACCGGGCTGTGGCGGCAAAAGCCATGCAGCTGATGCTTCAGGCTCAGTCGGAGCTGGCCCTGGAGCGCAGGGAGACAAGGGAAACCACGGACTCGCAGTCCCGCGGTGCGGCCGGCGTTTATGACAGGATCGCCGGCATGACCGAGACAGACGATACGGATGCCGCCCCCCAACCGGCATTCAAGGCGACGGCCTGAGCCGAATCGGCCCATGACAGGAAATTCTCCGGCTTCACGCCCCTTCAATCCTGACTACGGCTCGACACGCGTTATTCGCTTTCAGCTTGCCTGTTAAGACAAGCACGATTAGTCTGCAATACTCGTCCTGCCTGATTATTTGTCAGGCCACTCAGAATCGGCAGCGGAGTTGTACACAGGCTCCCTGATTACTTGTCGTCGTTGAGCCCCCTGTGCTCATCGTTATCATCAGAGGTTTTGTCCCTATGGTCGCTGTATCCGCTGTCATTCCCTTTCGATTGCAGGAACCCGTTTACCGTCTGATTACCGGAAGCCTCAAGCACATCGGCAAGGCGGTCAATCTCGTCATCAGCCTGCCGGAAGTCTATGCCGGCCCCGGCTCCTCCCTGCTGCTGTGCGACGCTGTTGCCGGTACCGACGTCAAGCGGTTGTTGCTGGTAACGGATGCCATGCTGGTCAAACTGGGACTGGTGGAGCCGCTGGTGAAACGGCTGCAGGAGGCGGGCGTCGAGGTGAGCGTCTTTGACGGCGTCCTGCCCGACCCCACCGTGGAGCAGTGCGAACAGGCCCTTGCGGTGCTCAGGCGGGAACACTGTGAGGCGGTGCTCGCCATGGGCGGGGGCTCAGTGATGGACTGCGCCAAGATCATTGCCGCCTGCGCCACCAACAACAAGCCCATCTGGGGCATGACCGGTTTCTTCAAGGTCAGCAAGGCGCCATTGCCGATCTATTGCGTCCCCACCACGGCGGGCACGGGCTCTGAGGTGTCCATCGGCGCGGTGGTCTCCGATCCGGTGAAAAAACAGAAACTGCCCATCATCGACCCCAAGATGGCGCCCCGCATGGCCGCACTGGACGGCCGCCTGATGACAGGCCTGCCACCGGGGGTCACCGCCGCCACCGGCATGGACGCACTGACCCATGCGGTGGAGTCCTACCTCTCCCGTATTGCCATTGCGGAAACCGACCAGATGGCACTGGAAGCGGTCAAGCTGATCATGCGCCACCTGCCCCGGGTGATGGAAAACGGCAAAGACGAAGAGGCCCGCCAGATGATGTCCTGGGCCGCCTACCGCGCCGGCCTTGCCTTCAACCGCGCGGGTCTGGGCTATGTCCACGGCATCGCCCATAACTTCGGCGCCTACTACCACACGCCCCATGGCCAGGCGAACGCCATTGTGCTGCCGTTCATCCTCGAATACTCCGCCCCCGCCTGCATTGACCGTCTGGCCGACCTGGCCCGCGTCAGCGGCCTGGAGCAGGGTGACGAAAGCGATGAAGTGCTGGCCGGGAAATTCATAGCACGCATCCGGGAGCTGAAGCGGGAGCTGGGCATTCCCGAGACCCTGGACGCATTACGCAGCGAAGACATTCCCGCCATCGCCAAAGCGGCACTGCAGGAGGCGCACTTCAGCTATGCGGTGCCCCGCTATATGGACCAGAAGACCTGTGAGGGGCTGTTGCGGCAGATGCAGGCCTGATTTACCAGTGAGTTGCGAGGGTCCGCCCCCGACAGACCCTCAACCGCCAGTGTGATGGGCAGGTAACGCGCGTTTTATCAGGCGGTAGACACACTCGGTCAGGCTGTTAGCGCCTCTGGCCATCAGGCCTGGGTGGGACTGGCCGCTACCCTCCCCGGCCAGCTTTTCCACCGCAAAATACGGCTGTTCCTGCAGCTCGCTGGCGAACACCGGAAAAGGTGGCCCCTCCATGGAGTCCGGATCGTACTCAAAGGTAATCAGCAGTCCTTCGCCACCTGGGGCAATGCAGCGGGCCAGGTGCCGCAGGTATCGCTCACGCATGGCTTTGGGAAGGGCTACCAGGGCGGCTCTGTCATAAAAACAGCGGTACGGGGCTGGCGGTTTGAAGGCAAAAAAATCGCCGCATACCAGGGTGATCTCACCGGCACTCCAGGTGGGTTGGCCGTTGCCATTGCTGCCCCGCTCCGGGGTCAGCCCGCCTTCACGGAAAAATTCTGTGATGGCCTGTTCGCTTAACTCGATACCCGTCACCGGGTGTCCTTGCGCCGCCAGCCAGTGCATATCCAGAGTTTTACCACACAGAGGCACCAGCACCGGCCCACTGCCTGTCACTTCTGGCCAGAACGCCTTCAGCGCCGGGTGCACATCGGCGCGGTGAAAACCGATCTGGCGTTCCTGCCAGATGTGTTGCCAGAATTCCGGGTCCATAGCTTTTCCTTGTCGCCATCACGAAGACCCAAAAAAGCCCAGCCGGTTCCGGACCGGCTGGGCTTTTCTGAAGTGACTGTCCCTTCCATCCTTAACCGCCGCTGGCAAACACCCGCGGCGGTGAGGCCTCTTCAGTCCAGCTCTTTCAACAGAGACTCAATGGAGGCCTTGGCGTCGCCATAGAACATCCGGGTGTTGTCCTTGAAGAACAGCGGGTTCTCGATGCCGGAATAGCCGGTACCGGCACCGCGCTTGCAGACAAACACCTGGCGCGCCTTCCAGACTTCCAGCACGGGCATGCCGGCGATCGGGCTGCCAGGGTCATCCTGGGCGGCCGGGTTCACAATGTCGTTGGCGCCGATCACAATCACCACATCGGTGTCGGGAAAGTCGTCATTGATCTCTTCCATGTCCAGCACGATGTCGTAAGGCACCTTGGCTTCCGCCAGCAGCACGTTCATGTGCCCGGGCAGGCGGCCGGCCACCGGATGGATGGCAAAGCGCATGCTCTTGCCCTCTTCACGCAGCTTGCGCGTCAGCGCCGAGACCGCGCTCTGGGCCTGGGCGACGGCCATGCCATAACCAGGCACGATGATGACGCTGTCGGCATCGGCCACTGCGGAAGCCACCGCGTCCACGTCGGCGGCGATCATGTCGCCTTCGACGGCGGCGGCCGAACTGGACGCACCGCCCCAGCCCCCGAGAATGACCGAGACAAAGGAACGGTTCATGCCCTTGCACATGATGTAGGAGAGAATCGCACCGGAGGAACCGACCAGCGCACCCGTGACAATCAGCAGGTCATTGCCCAGGGTGAAGCCGATGGCCGCCGCGGCCCAACCCGAGTAGGAGTTGAGCATGGACACCACCACGGGCATGTCGGCACCACCGATGGCCAGTATCAGGTGACAGCCGATCAGGCCGGCGATCACGGCCACAGCGATCATGGTCCACAGGCCCGCACCGTTGAGGTACATCGCACCCAGCACAAGGCAGGCAATCAGTGCAGTCAGGTTCAGCAAATGACGCCCTGGCAGTGTCAGTGCCGCTGAGCTGAGCTTACCGGACAGCTTGCCGTAGGCGATGATGGAACCGGTGAAGGTAATGGCGCCGATCAGGATGCCCAGAAACAGCTCCACCTTCAGGATGTTGAGCTCCACCCCCGACTTCTTGGCAATGGTGGCGGCAAAGCCCCCGAGTTCGGCGACGGTGCCGGCCTCTTTGGCGGCCAGCGCGACGTTCATCTCAAGGTCTGCGTTAATGCCAATAAACACCGCGGCAAGGCCCACCAGACTGTGGAAACCCGCCACCAGCTCAGGCATCTGTGTCATCTGCACGCGATTGGCCACAATCCAGCCAAGCACGCCACCGATGGCCACCATCAGTGCAATGATCGGGAACTGTCCGACACCCGGGGTGGCGATGGTGGCGACCACTGCCAGCAGCATGCCGATAATTCCGTACCAAATGGCGCGCTTGGCCTTCTCCTGATTAGAGAGACCGCCCAGCGCGAGGATGAAAAGTACGGCTGCCACTACATAGGCGGCCGTGATAAGTCCGTTGCTCATTGTTATACCCTTAGCTGCGCTTGAACATGGCGAGCATGCGACGGGTTACCAGAAACCCGCCAAATATGTTGACCGACGCCATCAGAATCGATGCCGCAGCCAGCCACATCACCATTACGTTACTGGACCCCACCTGCAACAAGGCGCCCACGATGATGATCGAGGAGATCGCATTGGTGATGGCCATCAGTGGTGTGTGCAGCGAGTGCGCCACGCCCCAGATCACGTGGAAACCCACGAACACCGCCAGCACAAACACGATGAAGTGCTGCATGAAGCTGGGCGGTGCCACGGCACCCACGCCCAGACACAGCAGGCCGCCGATGCCAAGCATCCAGCCGGTGCGGTTGAGGGAGGCTTTCATCTCAGCGGCCTCACGGGCCGATTTCTCCTCGGCCGTCTCCTGTGGCTCTTTCTTCGCCGGCTTGGCGGCCGCGATGGCCTTCACCTTGGGCTCTGGTGGCGGCCAGGTGACCTCACCCTGGTGGCATACCAGCGCACCGCGGATGACGTCATCCTCCATGTTGATCACCGGATTGCCGTCTTTCTCCGGCGTCAGGTCATCGATCATGTGCCGGATGTTGGTGGCATACAGGTTGGAGGACTGGGTGGCCATGCGGCTGGGGAAATCCGTGTAGCCGATAATGGTCACATCGTTGTCCGTGACGAACTTCTCACCGGCCTTGGTGAGTTTGCAGTTGCCGCCACGCTCGGCGGCCAGGTCCACCACCACGGAGCCCGGCTTCATGGACTGGACCATGTCCTCGGTCCACAGCTCAGGCGCAGGCCGGTTGGGGATGAGCGCCGTGGTGATCACGATATCCACCTCGGGCGCCAGCTCGCGGAATTTCTCCAGCTGCTTCTCGCGGAATTCCGGGCTGGATGGGGCCGCATAACCGCCCGTCTCAGAGCCGTCCTGCTGCTCCTCAAAGTCCAGGAAGACGAACTCGCCGCCCATGGACTCGATCTGCTCGGCGACCTCGGGACGAACATCAAACGCCATCGTGATGGCACCCAGGGACACCGAGGTGCCGACCGCGGCCAGGCCCGCAACGCCCGCGCCCACCACCAGCACCTTGGCGGGTGGCACTTTGCCGGCGGCGGTCATCTGGCCCATGAAGAAGCGGCCGAAGTTATTGCCCGCCTCCACCACAGCCCGGTAACCAGCGATGTTGGCCATGGAGGAAAGCGCGTCCATTTTCTGGGCGCGGCTGATGCGTGGCACCATGTCCATGGCCAGCACGGTCATGTTCTTGGCCTTCATCTGATCCAGCAGATCCTCGTTGGCCGCAGGCCAGACAAAGCTGATCAGGGTCTTGCCCTCGGGTGCCGCGTCCACCTCCTCTTTGGAGGGCTCACGCACCTTCACCACCACATCGGCGTTTTTCCACAGCTCCGCAGCCGAGGCCACGACCTTCACGCCAGCGGCCTCGTAAGCCTCATCGGTGAACGAGGCCGCCTGACCGGCGCCTGTCTCAACCAAGCATTCATAACCGAGCTTCTGCAGCCGGCCCGCACTCTCTGGCGTCAGCGCAACCCGCGCTTCGCCCGGCGCAGTCTCTTTCAGTGCACCTACCTTCATCTATGCGCTCCTGGAAATGTTTTGATGGCACCGCGTGTAGCGCGCGCGGATTGAAAGATACCGTATTGCTCTCTGGCACTCAACTCGGCAAAGCCAACCTCTTGGTGGATCACGGCGATTGCGCAGGCCTCTGAATGACGTGCTGAGAGGCTGGAACAGCCTCTTCAAAGGCCTGCTACAAACTGGCAGCAGGGACAGATAATGACTTTGTCTGTTTCTGGAGTGCCTGTCCCTTCTTTTTTTATTCTTTTTTTACTTCTGTTTTTTCTTCTGTTTTTTCTTCTGTTTTTTACAGTTTTTTCTAACCCGCCGTTTCAACGGCCGCAGGCCTTTCTGGCGGACCACCGAGGCATCCCCGGTAGCTGCATCCTCCCCTGGCTCCTTGTGGCAGTTGTAGAGTTGGCGTGCCTGGAGTTGGCGAGAGTTGGCGTGCCTGTCCCCTTCCGCACTCCTTGCCCCCTTCCTCTTCCTTCTCTTGCTTCCTCTACCCTTGAATACCTGTCAAGATAATCCCATGCCAAGCAACCGACGCACCCAGCCACAGGCCGAAAAACGGGCCGAACTCATTGCCGCTGCCCGAGAACTGTTTATCGGCGAAGGCTATGACGCCACGCCCATGAACAGGATCGCCCGCCAGGCCGGTGTCACCCCCAACACCATTTACTGGTACTTCAAAGACAAAGACCAGCTTCTTCTGGCTGTGCTGGACGACATACTGCAAGAGGATCTGGCGGCCTATGCCGAGGTGGCTCAGGCCCCGCTGGTGGATCGCATGATGTGGCTGGTGGAACGCCTGCGCCCGATAAGAGGGCTGGTGGTGACCGTGCACAACCGTATCCGGGTTTCACCGGGCATTGATGCGTGGCACACCGGCCTGCACACTTTGCTGGAGCAACTGTTTACCGACCAGCTGCCGGCCCCGCTGCCCAGCCACACCCGCGACGCCGACATCCGGATTATCACCTTTACCCTGGAGGGCATGATTTCCCACGAGGTTGACCCCGTTGCCACCCGGCAAACCTGCGAAGCGCTGGTGGCCCGCCTGCTGCCTTCCACCTGACTGGCACCGGTGTCGCCGTCGCGCCTGAAGCAACAGCACACCCGCCGGTCATTGACCACATCGGCCATGCCCTCTTCATCGCCTGATCATATCTTGAATGCCATTTAACGATCCGCTATTATCATCTTGATCGACATTCAACATAATTCTTCCAGGACGAACACCATGAACAGAGCCACGACACCGGACGTCTTGCTTGAGCTATCCACCTCCGAATTGCTGCACCTGTTCATGACACTGGAGGCACCGGAGCTGACTGAAATGGAGGGCGAGTATGCCGCACGACTGCTGGCTCAACCCGGGCGTCATGCTGCCCTGACCGGGTACCTGACCGTCAGCTCTCCATTGCAATCCTGGCTCTGTAAAGCCTTCAGGCCCGTCGATACCACGAGTGGACGCGGTTACAACACCTTTCGCCAGGGCGGCAGGATCGTGCAGCGGTATCCGATGCAGACCTTGATCGCGCCTTCCCGTTACGACGGTCGCCCTGCTTTTCAGCTGGTGTATCGGGCTTTTCATTCTTTTTGCGGCACCATCAATATGGTGGATGAAGTCAGACGAGTCGTCCCCGGCATTTATCTGGGAATTGGCACCTATGGCTTTACCCGGGCACAACGCTGGATTCCCTATCCCTTCCTGCTGGAAGGGCCACAAGCTGACTATCGCGGCGATACCGGCCGACCGCGCACTGGCTTCAAACCTACCACCCGTGAAATGCCGGCATTCAATACAAGGACACAATGATGAGAACCCATCAGACCGCATTGATCACCGGCGCCTCAGCCGGCATTGGCGCCGCTTTTGCCCGTCATCTTGCCGCTGCAGGTTACCACCTGGTACTGGTCGCACGGCGTCTGGAAAGACTCCAGGCATTAGCGACCGAACTGACTGCAGAATGCGGGGTTCAGGTCGAGGTGTTCGCAACGGATCTGAGCGATGCATCGGCGCCTGCCGCGATCGCTCATTACGTGGAGACAAAGGGCATTGCCATCGACATCCTGATCAACAATGCGGGGCTTTCCGGTAAAACCGCCTTCGCTGAGACGGAATGGCCCGTGTTGGCGTCAGAGATCCAGTTGATGGTCACAGCCCCGACCGAACTCTGTCATCGTTTTGCGCCGGCTATGCGCGCACGTGGCTGGGGGCGCATCATCAACCTGTCGTCCCTCGCTGCCTTCTCACCGCCAGCGGCCAGCTTGTTGTACACGGGCATTAAAAGCTACGTATTGAATGTGTCCCAGGCCCTGGACATGGAGCTGAAGCCTCATGGCGTTTTCGTCACCGCACTGTGCCCCGGATTTACCCGAAGCGAATTCCACGAGACCATGGGAATCCAGGAGCAAGCGGATGCATTGCCAGAGATCGTCTGGCAGGAAGCTGAGGACGTCGTCCGCGAAGGGTGGCAGGCCGTGATGAAAGGCAAGCCGGTCTGTGTCCCTGGCCGTGTCAATAAACTCATTGCCAGCAGCCTGCGACCATTGCCGCTCACCTTGCAGTATCAGGTGGGTAATCGACTCAATCCGTTCAAATAAGTTTGCTCGGAAAGCAGCGCTTAGTCGTGAATGGCTGCAACACGGCAACCACTCGGCAACAGGGACAGGTACTGGCTCTGTCTGGCCCTGACTCTGTCTTTTTCTGGAGTGACTCGGCTACGGCATCTGTCAGCAGCGCCAGCGCCGATTTTCTCATGCGTTAACATGAAAACGGTGACGGTCACATGGATGAAGCGCCCGGGCGGCTACCCTGAGCCGTCTGCAACGAGCGGTTCGGGCACGGCCAATGGGCAAAATGCCTGCAAACCCTCCAAGTCGGGCAAAACATCCCGTTTCACAGATGCTATTGTTAGGCGCTGACATGGTTCTCAGCAAACACTGACTCTGGCTGTCTATGAATAAAGTGACCGGCAACGCCCTCTCGCGACTCCTTACGTTAATGGCAGCCCTGGTGCTGACTGCCTGTGCCACTCGGCAGGAAGCACCATCGCCTCCGGTGGCACTTGCCGATGCGTTTACCCGCACCGGCGTCCAGCCGGCGATGACCGATACCTGGTGGCAGAGCTTTGACAACGAGCCACTCAACCGCCTGGTGGCCCAGGCCATGGCGGACAATCCGGGCCTCAAGGCCAGTTATCAGCGATTACGCCAGGCACGGGCCGTGGCAGACCGGCAGGGCTCTGCTCTTTTCCCCTCACTGGAGGCCAGCGCGGGTGCCGAGCAACAGGAATCGGACACCCTGGATGCCCGCACATTCAGTGCAGGTATCAGTGCCCGCTATGAAATAGACATCTGGGGCCGTATCCGCTCCCTGAGTGAAGCGGAGGCACTGCGGGCTTCAGCCACCATGGAGGATTATCAGGCCGCTGCCGTCTCCCTGAGCGGGGAGATTGCCACCGCCTGGTTTCAGTTACTGGAGCAGCGGGCTCAATCCGTTCTGGCAGAGAGCCAGCTGAAGACCAACCAGAAAGTCCTCGCCGTGATTGAATCCCGCTTTGCCAGCGGGCAAAGCGGCAGTGCCGATGTGCTGCGACAACGTCAACTGACCAGCACCTCCCGTGCGCGTCAGGATGACATTGCCGGGGAAATCCGTGTTCTTGAGCATCAACTGGCGGTGTTACTCGGCCAGCCACCGGGCGGAAACAGTCTGCCACAGGATGAGACGCTGCCCATGCTGCCGCCCTTGCCAGAAACCGGCATACCGGCAGAGCTGGTTCAGCGCCGTCCGGACCTGCGCCAGGCCTGGTGGCTGCTCCGGGCCGCGGATAAGGACCTGGCCGCCGCCATTAGCAACCGCTTTCCCAGAGTATCCCTAGAGGCCTCCGTCAGCGCCCGGGCGAACGACGCCAGTGACCTGTTTAATGACTGGCTGACCACCCTGGCCGCCAACCTGTTGGTCCCCCTGGTGGATGGCGGCGACCGTCGCGCCGAGGTCCGCCGCTCCCGGGCAGTGCTGGAAGAGCGGCTGCAGCAATATGGACAGGCGGTTCTGGTTGCCGTTCAGGAGGTGGAGGATGCGCTGGCCCGGGAGCAGCAACAGTCCCGGCGCCTGGCAAGTCAGGAAGAACAGATCCGGCTTGCTGATACAACTTACCGGCAGCTGCGTAACCAGTACCTGAACGGTGCGGCCCGTTACATTGACGTGTTGACCGCTCTGCAGGACAAACAGGAACTCCAGCGCGCGAAGCTCACCACGCGCCAACAACTGCTGACCACACGCGTGGCACTCTACCGGGCCCTGGCCGGGGGCATTGCTCCTGAAGACGCCAATAACACCCAGACTGACCGCTCGGAACCTGCGGGTATGGAGAAAAGCGAATCATGAGCCAACCCGTTGATGAAGAGACCGTTCGCCCCGAACAGGGCCAAGCCGGCCCGCTGAAAACCCTGTTCGTCTCACTGATGATTGTGCTGGCGGGCATCGCCCTGGTCTGGCTGATTTTCAAGACCGAGCCCACCGCCACCCGCAAAGACGCGGCCCGGGAAACCGCCATGCTGGTGGACGTTCAGAGCGTCAGCCGTGGGCGCTTCATCCCCTCCATCCAGGTCATGGGTCAGGTGGCCCCGGCCCGGGAAATCACCCTGGGATCACGGGTCGGTGGCGAAGTGATTGACCAGGCCGACGCGTTTACCCCAGGCAGCCGTGTCGGCCGGGGGGAGGAGCTACTGCGCATTGATCCAGCGGATTACCAGGCGGTGCTGCAGCAGCGGCGCAGCGAGTTGCAGCAGGCGCAGGCGGACCTGGCTCTTGAGAAAGGGCAGCAGACCGTCGCCCGTCAGGAGTTCGAGTTGCTGGGTGAAGACATCGACACCGTGAATCAGGCCCTGGTCCTGCGCCAGCCCCAGCTGGAACAGGCCCGGGCCCGAGTGGCCATGGCGAAGGCCGCCGTGCAGCAGGCAGAGCTGCAACTCGCCCGCACCCGGATCCATGCGCCCTTCCCCGCCCAGGTACTCAGCCGTGAGGTCACGCTGGGCTCCCAGGTCAGTGCCGGACAGTCCCTGGGCCGCCTGGTGGGCACGGGGCAGTATTGGGTGGAGGCCACGGTGCCCCTGTCAAAACTGCGCTGGCTGACCTTTAATGACGACCCGGACGCTCCCGGCGCCTCCGTGACGCTTCACCAGGATACCGTCTGGCCCTCCGGCCAGGTTCGCCAGGGCCGGCTCACCCGGCTGGTCGGCGAGCTGGATAGCAACGCCCGCATGGCCCGGGTGCTGATCACGGTGGAAGACCCCCTGGCGCTGGATCAGTCCGCCGGTCAGCCGGCAATGATTCTTGGTGCCTTTGTGCGCGCCGAGATTGCAGGCCGGCCCCTGGAGGATGTGGTGCGGCTGGAACGCCAACTGATTCGCCGTAACAACACCGTGTGGGTCATGGAGGAGCGCCGGCTGGCCATTCGTGACGTGCAAATCGCCTTTCAGGACGAAGACTACGCGTATCTGGAAAGCGGTCTTGAGGACGGCGACCAGGTGATTACCAACGACCTCGCCTCGGTGGTCAGCGGTGCCCGGCTGCGGCTGGCGGATGACAGCCGATGAGTGGTGCCCGCAAGCGCCAGGGCTGGGTCGGACCCATCGAGTGGATGGCCCGCAACTCCATCGCCGCCAACCTGATGATGATCCTGTTGCTGGCGGGGGGCTTCTGGGCCGCCATGGAAGTGCAAAAAGAAGTCTTTCCCCAGTTTCAGCTGGATCTGGTGCAGGTCAGCGTCAGTTACCCGGGGGCATCCCCCGAAGAGGTGGAACAGGGCATTCTGCTGCCCGTTGAAGAAGCCTTGCAGGGCATTCAAAGCGTGCAGGAGATGACCTCCACCGCCCGGGAAGGCAGCGGCAACATCCAGCTGGAACTGACCGCCGGCAGCAACCGCATGCAGGCCCTGCAGGACATTGAACAGGCCGTCGACCGCATACGGACCTTTCCGGAACAGGCCGAAGAACCGCAGATCCGGCTGGTCACCCCCACCCGGGATGTGATGGAACTGACCCTGTACGGCGAGGTGGACTTCTGGACGCTGCGCCAGCTCGGTGAGCAGGTACGCAACCGGTTGCTGGCCGAGAATGCCATCACCCAGGCGGTGATCGATAACGTGCCGGAGTACCTGACCAGTGTCGACATCCCCCTGGAGACCCTGCGCAAATACAATCTGACCCTGTCGCAGGTGGCCAACCGCATCCAGCAATCCAGTGAAGACATCCCCGCCGGCTCCATGGCCACGGTGAATGGCGACATCCTGCTGCGGCTCAAGGAACGCAAACAATGGGCCGATGCCTTCGAAGGCATTGTCATCCTCAATGCCCCGTCCGGCGGCACCCTCACCCTGGGGGAGATCGCCACCGTTCGTGACGGCTTCGAGGAAGACGGCTTTCATTCCCGCTTCAACGGCCAGCCCTCCGTTGAGATCGAGATTTTCCGTACCGGCAGCCAGTCCCCCCTGGCGATTGCCGATGCCGTCGAGCGGGTCATGGCGGAACTGGAGACCACCCTGCCGGATGCCGTTCAGGTACGCATTGACAGCAACAGGGCGGAAGACTTTGAAGAACGCATGGACATGCTGCTGGAAAACGGCGTCATGGCCATGCTCATTGTGCTGGTGATCCTCAGCCTGTTCCTGGAGTACCGCCTGGCCTTCTGGATCATGATGGGCATGACCATCTCCTTTGTCGGCAGTGTGCTGTTTCTGCCGGTACTGGGCGTGAGCATCAACATGATCTCCATGTTCGGTTTTCTCATGGTGCTGGGCATCGTGGTGGATGACGCCATTGTGGTGGGGGAAAACATCTACGAGTACCGGGAACGGGGCATGGGCTTCATGGACGCGGCCATCCAGGGCGCCAGGGACATTGCCGGTCCGGTCACTTTCAGCATCCTCACCAATATCATCGCCTTTATGCCGTTGCTGTTTATCCCCGGCGTCACTGGCAAATTCTGGCTGCCACTGGGGGTGGTGGTCATTCTGGTGCTGGCGATTTCCCTGCTGGAAGCCCTGTTCATTCTGCCCGCCCACCTGGGCCACAGCGGCCGGGGCAGTGTCACGGTTTATGGCCGCTGCATGCACCGCATCCAGCAGGTCTTCTCCCGGGGTTTCCAGGCCGTGGTGGACCGTGGCTATCGCCCCCTGCTGGATCTGTCACTGCGTTTTCGCTATGTCACTCTGACCGCCGCCCTGAGCATCATGGTGGTCTGTGGCGCCTACGCCATGAGCGATCACATGGGCCTGATCATGATGCCGGAGGCGCCGGCGGATGAGATCGAGGCGGGGGTCAGGCTGCCTGTTGGCACCACCTCCCAGCAGGCCGGCGAGCTGGCCATGGCCATTACCCGTGACACCCAGCGGCTGTTCCAGGAAAACGAACTCAGCCGCAACGTAGAAGGCATCAAAAGCAATGTGCGCGGCCAGGAAAAAATCGACGTGGAACTGGTGCTGTTGCCAGAGGAAGAACGGGACATGAGCGTCAACGAGATCATTGACCTGTGGCGCACGGAGCTTGGGGATTTCAAAGGCGTGGACCAGATTACCTTTGAAGCGGAGCAGGGCCCCGGCAGCTGGCGCGATGACATCAGCGTGGACCTGAGCCATACCGACATCGACACCCTGGCCCGGGCCAGCCAGCGCTTCGTGCAGGAGCTCAAGCAGATCAGCCAGACCCGTAACGTCAACGACAACTACACCACCGGCAAACCCCAGTTCGACATCCGCCTCACTGACGAAGGCCATGCACTGGGACTGACCGGTGCCGAGGTGGGCCGGCAGTTGCGGGACGCTTTTTACGGCAGCATCGCCCTGCGCCAACTGCGGGGCATCAATGAAAATGAAATCCGCGTGCGGCTGCCGGAATACCAGCGACAGGATCTGTACACCCTGGACAACTTCGTCATCCGCACCCCGGAGGATCAGGAAGTTCCGCTGATGGACGTGGCCGAGGTCACCATTACCGACTCCTTCCGCTCCATCGACCGGCGTGATGGCCGGCGGGTGATTTCCGTGGGCATGGACGTACAACCCAAAGCCGCCACCCGCCAGGTACTGGATGTCATCCAGGGCGAGATACTGCCGCAACTGCGAGCTGATTTCCCCGGCCTGACCTGGACCTTTCAGGGCAGCCAGGCGGACCTGCGCGAGTCCACCGGCGCCCTGTGGGGGGGCTTTGCCCTGGCCATGGGGGCCATCTTCGCTCTGCTGGCGGTGGCCTTTGGCAGCTACCTGCAGCCACTGGTCGTAATGCTGGCCATCCCCTTCGGTGCGGTGGGGGCCATCATGGGCCACATGATTCTGGGCATGGAGCTGTCACTGGTGAGCATCATGGGCATTGTGGCGCTGTCCGGCGTCGTGGTGAACGACTCATTGATCATGGTCACCTACGCCAATCGGCAACGGGACCGGCTCGGCCCCGCACAGGCCATCTACGAGGCCGGCCTGCGCCGCTTCCGGCCCATCGTCCTGACCACCCTGACCACCTTCGGCGGGCTGGCGCCAATCATTTCCGAAACCTCCCTGCAGGCCACCTACCTGGTGCCCATGGCCGTATCGCTGGGCTTCGGCATTGTGTTCGCCACGGCTCTGATCCTGTTTCTGGTGCCCTGCCTGTACCTGGTACTGGAGGACATGAAGGCCCTGTTCGTCAACAGAACAGTCATCCACCCAGTATGAAGTGGTACAGGCACTGATTCACGCGCTCTTTGGTTTAAGCACCGTTAAGACATATTGGTCAAGCTAGAATACGTAAATAAACCCGATGCCTACTTCAGTCTCATAATGACTGCGAGCGATCGGGCTGTCCCGCACCTCGCTACTGAAATACTCATAGAGGGCTTCGCCGAAAATCTGCCAATTCTCGTTGATCACATGGCGATAATTGTAATCGATGCCCAGTGAGCGGAGTCCGCCGCTCATTCTGGTCTCATCCAGTCCGGACGCAGCCGACTGCTCGGCGGTGATGCCGAAATCCTTATTGGCAAATTCGCTGTCGTGAAACACCGCAACGAGATTGAGTTCAGAGCCGGAGCCGTCCAGTTGATCGCCGAAACGGCGACCTACCCCAAAAAGACCAAGATTCCCGTTCTCTCCGGTAACAACCCGGCCAACTCCCCAGTAACGCCAGTCGGCCGCGAAAGCACGGCGTGCCTGTAGCACTAATTCAAAACTCTCCTCGTTATCACCGAGTCCATCCAAACGCCCTTCATCGGAATCACTTTCTTCACGGCCCTCATCGAAGCCTACAAGGGCCTCGAGTAACCAGGCGTCCGAAGGCAGACCACGCCAACCCAGGGCTTCACCGGCCCAGAAGAAAATATTGTCGCCTCTGCGCCATTGCAATGCGCCGGCAGGATCGACCTCAACACCGAATTCGTCCGAGCCTTCATAGGCCGTTTCATATTCAACACCCAGCCCCAGCCCCAAACCCCAGCCGTCCTGACCTCGGGTGAAGTCGTCGACTGAGGGCAAAGGCACCAGGGCGGTTCTTTCGTCTTGAGCCAATGCGGTCTGAGAGAAGACGCCAGATACAAACAGGATCAACAACAAGCCAGTAAATTGCTTCATGCGAGCTATCTCCTTTATGAGCCCGGACAAAGTCTGCCGTGGGAACAGGGAGGCTCTCTGATTATAGCTGTTTTTTGCTGACCCGATGCAGCCGTTTCCAGCCCATACCTGTCCTGGCTACTTCGAGGGACGCCTGCGGGACCTGGGAACATCCAGTTCCTGGATATGGCCTGTCACACCGCTGTCGGTGACTCGCAGCCGCCCGACCGTGACCGGGAGACTGAACCGCCTTGGGCCGGCACTGCCGGGATTGAAACAGAGCACGCCCTCTCTGGTCTCGTTGAAGGGTTTGTGGGAGTGCCCGAAAAGGACAACATCACAGGGTCTGTCCGGAAGCAGGGTCTTGATGTCCTGATGGCGATGCACCATCTGGATGCGCACACCGTTAACGGTGAGTTCCCGGGTTTCGGGATAAGCCATGGCCCAGTCCTCCTGGTCCACATTCCCGCGTATGGCCACCACCTCCGCGTGCTTGCTCAGCGCATCCATCACCTCCGGCTTGCCAATATCGCCCACATGAAGGATCAGCTCGCAATCGGCCAAAGCGGCCAGTGCTTCCGGTCTCACCTGGCCGTGGGTATCGGAAATGACGCCAATATCGGTGTTGATGCGCACGGATTTATTCTCCCAACTGCCCTTTATCTTTAAACCCACAATTGTCTGATACCCAGGTATAAATGGAGATTAACGGTCTCTGACCCCATTGATACGACTCAGCTCTCGTTTTCAAACCAAGGCACTCCATTCTGAGTACAGAAAGCACACAATGTGCTAGAATAAGCTCATGAAACCGATCACATGGAACCCAGAGAAGAACAAGCTTCTCCAAAAGGAAAGGAGGATCTCTTTTGAGGATGTGGTTGTCCATATCCTGACCGGAGACATCCTGGATACGGTCGAGCATCCGAACCAGGACAGGTATCCAGCCCAACAGATCCACGTGATCGACATCGAAGGGTATGTCTATCTGGTGCCTTTCGTAGAGTCGGAAGACGAGGTTTTTCTGAAAACAGTGATTCCGAGCCGCAAAGCGACCAAGACCTATTTGGGAGGTCCTAAATGAGCAATCTGGATAAAGAAGAGCAGGACATTCTGGACGCATTTGAAGCTGGGGAGTTGCAGCGGGCTCCAGACTTTGCGGAGAGGAAGGCGCGGCATCAGCAGTACGCCGAAGCCATGTTCAAGAAAGATGCCCGGATCAACATCCGGCTGTCTTCCAGGGACCTCAGGGGGCTCCAGAAAAAAGCCCTTGAGGAAGGCATTCCCTACCAAACACTGGTTGCCAGCATTTTGCACAAGTATGTAGAAGGTCGCCTGCATGAAGACCGGTAGATGAGCAGCCAGCGGCAATGAGTTGAACGGGGGCTATCCCTGTTTAACTCCTTCATTCCTACCCCAAATCCAGGCACCTAAAAAATCCGATCCAGAATCTCCCGATAACGCTCAAAAGCCTCAAACTGCGGCATATGCCCAACGTCGTCCAGCTCATAAAGCCGCCCCTCAGGGATCTGCTCAATGACGGTTTCACCCAGTTGGTCATAGCGCCCCAATTCGTAGTCCACGCCGTCCTTTTTCCAGCCGCGACCGGGGCCGGTGGTATCGCGGGTCCCGAGAATCAGATGGGTCGGCACCCTTAGCTGATCCAACTCGTTCACCACCGGGCCGGTAAAGATCATGTCGAAGGTCAGGGCATTGTTCCAGGCGACCCGGTCCCAGTCGGGGCCGTTGATCCAGCCAGCGTGAATCTGCGTCAGCGCTTCGTACTCCTCCGACCACTCGCCGTCATAATAATGCTCGCGCTGGTAGGCCCGCACCTGATCAATGGTCTTGCCCTGCTCCTGCTCGTAGAAGAAATCAGGATCCCTGTATTCCACATAACGCAGATAGTCTTCCAGCCCGATGGGGTTGACCATCACCAGCTTCTCGACGGAGTCCCCATGGTTCAGGGCATAGCGGGTGGCGAGCATGCCGCCCATGGAATGGCCCATCACGATCAGCCTGTCGATGCCCAGCTCGTGCACCAGCGCCCGGGTATTATGGGCCAGCGCCTCAAAGGAAAACTGGTAATGGGCGGGTTTGGACGACTTGCCGAAACCCACCTGATCCGGCATCAGCACCCCGTAGCCCTTGTCATGAAGGTAGCTGGCCGTGCGCTCCCAGTAATCGGCGCCAAAGTTCTTGCCGTGCAATAACAACACCGTCGGTCGCCCGTCTTCCGCTGGCCGATGCATGTACGCCATTTCCAGACTCTGGCGCTGGCTATCAAAGGTGAAGGTATGAACCTCGAAGGGGTAAGGGTAACCACTCAGGCGTGCGTCGTATTCCGGGGCGTTTTCATCTGCCAACACCGGGACAGTGAACCCGAAAAGAAAGAGGGCAAACAGTGCATAAAACCCGCTGCGCATGGGAAGCTCCTTGAAGGCCTGTTCGAGTCTGACACTATCCCGGTGCGCTGTCGGGTGCAAGGCGCTGAGCCGGGATCGCGGGGAAGTGGGAGCGGTGTGGAGCACTCGGCAGTGCCTGTCCTAGTTATTTGTCCTAGTTATTGAGTCCATCCTGGAATAAGCCGAAGGCATAGCCCAGGTTCCTGGGGCCTGTGGCGCAGTCAACGCCGATGAGCTTGATGGTCCTAGGGGGTTACTGTCGTTTGCGGGACTTGGGAGCATCCAGCTGCTGGAGATGACCTGTCACGCCGCTTACCGTGATACGAAGCCGCCCGACCGTGACCGGGAGACTAAAGCGGCGTGGGCCGGCACTGTTCCTCAGGCCGCCCCTTCCTTATCTTTCTCATCCGAACGGTTCAGCACCCGCATCGCCGCCTGGGAGAGAAACCCAGATCGGGAGCGGGACTCGCTTTTATGAGCTTTCACGTACTCATCAATCTGATGAAGCAGCAGCCGGGGCACCGTAATGTTGATCTTCTCCGCCTTTCCCAGAAAAGGAGTGACATCAACGTCGACCACAGCCCAGACTGCATCACTGAAATCCGGATTCGCTCGATGAGACGTAATGGATCTGGCGGCTGGAATCGGGTCACCACCCTCTGCCAGGAACTCCAGATGCGCCAGAATGGCTTCTTTGGCATTATCCAACGCCTCATCCTCACCCGCACCTGCTGAATAACAACCCGGCAGATCCGGTACGGTAACGCCGAAGTTCACACCATCATCAGTGTGGAGTGCTACGGGATATTTCATCGTATCTTCCTCAAAACCGTTGCGTCTCATGTAAAACAGAGCCCATCACTTAAGGCCGGCCTGCTTCCATATGCTGTTCAAGGTTCCTTGTGGTAATTCTGCCTTGGAGTGAGGGACAGTGATCTTACCTCGCTTGGTTGGGTGCTTGAATTGGTGGTGACTCCCTTTCACCTTCACCTCGAACCAGCCATCTTTCTCCAGCAGTTTTATGACTTCAGAGTTTCTCACCTCCGCATCCCCCTGATTGTATTGGAACGATAACCCCCTTTTTCGTAATCATCAACACCATACCCACTTTTAGAGCATTGGAATGCACCACCAGGGTTTTTCGGGAGGATTACCAGCCCAACAGCGATGTCTCCTGGAGATGGACAATGAACAAAAAACGCGCTCTTGAGCTATTGAGTCACAGTAAGCCGGATCTCCAGGCCCGTTTCGGCGTGACTCGACTGGCACTGTTTGGCTCCACTGCCCGCGATACAGCCACCAGCACCAGCGACATTGATGTGCTGGTGTCATTCGATGGCCCCGCCACTTCCAAACGCTATTTTGGTGTACAGTTTTACTAGGTAGATTTACTCGGCTGCCCGGTCGACCTGGTCACCGAAAAGGCTCTGCGCCCAGAGCTGCGCCCGTACATTGAAAGGGAGCAAGTCAGTGTCTGATACCCACCCACGGGAATGGCGTTTTTATCTGGATGACACAGTGGGGAGTGTCTGTCCCATTAGCCATTTATTTCCATTTATCTCATCGCTGCGAAGCCTCTGGTTAAGCCCTTTTCCCTACCTGTGAACCCGAGCCCCAAGGGCGAATATTCTTCAACTGATCCGCCAAGGCATCTTCAGTAATTTCAGTGTCGTAGGCCACCTGAGCCCGCAGCCAATAGCCATTGGACAAGCCAAAAAAACGACACAGTCGCAGGTCAGTGTCTGCAGTGATCGAACGCTTACCAGCAATTATCTGGCCGATCCTCTGAGCAGGCACCCCAATTTCTTTAGCCAGTCGGTATTGAGAGATACCCATTGGCCCAAGAAACTCCTCCTTCAGTAACTCGCCTGGCGTTACCGCATTAATGTTGCGCATGAGTGACCTCCTAATGGTAATCCACAATTTCCACATCCTCCGCCCCAGCCCTGGTCCAGCGGAAGCACACCCGGAACTGCCTGTTGATTCGAATGCTGTGCTGGCCTCGACGATCACCAGACAGCGGCTCCAACATATTGCCAGGTGGCACCTTGAGGTCATCCAGTTGACCTGCTGCCTGAAGCTGCCGGATCTTCCTCAAGGCAACCCGCTCAAAATTAACGAATCGCCTGACACGACGGCCGCTTGCAAGCTTCTCGGTATCCTTACACTTGAACGATATGATCATGAAGAAATAATGACGCGGCGCACTATTAACGTCAAGCGTTAATATATAGAGAATTACACTGAAATCATGAAACTGGGATCAGGTACCCAACAAAAACCCTACAAGTTGACCGCAGACCCACAATTGAATAGCTTCTCCCCCCTCAGCCATCGCAATAAGGACATTGCCATGACGCAGCCCCGCAAACAGCAGGTCTCCCTGTCTGAGAAGGGGTTGAAGTGCCTGTCCCCTTTGTGTGTGTGTCAGGTTTGAACACGGGTCAGTTGGAGGAGTTGGAGTGCCTTTCCCTCCTCTTAAGCAGGTGCTCTTACGCTGCTTCAAAATCCAGAGGATGAACACCGTCCAGATTGACTGTACTGCGAGCCACCCAGAGATCGTACATATCCTGCATCGCCAGCCAGCTCTCCGGGGTACGCCCGAGAACCTTCGACAGCCGCAGGGACATTTCCGGGCTGATTCCACTGTCCCCTTTAAGCAGCCGGGACAAAGTGGAGGGGGAAACCCCCAGATTGGAAGCAAGTTGACGGGAACTAATGCCGAAAGGCTCCAGGTACACTGCCCGAATGAATTCGCCGGGATGTGGCGGATTATGCATAGTCATTAGTGATAACCCTCATAATCAAGAACTGACAGTGAGCTTAACTCCCAGGCCATGAAGAACCTTGACGATTGTCTCGTAGCGCGGCTTGGCTCCCGGTGAGAGTGCTTTATACAGGCTTTCGCGTCCCAGCCCGGTACTGTTGGCTACCGCCGTCATACCTCGAGCTTTGGCCACATCGGACAACGCAGCGAGAAACAGGTCCGGATTTTCATCTTCCAGCGCTGCCGTAAGGTACTCGGCGATAACCTTTTTATTATCGAGATAGTCCGCGACTTCAAATCTGACTGGTTCACTCATTATGGGAGTGCCCCCCTTTATCCGCACTGAAGTGAATGCTTTTTGATAGACTGATGTTAAGTGAGCCCAACGGCAATGTCTCCTGGAGATAGACAATGAATAAAAAACGCGCTCTTGAGCTATTGAGTCACAGTAAGCCGGATCTCCAGGCCCGTTTCGGCGTGACCCGACTGGCGCTGTTCGGCTCCACTGCCCGCGATACAGCCTCCAGCACCAGCGACATTGATGTGCTGGTGGCATTCGATGGCCCAGCCACTTCCAAGCGTTATTTTGGTGTGCAGTTTTACCTGGAAGATCTACTCGGCTGCCCTGTCGACCTGGTCACCGAAAAGGCTCTGCGACCAGAGCTGCGCCCGTACATTGAAAGGGAGCAAGTCAGTGTCTGATACCCACCCACGGGAATGGCGATTTTATCTGGATGACATGATTGAGTTCGCCAGGAAGGTCCTCGATTACACCAAAGGTCTTGATCAAACCGGCTTCCTGGAAAATGGGCTGATTTATGACGCCACACTGCGCAACCTGGAACTGATTGGAGAAGCCGCTACCCACATTCCAGACGCAGTCCGCGAGCACCATCCCGAAATACCCTGGCGAATGATCATCGCAACCCGCAATCGTCTGATTCATGGTTACCTGGGTATAGACGAGGACACCCTTTGGAGCATCATTGAAGATGATGTACCAGAATTGCTGCCAGTACTTGAGGCACTAAAAACTGCATCAATCAGCCAGTGATGCCGGTTAGCCTGAAAGTTCTGGAGTGACTGTACCTTCCACTCGATCCGCGCCCGCATGGCGGGAGACACCAGAAACCTCAGACCACACCAGCATCCAGGAGCGCATAGAGCCCCGATTCAACCTGGCCAAGGCCATCCAGGGCCAGACCCAACACCAGGCCCTCAACCACTTTGACCTGGCTCTGAAGCCCCTGTTGCACTTCGAAGGGAGCATCACCAACAAAGTGCAAACCGGCCTGCCCTTCCACTCTCTGGAATACCTGAAGCTGGTCGATTACACCGGTCGAGCAATCGACCCCAGAAAACGTGGCGCCATACCCAAAGAAGCCCAGCCGATTCTGGACCGGCTGGGCTTTACTTGGTAGTTGATGACGACCATGGCGTGCTGGTCGTAGTTGTAGGGCTTGAATTTGGGCATGCCAGCGGCTCCTTGTTGGGACCGGGAAATCATACCAAAAACCGGGCTTTTTGGGGTTTTTCTACAGCCTCAACTCCGTTCAGCACGCGCGGCTTTGGGATGGAGGCGAAGCCGTAATGGAAAAGGCGTCGCGTGACTGACCTGGTTATGTGGTTTGCCCCTGTTTGACTTGATCTCGGGCCAACTGCAACGGAAGCAAGCCATGGAAGGATTAGTTTTTGCAGCCGTTTTTGCCGCACGTGATCCGTTCATGAGATGAAACCCAGTGGCTGGAGTTTTCGCGGGTATCGAAACCGCAACCAGTTTTACCGCCTTTGTTACCGCTGTGAACTTCACCTGTTGGTGTGTGCTTGACAGCCATCTTGAACCCTCCTCAAGGGTACGAGCATTTCAGGATTACCCTGACCGATTGGTGTACGATTTTTGTACACAAAATCAGCCTACACCCTGAGCAAAAATTGTTCAAACATACAGTTTGTATAAATAAACATAACATTCTATTCTACGTCACTGAGGCCTATATGCACGGGCCACCAGCACCTCACACGAAACAAAACGCTCTAAAAATTATTTTATTTTAAAAAGATGGAGCTCAAATAAAGCACAAAAACCAGCCCCAACCTTCCAACAAATCAGTCACTTCGACCGAATATTCCAAATATCCCGTCACACTGACCGAATATCCACCGGATATCCATGAAACCAGCCACCCTGACTGAGTGTCGATAAGTGCCTGTCCCCTTTGCCTCACACCATCGAGAATGAAGAAGTCGCCCTCGGATATCTGCGACTCCCGGTTAAAACGGATCTTCTCAGCCCGATTATCCCGTAGCTGGCCCCGCACATCTTCAAAGAGTGGGCCAAAGCGCCAGAAGTCATCGCAACGCTTTCGTTGGGCGATCTCGTCCGGCATGTTCCGGTCCTCAAAGGAGACATGGCGAGATTCAAAAATGTCGTCTTCCGGACGGCTCAGAAGGTCATCCTCCATTGAAAGGATTGTGTGGGAGTGCCTGTCCCCTTAGTGTCTGACCTTGATTTTGCTTAAAGACTGCGCACACGAGGCTGGACCTGGCGCTCATACAGACTCCACATGTCTTCATTATTGCCTGTAGATAGGAATATTTTTGGGTGCTGGCTGCAGAGATACCTCACCCGATCTTCCGTAAGGTTGTTCCAGCCCGCAATTGTTCTAGTGCTACAAAAGCGCTTTCCATCCTCATTCTTCGTGTTTTCTTGAATCCATTCATAAACGCGCTTGCCTTTCGACCAATCACGAAACCGTTCGTGTGCCATCCGGACTGAATATACAGTGATACCGGCTATCGCACTGCCAGCTGCACCGATTGCAACTCCATCCCAGATTGAGGACATTCAAAAAACCTTCCTAATCGATATAACGCCGCCAGCACGCGCGGCTACGAAATGGAGGCGAAGCCGCAATGTAGTAGGCGTCGCCGTGACTGGCCTTGTTAAGCGCTTACTCGACAACCGCAGCTCTCTCCCAAATATCGCTATAAATCGAATACTTAGCCTCCGTGATGGGAGTAGCTAACGGAATTAAGTAAGTGGCTTTCTTTCCCGCATCTTTGATTGAGCCGCCCATAATCCAAGATACCGTGCCATCTATGAAAATAATTCGGTCATGTAGCTCTTTGCTTCTTCTTACCTCGATTGAGCTTCCATACTGAGCCATGTGCTTTTCGATATAAGCTTTCAGATCTTTGGAGTATCGGTCCGCCAAAATGCGAAATTTAATAGACGGATCAGCCTCTGACAGATAGGCATCGAATGCTTCGCCATTAAAATATGGATCAATTATCAATAGTTCGCTTTCAGAGCCGCCTATAATCGATTTTAAGTCGGCAAAGAACCTGTAGACATCTCCTGGCTCGTAAGCGTTTCCTATTTCACTTCGTCCGTCTAATTCCAGCTCCAGCTTTAGCTCTTCAATAGCATCGAGAACCTGCCCCTGAATCTGAACGATTGCGGGCTTCCAATATTGGATAAGTGTTTGGTAGGCCGCCCTGTACTGCACTTGTTTATCGAGCCCTAGCCCGCATTTCTCACCAAGGCCGATCAATATTCTTAAAAAACATTCAATATCATTCTGTTGCGTGAAAATTTGGCAAATCTGTAAAAATCCAAATTGGATCTGTTCGGTTTTCGCCAGGAACATGCAAAAATCCGAACCCTTGGTGAGAAATCCGGGCTAGCGCAAACTCAAACAGGAGCGTACCAGTTTCGGAAAAATTCGCGGCGAGATTCTGTCCCGGCAGGCCGCGAGCTACCTGCGTGACAGCCAATTGTCCATTGAGGCCATTGCCGCACTGATGAACTATCACGACAGTGCCAATTTCAGGCGCGCCTTCAAGCGCTGGTTTGGCCAGTCACCGGAGCGATTCAGGCTAAATGTCAGAGCACAAACCCTGCATCCACCTGATGAGTGATCTTAAAAAGCTGCCACTTACGCTTGTTTAGCCGGCGCCTATGTTTACTCACTTTTATTGATCACACCGTCCCTAGCGATCTGCCAGATCAAATCACCAATGGCGTCGAGTGAGTGGGCCCCGTTCGGGTCGAACCAGGTTGCAACCCAGTTGAGCGCCCCGAGGCCGATCAGGCGAAGCAAGCGGCCGTCAACATTCTTCCGGACCACGCCCTGCGCAATCATTGTTTCGAGGATATCGGCCCACAGGGACTCGTACTGGTCACGCAGTTCGATGATTTCCTCGCGAGCCTCCGGGCCCAGTGCCCGCCATTCAAACAACAGCACGTAAACCGCGTCCGAATCCACCAACAGGGCTCGCAGATGCGCGTTGATACAAAGGCGCAATTGTTCAAACGGGTCATCCGAGCTGGCGTAAGCCGACTCGACCTCTGCGGTCACCAGATCGACTCCCCGGCGCATCAGTTCGACAAGCAGCGCTTCCTTGCTGCTGTAACGATAATACAGACTTCCGGGCAGCATATTGCAGGCCTCGGCAATCTCCTTGAGCGACGTCCTTTCAAAACCTTTCTCACGAAAAAGCCTGGCTGCGTTAGACAAAACGTCGCCCTGGTCGCCCAGTTTGCTTGCAGGAGTCATCTGTCTGTTAACCATCGCTTAAGCATCTCCTCAGCAAGCCCATTCATTATTCATGAGAGCGGCCACCACCAGGCTCATTGCGCTGATCGTACGCCATTACGCAGGTGGCCTGCCATTTGTCCGCAAACATAGCCTTGACTTTTGGTTGGTTAACCAACCAAAATCCAGCAACAATGTTATTCGGAAGAAAATGACATGGCAATGATCGATGAAAATCAGGGGTTTCCCATCCCTTCCGCCCCGGCACAAAAGGTATGCCAGGCTGGGCAGATCTGATGACCAAGCCGAACGGAGTTCAGCACAATGACGCCGTGACGACGGCGTGGCAGTTCACCGAACAGGTTCCCCACGGCAGGGATCTGGGCATGCAGGTTGTCTCGGTAGACCAGGGCCAGGTCTGTATGCGTCTGACGCCACAGTCATGGATGTTCGCCCAGGAGGATACGAAAGAAATCTGCACCAGCGTACTTTACTCGCTGGCAGACTCCGCCGGAGGCCTGGCGGTATTCGCGGGGGCCCTGGAGTTGATGCCTATTGCCACGCTGGATTTGCGCATGGATTATCTGCGGCCCGCCATCGGCGACCGTACCCTCTTGGCGGTGGCCACCTGTCGTCATTTAACGGACGAGGTCGCGTTCATCCATTGCGACATCCTCAGCGAGGGTGATAGTGCACTGTTAGCGACGGCAAGCGCCACCTTCATGCGCAACACCCAGGGCCAGCAATTCCCGGCCGGTGGACGAAAAAAGGAGGGCGCATGAGCACGACTGACGATTCGGCCCAACAAATCTCAGGCGCTGCGGAAAGCGCGAAAGAATGTGCTGACTGGCAGGCCCTGCTGGAGCGCATTCCCTACGCACGGCACCTCGGGCTTGAGGTTCAGCGCGGTGATGCCGGTGTACTGGTTCATTTGCCGTGTCGTGAAGCGCTGATCGGCAACTTCATGCTACCCGCCCTCCATGGCGGCGTGCTTGGGGCCCTGATCGAACTCACCGCGCGGGTGGCTGCGCAAAATCAGGATACAGAGACACGTTGCCCGCGCATTCTCGACTGCCACATCAATTACCTCCGCTCCGCGAAGGCCCGATCGACGTTCGCCAACGCCGACATTATCCGGCAAGGCAGGCGGACCAGCCTGGTCCAGGTGACCTGCTGGCAGGGCGAGAGGAGTAAACCGATCGCCAGCGGTCAGGTTCAGTTGTTGCTTCCGACAATGGCCGCCCAACAAGAAGACCTTCATGGACAATAAGCACAACCAACCTGAACGCGACGAATTCCGGGCGCCCGATGGCGCCGACATCGCACTGTGGCGCTGGCCGCAATCCAAAGCGCGCCCTGCGCTGCACTGGGCCCATGCCACGGGTTTTCATGGCTGCCTGTACCACCCTCTCCTTGACGAGCTTGCCACGGACTTCAATGTCCTGGCCTGGGACATGCGGGGGCATGGCGCCAGCGCCGGTGCGGCGAACCTGTCGACATTCCGGGGCTGGGAAACCTATTACCGCGACATGGCCGCTCTGCTGGAAAGCCTGAACGAGCCGGTCTGGCTTGCCGGCCATTCCATCGGTGCCACCACCAGCATCATGGCCGCTGCCCGGCGGCCAGACAAAGTGCTGGGCCTGATTCTGGCGGAACCCGTGATCATGGATCCGGTGCAGGGCCTTAAGTTGTGGGGGGCCAAGCTGCTGCGTCAGTCACATCGTTTCTCGCTTGCTGCCGGAGCGGCACGTCGGCGCAGGGTATTCGGCTCGCACGCTGCCGCGCTGGACAACTTTCGTGGCCGCGGTGGCTTCAAGACATGGCCCGAAGCATGGCTGGAAGCCTACGTCCAGCACGCCTTCGTACCGCAGGACGATCAAGTTCAATTGGCGTGCAGCCCGGAGTGGGAAAGTACGACGTTTGCCCATACCGAACACAACCCGTGGCCGGGTATTCGTCAGTTGCGGTGCCCGGTTATCGCGTTGGCTGCGGAACACGGGTCAACGTTCTCGCCGGCGGCGCAAAAACGCCTGCAGACCCTGCTGCCTTCGGCTGACGTGAGGGTGGTTGCAGGTACGACCCATTTTCTGCCCATGGAGCAGAACGAAACCGTTCACGATGCCATCCTGCAACTTGCATTATACGGATGCCGCGAGAACTGATACCCACACCTGGATTTTGCCAGTCGGGACACCTGCCATGCGCTGTATGCTGACACTGTTTATCTCGCTGCTCATTCTGTCTGGTTGTCAGCAGTCTTCGGAACCGCCCCCAGAGGCCCGCGCCCATATCCCTTGGGTAAAACAGTTGTTCTAGCCTGAATTTCTCATGAGAGGGAAGGGAAAAGCGGTTTAAAGTGTTAGAATTCAGGTCTCTACACAAGAAAACACACTAAAAACCGCTATCTAAAATGATACCTGAAAAACTGACCTTCTCGCCACTCTCACGCCGCCAGATTGAAGCCGATTTCTCCGGAGGCAACATCACCTCCGATGCCGGTCTGTTGTTATTACGCGAAGTCGACAAACAACACCGCCTAACCCAGCGACTGGCCGAGACGCTGACAGATCAGCGCGATTCCCGCATGATCCGTCACCAGCTCAACACCATGGTCCGCCAGCGGGTCTATGGCGTCGCTGGTGGCTACGAAGACCTGAACGACCATGAGGCGTTGCGCTTTGACCAGGCACTGCAAACGGCGACGGGCGAGGCCTCGGTTCTCGCCGGCAAGTCCACGCTCGGCCGGATGGAACAGGCCATGGATCGACAAGCCGTTGTAAAAGCCCATGAACTGCTCTGGCACCACTTCATTGAGCAGCACGACACCCCCCCAAAGGAGATCGTGCTGGATTTTGACGGCACCGATATCCCGGTGCATGGCGACCAGCCGGGCAAGTTCTTCAACCGGTACTACGATCACCACTGCTACTTTCCGCTGTATGTGTTCTGCGGGCGCCACCTGCTGGTGAGCTACCTGCGCACCAGCAACCGGGGCGATGCCCGCCACAGCTGGGCCATTCTGGCCCTGCTGGTGCGCTTCATCCGGAGCTACTGGCCCAATACCCGCATTGTGTTCCGGGGCGACTCCCACTTCTGCAAGCCCCGGATCCTGGCCTGGTGTGACCGTCACCAAGTGGATTACATCGTGGGCATGGCCCGCAATCCACGCCTGGAAGCCCTGGCGGCGCCGGCTATGGACAAGGTCCGTGACTATTATGAAGCCAGCGGCCACAAGCAGGCCGCCACGTTCCGCTTTGGCTACCAGGCGCGAAGCTGGCGTAAAAATCGACTGGTGGTGGCCCGCCTGGAATACGGCCCCCATGGCCCGAATCCCCGCTTCGTGATCAGCTCCTGATACGACGAGGGGTTCAGGCTCTACTATGAACAGTATTGTGCCCGTGGTGACATGGAAAACCGGATCAAGGACCAGCAACTGGACCTGTTTGCTGATCGCACCTCCAGTACGCAATGGTGGACCAATCAGTGGCGGCTGATCCTCTCGGGCTTTGCCTACACCCTGTTCGAGCGTCTGCGGGTGCAACTGAAAAACACTCCCTTCGAGCGAATGAGCGCGGGCACTTTGCGGTTGAAGCTGATCAAGGTGGGCGCCGTGATCATCCGCAACACCCGCCGCATCCGGGTGTTGATGAGCGACAGCTACCCTTACAAACACGACTTCTCGGCCCTGGTCCGGCGGCTGGTGCCGATTTAGATCAACGGGCTCCCCCGGCCCGATACGAATGGGGGAAAGGGGGAGTTGTGTCCGGTCGCCAGAGATCGGCTAACTTCTGATCAATAATGCCCCGTAGAAGACGTCAGAAACCGGAATGCGCTCAGGCAGCTGCCTGTGACGGGGTACTATGAGAAATCCGGGCTAGCCTCGAAAGTAGGGCCCCGACTTTAGAAAGCCACTGCCTCTGCGGTGAAGAGGGATTCATTATCGCCTTTTCACCAAACTCGGGCGCCTGTTCTAGCGATTCAGTCAACTTCAAAAGGATGATCTGTTTTTCAACAGGGCCATCTCCTTCGAACTTTCTCATCATTCGTTCCATACTTTCAGACATTCAGCATCCTACGATGTCGTTTACTTTTATCCGCTTAACATTTTATTCTACATCACTAGGGCCTATATGCACGGGCCACCAGCACCTCATCAGAAACAGAAACCGTTCTAAAAAGCATTTTATTTCAAAAATATGGAGCTCAAATAAAGTAAAAATGAGCCGCCCCAACCTCCCAACAAACCAATCACTTCAACCGAATATTCCAAATATCCCGTCACACTGACCGAATATCCGCCGAATATCCATGAAACCAGTCACCCTGACTGAGTATTTTGATGCACTAGTCACGGTCCTTTCGCCTGGATTTTTGTACGTTTATCCAGTACCGCAAATCAGGGAGGATTGCAGATGATTGACATTCCTGTGCCCGTCTCTTCGACATCAGCACGTTTCTTCGACCGATTCCGGAGCTTTATCCGCACCCGAGGCCTGAGCTACAGGACAGAGAAGACCTATTGCCTCTGGGTGCGGCGGTTTACTCTTTTTAATCAATATGAAAGCAGTTCTCAGTTGCATGCAGGCGATATCAGCTCCTTCCTGACCTACCTGTCGACAGATCGCCAATGTGCCATCAATACACAAAAAACAGTGCTGAATGCCCTGGTTTTTCTCTTTCGCGGGTTATGGAGGCGGTTCGGCTGCGGATCAAGGATGTGGATCTAACCAACCAGGCCCTGTGGGTACACGAAGCAAAAGGCGGCAAGGCACGCTACCGCCCGACCGGATACATGGCGCCCAACTCCCTGGACTGTAGTAAGGTCTCATCCACAGACCCTCAAAGATTATTGCCTGAGTGTTATGGTTAGCCGTTTAGCCGATGAAGGTCAACTGAGGGGGGGGGTATTTGCGAGGCCACTCCGAGGATGAAGTCCTGTCGCCGGCACCCAACCAATAGGCCCGGCGACCACAAGTCCAGGCGCCTAAAAATCCGATTCAAAATCTCCGGATAACGCTCAAAAGCCTCAAACTGCTGTGGCCTGAAACACTTGACCACTACAGCTGCAAGCAATCAACGCTTCCACAGCACTATTGAGCTAGCCCCAACATCACTTGAATCGACTGCGAGTTATCCCTGACCCACTCAGACTTAATCGGCCCCCAATCCAAAACCCGATACCCCCCGCTCTTCTTAGCCCCACAAAACTCACACCGAATTCCAATCTCCCCCAACGCACCAATAGTGTCCTGAGCCGTCCTCCTAGGCATCCCGGTATGCCCCATAATCGCCGGCACCGTATCGATCCCGGAATCAATCAGATGCGCCACATAAAGCCTGCGATAAAAACTGGTCATAGTCTTGGAGGGCGCCTGCTGTTGGGTGGCCATAATCAGAAACAGTCCCCAGGCACCTTTACCCAGCCTTCCATAAGGATTCTCGCACTGCGGCTCATAATGGCTTTCTTCACAGTCCAGGCACCATCGTCGGTCTTGGTGGCTTCCGCCCCCACCTTGAGGGTACCGGAGGGGTGGCCGAAGGTGACTTCGGTGCGGTTGCCGCCACCGGCGGCCTGGTTGACCAGGGTGCCGGGGATGGCGGCGGCGGTGGCGATGGCGACGGCGGCGGTGCCCATCATGGCGTGGTGGAGTTTGCCCATGGAGAGGGCGCGTACGAGCAGGTCCACGTCGGGGGCGTTGATGGTTTTGCCGCTGGAGGCGGTGTAGCTGGCGGGTGGGGCGACGAAGGCGACTTTGGGGGTGTGGCCCCGGTTGGCGGCTTCTTCCACGGTGTGGATCAGGCCCATTTTGACGGCGCCGTGGGCTCGGATGGTTTCGAAGCGCTCCAGTGCGGCCGGGTCGCCGTTGATGGCTTCCTGGAGTTCGGTGCCCTTGTAGCCGATGTCTGCTGCGTTGATGAAGATGGTTGGGATGCCGGCGTTGATCAGGGTGGCTTTAAGGCTGCCCACGCCGGGGACTTCCAGCTCGTCCACTTTGTTACCGGTGGGGAAGATGGCGCCCTCCCCGTCCGCCGGGTCCATGAATTCCACCGGGATCTCCGCCGCCGGGAAGGTGACGCCGTCCAGTTCGAAGTCGCCGGTTTCCTGCACTTCGCCGTGGGTCATGGGGACTTTGGCAACAATGGTCTTTTTGATGTTGGCCTGCCAGATGCGGATGGTGGCGGTGCCGTTCTGTGGCAGGTTGGCTTTGTCCACTAGGCCGCTGTGGATGGCGAAGGCGCCGACGGCGGCGGAGAGGTTGCCGCAGTTGCCGCTCCAGTCCACCACGGGCTTGTCGATGCCCACCTGACCGAAGAGATAGTCCACGTGGTGGTCCGGCTGTGTGGGTGGGGCGAGGATGACGGTTTTGCTGGTGCTGGAGGTGGCGCCGCCCATGCCGTCGATCTGTTTCTGGTAGGGGTCGGGGCTGCCGATGATGCGCAGCAGCAGGCTGTCACGGGCTTTTCCGGGTTGCTGTGCCGCTTCCGGGAGGTCCTGCAGGCGCAGGAAGACGCCCTTGCTGGTGCCGCCGCGCATGTAGGTGGCGGGCACTCGGATCTGGGGGGCCTGGGTCATGGGGGTGTCTCCGCATGGGCGGGGGCGCCGCAGCGGCCCCCGCGGTTGTTTGGGTTGATCAGGTGTCAGGCGTGGGGCCGCGTTATGCGGCGCCCTCGGATTGCAGGAAGTCCTGTGCAAAACGTTGCAGCACGCCGCCGGCGGAGTAGATGGAGAGTTCCTCTTCCGTGTCCAGGCGGCAGGTGACGGGCACTTCCAGCTGTTCGCCGTTCTTGCGGGTGATCACCAGTGTGAGTGTGGCACCGGGGGTGGCCTCGCCTTTCACGTCGAAGACTTCGCTGCCGTCGATGTCCAGTGTCTTGCGGGTGGTGCCCTCGGCGAACTGCAGTGGCATCACGCCCATGCCGATGAGGTTGGTGCGGTGGATGCGCTCGAAGCCTTCGGCGACAATGGCTTCCACGCCGGCCAGCGCGACGCCCTTGGCGGCCCAGTCCCTGGAGGAGCCCTGGCCGTAGTCGGCGCCGGCGATGATGATCAGTGGCTGCTTGCGCGCCATGTAGGTCTCGATGGCCTCCCACATGCGGGTGACTTTGCCTTCCGGCTCCACACGGGCTAGTGAGCCCTGACGTACTTTTCCATCCTCGCCAATGACCATTTCATTGAACAGCTTGGGGTTGGCGAAGGTGGCGCGCTGGGCGGTGAGGTGGTCGCCCCGGTGGGTGGCGTAGGAGTTGAAGTCCTCCTCGGGCACACCCATGCTGTGCAGGTATTCCCCGGCGGCGCTGTTCATCATGATGGCGTTGGAGGGGGACAGGTGGTCGGTGGTGATGTTGTCACCCAGCACCGCCAGGGGGCGCATGTTCTTCAGGTTCTTCTGGCCCACCATGTCCCCTTCCCAGTACGGCGGGCGGCGGATGTAGGTGCTCTTGGGGCGCCACTTGTAAAGCGGCTCGGCCATGGCCTGGGCCTTTTTGGTGAGGTCGAACATGGGGATGTAGGTGTCCCGGAACTGTTGCGGCTTCACGGCCTTCTTGACGATGGCATCGATCTCTTCGTCTTCCGGCCAGATGTCTTTCAGTGTGACCGGGTTGCCGTCCGGGTCCGTGCCCAGCACGTCCTTCTCGATGTCAAAGCGGATGGTGCCGGCAATGGCGTAGGCCACCACCAGTGGCGGCGAGGCCAGGAAGGCCTGCTTGGCGTAGGGGTGGATGCGGCCGTCGAAGTTGCGGTTGCCGCTCAATACGGCGGTGGAGTACAGGTCCCGCTCGATCAGCTCCTGCTGGATCTTGGGGTCCAGTGAGCCGCTCATGCCGTTGCAGGTGGTGCAGGCGAAGGCCACGACGCCAAAGCCCAGGTCTTCCAGCTCGTTCATCAGGCCGGCTTCTTCCAGGTACATCTTGACGGTCTTGGAGCCGGGGGCGAGGGAGGATTTGACCCAGGGCTTGCGGGTCAGTCCCAGGCGGTTGGCGTTGCGGGCGATGAGGCCCGCGGCCACCATGTTCCGTGGGTTGCTGGTGTTGGTGCAACTGGTGATGGCGGCGATGATGACGGCGCCATCGGGCATCTGGCCTTCTTGCTCTTTCTCCCAGTCACCGGCGATGCCCCGGGCCTTGAGCTCGGAGGTGGGCAGGTGGGCGTGGGGGGTGGAGGGGCCGGCCAGTGTGCGCACCACGCTGGAGAGATCAAAGGTGAGCACCCGCTCGTATTCGGCGGTTTTCAGGCTGTCGGACCAGAGGCCGGTGTGTTTGGCGTAGGTTTCCACCAGCCGGACCTGGTCATCATCACGACCTGTGATTTTCAGATAGTCGATGGTCTGGTCGTCGATGTAGAACATGGCGGCGGTGGCGCCAAATTCCGGGGTCATGTTGGAGATGGTGGCCCTGTCGCCGACGGTGAGGCTGTCGGCGCCTTCGCCGTAGAACTCCAGGTAAGCACCGACCACGCGCTCGCGGCGCAGGAATTCGGTGATGGCCAGTACCATGTCGGTGCCGGTGACGCCGGGCTGGATGCGCCCTGTGAGCTCCACGCCCACGATGTGGGGCAGTCGCATCATGGAGGCGCGGCCGAGCATCACGCTCTCCGCCTCAAGGCCGCCCACGCCCACGGAGATCACACCCAGTGCGTCCACCATGGGGGTGTGGCTGTCGGTGCCGACACAGGTGTCCGGGAAGGCGACACGGTCTTTGGTCTGCACCACCGGGGACATCTTCTCCAGGTTGATCTGGTGCATGATGCCGTTGCCGGGGGGGATCACGTCCACGTTCTCGAAGGCGGTCTTGGTCCAGTTGATGAAGTGGAAGCGGTCGTCGTTGCGGCGGTCTTCCACGGAGCGGTTCTTCTCGAATGCGTCCTTGTCGTCGCCGTTGTGCTCCACGGCCAGTGAGTGGTCCACGATCAGCTGGGTGGGCACCACCGGGTTGACCTTGGCCGGGTCGCCCCCTTGTTCGGCAATGGCGTCCCGCAGGCCCGCCAGGTCCACCAGTGCGGTCTGGCCCAGGATGTCGTGACACACCACGCGGGCCGGGTACCAGGGGAAGTCCAGGTCCCGCCTGCCTTCGATGATCTGCTTCAGCGCCGCTGTCAGGTCCGCCGGGGCGCAGCGGCGCACCAGGTTCTCGGCGAGAATGCGCGAGGTGTAGGGCAGTCGGTCGTAGGCGCCGGGCTGGATGTCTTCCACGGCGGCACGGGTGTCAAAGTAGTCCAGGTCGGTGCCTGGCAGGGGCTTGCGGTAATCGGTATTCATGGTCGGGGGCTCGATAGGTCAGTCTTGGCTTATAGGGGCATTGGCCCGGCCGGTGCGTGGCCGGGCCGTTCAATCGTCAGACGGGCAGTGCCCGGCCGGTGGTGGCCGTGCCGGGCAGGCTGCCGGGTCCGTTCACCGGATCAGGGGCGCTGGTCGATGGGCGTCCATTCCTGATACTCGGGGCCGGTGTAGTCGGCGCTGGGGCGGATGATGCGGTTGTTCTCACGCTGCTCTTTCACGTGGGCGGTCCAGCCGGAGACCCGTGACATCACAAAGATGGGGGTGAACAGCTCCGTGGGGATGCCCATGAAGTGATAGGCGGAGGCGTGGAAGAAGTCGGCGTTGCAGAAGAGCTTCTTCTCGCGCCACATGACTTCCTCGCAGCGCACTGAGACCGGGTACAGGACTTTGTCCCCCACCTCTTCCGCCAGCTTCTCGGCCCACTGCTTGATGATGCCGTTGCGGGGGTCGGATTCGCGGTAGATGGCGTGGCCGAAGCCCATGATCTTTTCCTTGCGCTCGAGCATGCCCAGCAGGCCTTTCTCCGCCTCGTCGGGGCTGGAGAAGCGCTGGATCAGTTCCATGGCCGCCTCGTTGGCGCCGCCGTGGAGGGGGCCGCGCAGTGAGCCGATGGCGCCGGTGACACAGCTGTGGATGTCCGACAGGGTGGAGGCGCAGACCCGTGCGGTGAAGGTGGAGGCGTTGAACTCGTGCTCCGCGTAGAGGATCAGTGAGACGTTCATGACCCGCTCGTGGAGGGCGTTAGGCTTCTTGCCGTGGAGCAGCTCCAGGAAGTGGCCGCCGATGGAGTCGATGTCGCTGGCGGTGTCGATGCGCACGCCGTCATGGGCGAAGCGGTACCAGTAGCAGATGATGGAGGGAAAGACGGCCAGCAGACGGTCGATGTGGTCGTCCTGCTCGCTGAAGTCCTTCTCGGTCTCCAGGTTGCCCAGCACGGAGCAGCCGGTGCGCATCACGTCCATGGGGTGGGCGTTCTTGGGGATCCGCTCCAGCACTTCCCTGAGGGGCTCCGGCAGTGTGCGCAGGCTCTGCAGCTTTTTCTTGTAGCCGTCCAGCTCCTGGCGGTTGGGCAGCTTGCCCCGCAGCAGCAGGTAGGCGATCTCTTCAAACTGGGCGTGTTCCGCCAGATCGGTGATCTCGTAACCCCGGTAAGTGAGGCCGGCGCCGGATTTGCCCACGGTACAGAGGGCGGTTTCACCGGCGACCTGACCGCGCAGGCCGGCGCCTGTCAGCTTCTTGTCTGTCATGAGAAGTACTCCTGTCTATTCACTCTGGGGTGATCAGTTTTTTTTCTGGGCGAACAAGGCGTCCAGTTTCTGTTCAAAGTCGTGGTAATCAAGAAAGTCATAGAGTTCCATGCGGCTCTGCATGCGGTCAACCACGTCTTTCTGGTCGCCTTTGGCCAGGATGCTCTCATACACCATCAGTGCGGCCTGGTTCATGGCCCGGAAGGCGCTTAACGGGTAGAGCACCATGTCCGCGCCGGCCTCGGCCAGCTCGCTGCGGTTGTACAGGGGCGTGGCGCCGAATTCGGTGATATTGGCCAGGATGGGCACGTCCAGGGCGTCGGCAAAGGCCTGGTAGTGCTCCAGCTCCGTGATCGCCTCGGCGAAGATGCCGTCGGCACCGGCCTCGATGCAGGCTTTGGCCCGGTCGATGGCCGCTTCCAGCCCTTCCTTCTGGAAGGCGTCGGTGCGGGCCATGATAAAGAAGTCCGGGTCACGGCGGGCGTCCACGCAGGCCTTGATGCGGTCCACCATCTCCTCTTTGGAGACGATTTCTTTATTGGGCCGGTGGCCGCAGCGCTTCTGGGCCACCTGGTCTTCGATGTGCACGGCGGCGGCGCCGGCGCGCTCCATCTCCTGGATGGTGCGGGTGATGTTGAAGGCACCGCCCCAGCCGGTGTCGATGTCCACCAGTAGCGGGGTGTCCACCCGGGCGGTGATGCGTCGCACGTCTTCCACCACGTCGTTCATGGTGGTCATGCCCAGGTCCGGCAGTCCATGGGAAGCGTTGGCCACACCGCCACCGGAGAGGTAGATGGCCTGGTGGCCGACCTTCTCCGCCATCAGTGCGGAGTAGGCGTTGATGGTGCCCACGATCTGCAGCGGGTGGTTCTCGGCCAGTGCCTTGCGAAAGCGGGCGCCGGGGGTCAGTGATTGGCTCATGGTGATCTCCCTTGGGAATTGGGGCGTCAGAGGGTGATTAACCCCTCCTGCAGCCTGGATTCGATGTTGTCGCGGGCGGTGCGGATGTGGCGCTGCATCAGGAACTGGGCCAGCTCACCGTCCCCCTGGGCGATGGCATCGGCGATGTGGCGATGCTCCTTGAGGGCCTTGCGGGGCCGTCCGGTGGCGGTGCTGAATCGGCAGCGGTACAGGCGCAGCAGGTAATAAAGATCCCCCAGCAGCATCTGCACCAGCTTGTTGTTGCGGCTGCCGGTGACGATGCAGTAGTGAAAGTCGTAGTCCCCTTCCGCCTGATAGTACGCCTGGCCATCCGCCTCCGCCACCATGCGCTCGTGGCCGTCCAGCAGCCTGTGCAGGTCCGCCACTTCAGATTCGCTCATGCGCTCGGCGGCCTGGCGGGCGGCCAGTCCTTCCATGACTTCGCGGATCTGGTAGAGCTCCAGCAGCTCGTCGCCGCTGATGGACACCACCTTGACGCCGGCGTGGGGCTTGCGCACCAGAAGTCCACGGGACTCGAGGCGCCCCAGTGCCTCACGCAGCGGGCCACGGGTGAGGTTGAAGCGCTCGCACAGCTCCACTTCGCCGATCTTCTCACCGGGGGCCAGGTCGCCCTGGATGATGGCGCCCTGGAGGTACTGGAAGGCTTCATCGGCGCGAGTGAGGCTGCTGCTCTGTGGCTGGGCGGTCTGGGGCATGGATTGTTGACAATAGTCGCTGGAAGTGGGAAAAAACTACGTGATTGCGCCTGGATTGTCAACAAAGCGTGGTTGTGATGGCGCGAGGGTCGGTACAGGAGACGGCCAGCCCCGGAGGTGGCGGAGAGCTGACCGGCAGGTGACGGGTGGGCGGTGAGCAATGCGCCGGTGGGGCTGTCAGCCCCGACGGCTCTTGGTGTTCTCCCCGAGGGCGTCTTCCCCCAGTGACTCCTCACCGGCGGACTGCTCTTCCAGCCAGAGGTAGAACTCCAGGTCGGCGTAGAACTCCAGTGGCTCTTCCGCCGCCATCAGTTCCAGATCCTCGGCGCCGAGTGCCTGTCCCGGTGTGTCGTTGCCGTTGTAGAGACTGGCCAGCACGGCCACCAGGGCCACGGAGGCGGCAAGGCCCATGCCGGCCAGTGTGGTTCTGGAGCGTCTGGGGGTCTCGCGGCCCATCTGCTCCAGTGCCTGTTGCCGTGCTGCGGCGAGGCGTTCGGCGATGACCGGGTCCAGGTTTTCCGAGACCGGGTCCAGGTGCCGGCGGGTCTGTTCCGTGAGCCTTTCTTCCGCCTTTCTGCGGTCAGGACGATTGTTGGTCATGGTGCCACCTCCTACAGTGTGTGCCGCAGGCTTTTGAGGGCCCGTGACAGGTGGGTTTTAACGCTGCCTTCGCTGCAGGAGAGCGCGTAGGCGGCCTCGGTGGTGCTGTAGCCGTCCCAGTGGCGCAGCAGAAAGGCCTGCTGCTGTTTCACGGGCAGTTGCTCCAGTGCACCCAGCAGCTTCTCGGTGGCAATGCCCGAGAGCAGGTTCTCCAGTGGCGAGCGCCCCGAGGGGTCCGCCACCTGCATTTCCTCTTCCGCCTCTTGCGGCTCGTCCGGACCCAGCCGGATCCAGGAGAGCACCCTTGAGCGGACATTGCGGCGGCGGTGGAAGTCCGTGATGCAGTTCTGGAGCACCCGCTGGAACAGCAGCGGCCACTCCTCCTCGGGTTTGTCGCTGTAGCGGCGGCTGAGTTTCAGCATGGCCTCCTGCACCACCTCCAGGGCGTCCTCCACGTTGCCCACCGCCATTCGTGCCCGCTGGAAGGCCTGGCGTTCCACCGTGGCCAGGAAGCGGTCCAGTGCCCGGCGGCGTTCCTCCCCCAGACGCTCTGGTGGTGGCGGAGGCGGCGTCTGCCTCGCTTTATCCAGTGACACCACCGTGGAATCCCGCTGGGTCACAGGCGGATCCCCAGTACGATCTGTGCGAAGGCCGGCTCGTTATCCCTGGGGATGTCCAGGTTCAGCCCCACCGAGTGGCCGCCCGGGGTCTCATAGGAGGCCCCCAGAAGGGCAATGTCCCGGGTCTCTCCGACGGTGTCCTCGATGCGCTGGCCACCCAGCTGCCAGTCAAAGGGGCCCGTGGCCACTGAGACCATGGCGGTGGCCTCGCGCTTGTTGAGGATGGGCTCACGGCGGCTGCCGCCGGAGCTGCCATCGGAGCCGATGAAGGACAGCAGGCCCTGGTTGTTGCTGCCGGCCTGTGGCTCCTGGTCTTCCCAGTTGTAGGCGTACTGGATGCCATCCAGGCTGAAGTAGAAAGGCCCGGCCAGGTAGCCCAGTCCAAGACCCAGACCGCCACGGACGCCCTTCTGCTCTTCCCCCTGTTCGGGGTCGTCAAAGGTCACACGGCCGCCACGGAGGCGCAATCCCAGGTCCCAGTCTCCCAGGTAGCGGCGCCCCTGCAACTGCGCCTCGCGGGCGCTGGTGTCCGGGTTGTTGCGGACAATGCCATCCAGTCGCACCACCTGGTCCGCCAGTGGGTCGCTGCTGATGCCGGCGCGGTAGTACTCCACCAGGCCGTCATCCCGGGTCCTGCCCCGGTCGGCGGTGAGGCTGATGCGGTTGCCGCTGTTCAGGGGCACCGTGAGCCCCAGGGTGCCGACGCGGTATTCCGTCTCGTCCCGGCCGTAGGCCAGTGTCAGTCGGCTTGAGGGTTTCTCAGGGCCCAGCCACTGGTCCTGCTCCTGGGTCTGCCTCTTTTCCCGGGCTTTCCGCTCCTGCTCCTGTGTCGGCTCCTGGGCCAGTGCCCAGGCCGGCAGCATCAGTGTCAGGGTTAAAAGTGCGGTCAAACGAACCATGATTCACTCCTCTTACTCTTTAAGCTCCTGCAGGCGGCGACGGACATCACCGCCGGGGAGCTCGCGGGGTGTCTGCTGTTCAAATCGCTCGCGCAGCTTTCTGCGCTGCTCTTCCGGAAGCGTCTGGAAGCGCTCGAAGCGCTCACGCACCCGCTGGCGCTGCTCCGGCGCCAGCTCCTGGAAGCTGCGGTAGCGCTCACGCACCGCCTGCCTCTGCTCCGGTGTCAGTGACTGCCAGCGCTGCAGCCGCTCACGGGCTTCCTCACGCTGCCCGGCGTCCATGGACTGCCAGCGCTCGGCGGCACCCAGCAGCCGTTCACGGCGTTCGGGTTCCAGGTCAGCCCAGCGGTCCTCAAAGGGAGACAGAATGGCCTGCTGCTCGCCGGAAAGATCGGACCAGTCCGTGTCCGCCAGGGCCGGTGTGGTCATCAGCAGGCTCAACAGCAGTACCGCCAGCAGAGAAGTCCCCATGGCCCTGGCGGTCCCGGACCGTCCGGGGGTGTTATTCATCCTCACCATGACTCGCCTCCTCGTCGGTGTTCGGTTGGTCCTGCTGACGCGACTGTCTGCGGTGCTTTCTGGCATCCCGCACACCGTGCTCCACCAGCAATTCAAAGGTTTCATCGTCCATATCCTCAAATTCCGCCAGGAATTCCAGCATCGCCGCACTGGGGGTGTCTTCACTGGCATTTCCGGCCCTGGCAGGGGGACTGCCCGCCAGATACAGGCAAAGCAGTGTCAGTAAAACGATGCGAAACATGGCTGCTCCTTGTGTCCCGTCTGGACCGATCAATGGGTTTGTTCATCCTGTGGTTCGTCGACTTTCCGCCGTTCCGATGCGGCGAACAAACCCATTGACCGGAAAAAAGCCTGCTTCCCTGCAGGCTCTGTGGCTCGGTCTCTGGCCTGGCCGCCTTAGCGGAGGTTCACGCTGCCGGAGGCGCTGCCCCGGGCTTCTGCGCTGACTCCGCCACGGTTGCGGCGCTGCTCCAGTTCAGAGCGGCGCTCCCGCAGGCGATCCTGCGCTTCTCTGGAGCGGTTGTCGCCCCGCTCAAGGGCCTCGCCAGTGCGTGCCTGTGCATCGTCGGCGCGACGGTCAGCGCGCTCTTCGGCGTCGTCGGCGCGGCGTTCGGCACGGGCCTCGGCGTCATTGGCGCGGCGATCGGCGCGTTCTTCCGCGTCATCCAGCCGGCGATCCACCCGGGCCTCGGCACGATCCGCCTCTTCATTGACAGCCTCACGCTGACGGTCGGCCCTCTGTTCCATTCGATCGGCCTGGCTGTTGGCCGTCTCCAGTCCGCTCTCGGCGCGGGCCTGTCCTTCACCTTCGGCACGAGCCTGTGCTTCAGCGGCTGTGCTCTGGCCTTCACTGGCCTCGCTGCTGGCCCGGTCCTGTCCGGACTCGGCCTGTGCCTGTCCCTCTCCGGAGGCTTCGCCGGATTTCTCAGCGGCGATGTCCTTCATGGAGTTGTCCGGATTGTTACCGGCCTTGTTGTCATTGCCGGAATTGCCGTTGTCCCCGGAGCCGTCGCTTTCATCCTGGTTCCGGTCCTGTCCGGACTGGCGAAGCTCGGCACGGGCACTGGCGTCGATCTCGCCTTCGGCTCTGGCGCTGTTGCCGGACTGCTCCTGGGCAACGCCCTGACCGGTGGCGATCAGTGCGACCAGAAAACTGGTGTAAAGCATGCGGTTCATCATGGGATCCTCCTTTTACCTGATTCGTACCCGGTTTAACGCAGCGGTGGAGAATCCGTTGACATGGATTTCGGAAAAAATGAAAAAACAGGGAAAAGGCGTATGGAGAGAAGGGAGAATAACAAGGGGCACCCGGTAGGTGCCCCTGAAACAGCCGTAAGTGTTACTGGCTCTTGTCGCCGCCGATCTTGTCCTGGGTTTTCAGCTCAAAGTCGCTGGCGTCGTGGCGCTCGTGGAGCTGCTCGTGAGGCTCGCCCCAGGTGCGGTTGACCATGCGGCCGCGCTGCACGGCGGGGCGCTCGGCGATTTCGTCGGTCCAGCGGTGGACATTCTTGTAGGTGTGGGCTTCCAGGAATTCCGCCGCGTCGTACACCTTGTTTTTCACCAGTGCCCCGTACCAGGGCCAGATGGCCATGTCGGCGATGCTGTACTCGTCACCGGCGATGTAGCGGCTCTCCGCCAGTCGACGGTCCAGCACGTCCAGCTGGCGTTTCACTTCCATGGTGAAGCGGTTGATGGGGTATTCGTATTTCTCCGGGGCGTAGGCGTAGAAGTGGCCAAAGCCGCCACCGAGGATGGGGCCGCTGCCCATCTGCCAGAACAGCCATGAGAGACACTCGGCGCGGCCGGCGATGTCTTTGTGAATAAAGGCGCCGAACTTCTCCGCCAGGTACAGCAGTATGGAGCCGGACTCGAAGATCCGCACCGGCGGGTTCTGGCTCTGGTCCACCATGGCGGGGATCTTGGAGTTGGGGTTGACGGAGACAAAGCCACTGCTGAACTGCTCCCCTTCCGTGATCTTCACCAGATGGGCGTCGTACTCCGCCCCTTTAAAGCCCAGTGCCAGCAGTTCTTCCAGGAGTATGGTGACCTTGACGCCGTTGGGGGTGGCCAGTGAATACAGCTGCAGGGGGTGCTTGCCCACGGGGAGCTCTTTGTCATGGGTGGGGCCGGCAATGGGCCGGTTGATATTGGCAAAGGCGCCGCCGCTGGCGGATTCCCATTTCCAGACTTTGGGTGGGGTATAGGTATTGTCAGACATGGTACAGCTCTCATTGTCTTGGTCAGTGGACAGTGCCCATGGGGCCGTTTGCAGAATAGCACTGTCAGGGCACCACAAGGACACTGGCCCGGCCTCTGTGGCCGGTCAAGTGTAGGGACTTACGAGAACCGATAACGTAACAGACTCATTTCAGTGTCTGGGTATTTTTTTGGTTCATCGCACTTTAGCGGGAAGTGGTAACCCTATGGCGCTAGCTTCCCGCTTCTTTGTTGAAGACTGCTGGTTCGGTGCAGGATTGAAGGCTGAAGGTTGGGTGCCCTGCGCACCAACCCGCCTTCTTCAAAAAATCAGTGGGAAGCAAACTCAAAAACTCTCTCCTTTTCCCGTTTATCCATTCAGGCCCCCTCATGCTAAAGCCGACTGCCCGGCCGTTCCCAGTGCAGTTGCCACTGACCGTCGCTCCACAGATCACCGATGGCAACGAGCGTGTTGTTGTCCCACACCAGTGGCAGTCGTTCCCGGTGCCAGGGGGGGAGGCCCTGTTCCTGCAGCCATTTTTTCAGGGGGCGGCTGGGCTGGTTGCTGGACGGGCGGAAGTGTTCGCCGCCCTGGCGGGGGGTGACGGTGAGGGTTTTGCCTGGGTGCGGGTTGCTGGCGGTGAGGGTGGTGCCGGCCCATGGCAGTGGGGTGTCCGGGTGCCATGGTGTGTCGGTCAGGGACTCCGCTGGTGGCAGTGCCGGGATCAGCCAGAGCCGGTTGCGGTAGCGGCGGATGGAGTGGTTCTGCCAGTGCAGTGCCGGGGTGCGGTCTTCACCGGCGTTGAGCAGGGCTTTGAGGCCGCTGGTGAGGCGTGCCTCTCCCGGGGGCTGGAGGCCGTGCCGGCGCAGGCGGTAGCGGACCAGGTTGCGCTGGCGGCGTTCGCTAAGGGCATTGAGGCCGGTGACGGTAAGGCCCTCTTCCATGCCCGATCGGGCCAAGTCTTCACGGGCCAGTTCCTCCAGCAGTTCGTCCGCCTCGCGGCAGTGGGCGGCGCTGTGTTGCAGGCTCTGTGGGGCCTGTGGCCAGCGGGCCCTGAGAGCCGGCAGCACCTCGTGGCGCAGGTAGTTGCGGTCGAAGCGCCTGTCCTGGTTGGAGTGGTCTTCGCACCAGTCCAGTTGCCATTCCCGGGCCAGTGTCTCGATGCGCTGGCGGCTCAGTGGCAGCAGCGGGCGGTGCAGTTGGCCACTGCCAAGGGGGCGTGTGGCGGGCATGCCCGCCAAGCCACGGACACCGCTGCCTCGCATCAGTCGCAGCAGCAGGGTTTCCGCCTGGTCGTCGCCGTGGTGGCCCATAAGCAGCAGATCCCCCTCCTCCAGCTCTTTACGGAAAAGTCCGTAGCGGGCCTGCCGGGCGGTGGCTTCCAGGTCCGGCGCATCCGGGTCCAGATGAAGGCGTTGGGTGCTCAGTGGCAGGTCCAGATGCCGGCATTGCTGCTGGCAGAAGTCGGCCCAGTGGCCGGCGTCGGATTGCAGTCCGTGGTGGATGTGCAGGGCCCGCAGTGGCTGATTCCACCTCCGTGACAGGGTTGCGAGGCAGTGGAGCAGGAAGACGGAGTCCAGTCCGCCGCTCAGTGCAACCACCCAGCGGCTGGCCGTTGGCAGTGCGGCGAAGGCGTCGGACAGGTCCCCGGGCCAGTCTACTGGACTGGCGGGGTTAGCGTCCCGGCCCATAGGCGGTCAGCTTCTGGTAGCGCTTGTCCAGCAGCTCTTCCGTGGAGAGTTGCTGCAGCTGCTCCAGGTTCTCGGTGAGTGCGGCGGCCAGCTCCGCGGCCATGGCTTCGGGGTTGCGGTGGGCGCCACCCAGTGGCTCCTTGACGATCTGGTCCGCCACGCCCAGGCTCTTGAGCCGGTCGGCGGTCACGCCCATGGCGGCGGCGGCGGTGGAGGCGTGTTCGGCGCTCTTCCACAGGATGGAGGCGCAGCCTTCCGGGCTGATCACGGCGTAGGTGGCGTACTGGAGCATCATCAGGCGGTCGCAGACACCAATGGCCAGTGCCCCGCCGGAGCCACCCTCACCCACCACGGTGGAGATAATGGGGGTCTTGAGCCGGGACATGAGGGCCAGGTTGGCGGCGATGGCCTCGCTCTGGCCCCGCTCCTCGGCGCCGATGCCCGGGTAGGCGCCGGGTGTGTCGATAAAGGTGAGTATGGGCAGCCGGAATCGCTCGGCCATTTCCATCAGACGGGCCGCCTTGCGGTAGCCCTCGGGGCGGGGCATGCCGAAGTTGCGCTTCACTTTCTCCGGGATCTGGCGGCCTTTCTGGTGGCCGATGATCATCACCGGCTTGTCGTTGAGCCGTGCGGTGCCGCCGATGATGGCGTAGTCGTCGGCAAAGCTGCGGTCGCCGTGGAGCTCGTCGAAGTCGGTGAAGATGTGCTTCACGTAATCCAGTGTGTAGGGCCGCCTGGGGTGGCGCGCCAGCCGGGAGATGTCCCAGGGGGCCAGATCGGCAAAGATGGTTTCCGTGAGGCTGATGCTTTTGTTGCGGAGGCGGTTGATCTCCTCCGTGATGTTGATGTCCGTGTCGTTGCCAACCAGCCGCAGCTCTTCGATCTTGTCTTCCAATTCGGCGATTGGCTGCTCAAAATCCAGGAAATGGGGATTCATGATGCTCCAACTTTAGAGGTTGTTGACCGTGGGCTCGTTTCATCGCACTGCATGATGTCAATCATCGTACATCATGGCGACTCTGTCGTCCCCTAACAGATGCCTCAGATTGAGCAGCAGCTCATCCTCCGGTGACACCTGCCAGGCGTCTCCCAGGCGGATCAGCGAGCGGGCGTCGCTGCGGCTGTAGTCCAGGCTGACGGGGCAGCCATCGCCCCGGTAGGGCTGCAGTGTCTGTCCCAGCTCGTCCAGCAGGCCGTTGCCGCACTGCTGCTGGTCCACCGCCAGTCGCAGGCCCCGGCTGTACTGGCGGCGGGCCTGTGTCATGTCCATGACCGAGTCGGCGCGCATTTTCAGTGAGCCGGAGTAGTCGTCGTAAGTGACCTTGCCTTCCAGTATCAGCACGGCGTCGGTCTGCAGACGCTCCCGGTTCTCCAGGAAGGTCTCGCTGAACAGGGCAATTTCCATGCGGGCGCTGCGGTCGTCCAGTGTGGCAAAGGCCATGAGCTGTCCGCGCTTGTTCTTCATGGTGCGGATGGCCACCAGCAGTCCGGCCACTTTCTGCACGCCCTTGTCCGCCTTGAGGTCGGCGATGGGGGTGCGGGCGAAGCGGCGCACTTCTTTCTCGTACTGGTCGAAGGGGTGGCCGGTGAGGTAGACCCCCAGTGTGTCCTTCTCCGCCTGCAGTCGCTGTTTCTCGCTCCACTCACGCAGGTGGCGCACTTCCGCGAACATGTCCTGGTCGTCGCTGGAGACCAGTGTCTCGCCGAACATGTCGTCCATGCCGGCGCTGGCGTTGCGGGAGAGCTGGCTGGCCTGCTGCACGGCTTTCTCGATGCTGGCCATCATCCTGGCCCGCCCCGGGCCCAGGTCGTCCAGTGCGCCGGCGCGGATCAGTGCCTCAAGGGCGCGCTTGTTGACCTTGCGCATGTCCACACGGGCGCAGAAGTCGAACATGTCTTTAAAGGGGCCATCCTTGCGGGCATTGACGATGCTCTCGATGGGGCCTTCACCCAGGCCCTTCACCGCCCCCAGTCCGTACACCACCTCGCCCTGGTCGTTGACGGTGAAGCTGTACTGGCTGGTGTTGACGTTGGGCAGCACCAGTGCCAGGCCCATGTGGCGGCACTCTTCGATGAGGGTGACCACCTTGTCGGTGTTCTGCATGTCGGCGGTGAGCACCGCCGCCATGAACTCCGCCGGGTAATGGGCCTTGAGCCACAGTGTCTGGTAGGAAACCGGTGCGTAGGCGGCGGAGTGGGATTTGTTGAAGCCGTAGCCGGCGAATTTCTCCACCAGATCGAAGATGTTCTCCGCCAGGTGTTTGCTGATGCCGTTGGCCTCGCAGCCGTCCAGGAAGCCCTGCTTCTGCTTGGCCATTTCCTCGGGCTTTTTCTTGCCCATGGCGCGGCGCAGCATGTCCGCGTTGCCCAGTGTGTAGCCGGCCATCACCTGGGGGATCTGCATCACCTGTTCCTGGTAGAGGATGATGCCGTAGGTGGGCTCGAGAATGGGCTTTAACGGCTCGTACTGGAAGTCCGGGTGGGGGTAGGCCACCTTCTGCTTGCCGTGCTTGCGGTCGATAAAGTCGTCCACCATGCCCGACTGCAGCGGGCCGGGGCGGAACAGGGCCACCAGTGCGATCATGTCTTCCAGGCAGTCCGGGATCAGGCGGCGGATCAGGTCCTTCATGCCGCGGGATTCCAGCTGGAAGACGGCGGTGGTCTCGGCCTTTTTCAGCAGGTCGAAAGAGGCCTTGTCGTCCAGGGGAATGGACTCGATGTTCAGGTCCCCCTCGCCGCGCTTGCGGCGGCGCACGTTCACCATCTCCAGTGCCCAGTCGATGATGGTCAGTGTGCGCAGTCCCAGGAAGTCGAACTTCACCAGACCGGCCTCTTCCACGTCGTTCTTGTCGAACTGGGTGACCACGCTGCCACCGCCCTCTTCACAGTACAGGGGGCTGAAGTCCGTGAGCTTGGTGGGGGCGATGACCACGCCACCGGCGTGCTTGCCGGCGTTGCGGATGACCCCCTCGAGCTTGAGGGACATCTCCCAGATTTCCTGGGCCTCCTCGTCCTGCTCGAGGAAATCCGCCAGAGCCGGCTCTTCCTGCACCGCCCGCTCCAGTGTCATGCCCGGGTCAAAGGGGATCATCTTGGACATCTTGTCCGCCAGTCCGTAGGACTTGCCCTGTACCCGGGCCACGTCCCGCACCACCGCCTTGGCGGCCATGGTGCCGAAGGTGATGATCTGTGAGACCGCCTGCTTGCCGTACTGCTCTGAGACATAGGCGATGACCCGGTCGCGGCCTTCCATGCAGAAGTCCACGTCAAAGTCCGGCATGGAGACCCGCTCGGGGTTGAGGAAGCGCTCGAACAGCAGGTCGTACTGCAGCGGGTCCAGGTCCGTGATCAGCAGCGCGTAGGCCACCAGTGAGCCGGCGCCGGAGCCACGGCCGGGGCCCACGGGCACGCCGTTCTCCTTGGCCCACTTGATAAAGTCCATGACGATCAGGAAGTAGCCCGGGAAGCCCATCTGGATGATGATGTTGAGCTCGAAATCCAGCCGCTCGAAGTAGCGGGCCCGGTCCGTCTCGTAGTCCGGGTGGGCCGGGTCCAGTATGGTCTTGAGGCGCTTCTCCAGCCCCTCCTCGGAGACTTTGCGGAAGAACTGGTCCTCGGTCATGCCCTCGGGGATGGGGAACTGGGGCAGGAAGATCTTGCCCATGGTCACTTCCACGGTGCAGCGCCGGGCGATCTCCAGTGTGTTCTCGATGGCCTCGGGAATGTCGCTGAACAGCTCGATCATCTCCGCCGGGCTGCGCAGGTACTGCTGGTCGCTGTAGCGCTTCTCACGGCGTGGGTCGTCCAGTGTGACGCTCTCGGCGATGCAGACACGGGCCTCGTGGGCCTCGAAGTCGTCCGCCTGCAGGAAGTGCACGTCGTTGGTGGCCACCACCGGGCAGCGGAATTTCTCCGCCAGTGCCACAGAGCCGTGGAGGCAGTCCTCGTCGTAGGGGCGGCCGGTGCGCTGCAGCTCCAGGTAGTAGTGGTCCGGGAACAGGGCCAGCCACTGCTGCAGCCTCTGCTCCGCCAGCTCCAGCTTGCCGTTCACCAGTGCGCGGCCCACGTCACCGTCCTTGGCGCCGGAGAGCATGATCAGCCCCGCGCTGCGCTCCTCGATCCACTGGCGCTGGATGATGGGCACACCCAGCTGCTGGCCGTCGGTGTAGCCCAGTGAGATGATCTCGGTGAGGTTGCGGTAGCCCTGCTCGTTCTTGGCCAGCATGGGCACACGGAAGGGCTTGGCCGGTTCGTCCGGGTTGTGCAGCCACAGGTCGGCGCCGATGATGGGCTTCACGCCCGCGGCCATGGCCCCCTGGTAGAACTTCACCAGGGAGCACATGTTGGACTGCTCGGTCAGTGCCACCGCCGGCATGCCCTGCTCCGCCACCGCCTTGATCAGTGGCTTGACCCGGACGATGCCGTCCACGATGGAGTATTCCGAGTGGACTCGCAGGTGAACAAAATGATCCGGCATAGGTGATTATTCCGTGAGCTGCTTCAGTTCTTCTTCGGTCTGCTCGCCGAAGCGCGCCTCCACCAGATCCCCGTCGGGGTTGATGACCATGGTGGCAGGCAGCGCCAGTGGCTGGCTCCAGCCGAACTGTTCGGCCGGGTTCTCTTCCAGCACCCGGAAGCGGATGTCCATGTCCCGCATCACACGGCGCAGTGACTCGCCGGTTTCGCCGTCAAAATTCACCCCGAGGACGGTGATGCCCGGGTGCTGGTCCAGTGCGTTGAGTTCGGGGATTTCCTCGTAGCAGGGCTTGCACCACTCGGCCCAGTAATTGACGAAGACCCATTCCCCCCGCAGCTCCTCCCACTGCAGTGACTCACCGTCGCTGAGTGTCATTTCCACGGACTGGCCACAGCCGGTGAGCCCCAGTGCCAGCACGGAAGCCAGCATGGCCCCACTCAGAACCTTTCTCGGATGAATCACGTATTGCCTCCTGATAGACTACAGCGCCTCGAACGGCATGCCTGCAACGGATGCTTAACAAGCGGGACGGCTCGTCCGAATGCGGATTGGGCAGTCATTGTAACCGCTGGGCGGCCTGCCGCAATCCGTGCAGGCCGGATAATCACTCAGGAGTCTGGCCATGGCCGCGCAACCCTATGTATTGGTGCTTTATTACAGCCGCCACGGAAAAACCGCCGAGATGGCCCAGCAGATCGCCCGCGGGGTGGAATCGGTGAAGGGCATGACGGCCATGCTGCGCACGGTGCCGGCCATCTCCGCCGAGACCGAAGCCGTGGCGCCGGCGGTGCCGGAACAGGGGGCGGTGTACTGCAGCAAGGACGACCTGCGCCACTGCGCCGGACTGGTCATGGGCAGCCCCACCCGCTTCGGCAACATGGCCGCGCCACTGAAGTACTTCCTCGACAGCACCAGTGACCTCTGGGTGGCGGGCACCCTGGTGGACAAGCCCGCCGGGGTCTTTACCGCCACCGCCAGCCTGCACGGCGGCCAGGAAGCCACCCTGCTGACCATGGCGGTGCCGCTGCTGCACCATGGCATGGTGCTCACCGGGCTGCCCTACACGGAAAGCGCCCTGAGCGAGACCCGCAGCGGCGGCACCCCCTATGGCGCCAGCCACTGGTCCGGTGGCCAGGACGAGCAGCCACTGAGCCGCGAGGAAACCACCCTCTGCCGCGTGCAGGGCGAGCGCATTGCCCGCCTGGCGCTGAAACTACACCACTGATGTTACGGAGCCGTCCATGACAGCGCGCAACTACCGGGACCTGCCCCCCTCCCATTGGGCCAGCCTGGGTCTCTATGTCACCCTGATCGCACTGATGATCATGACCACCTTCTGGCCCGACCCGGTGGAGGGGGCCTCTCCGGTGGTGATGCTGAGCATCAAGCTGTTTCCGCTGGTGGTGTTTCTGCCGGGTCTGGTCGTGGCCCGCAACACCACCTACATCTGGACCTGTTTTGTGGTGCTGGTTTACTTTATGCAGGCTTCGGTCAATGCTTACCTGCAGGAATGGGCCTGGGTCCCCACCATCGTCATGGTGGTCTGCTGCCTGTATTTCGCCACCGCCATGATGAAACTCAAGGCCGATCCGGGCAACCACGGGATTGGCCAGTAAGAGGAACGCCATGTCCGCCTCCGTGCACAACCCCGAAGAGCAATCCGTGTCACTGCACCAGCTGTGCGACGCACTGGCCGCCGAGGGCCGCATCACGGAAGAGGCGTCCCATGAGCTGCTGAGGGCCAACCTCGGCCGACGCAGCAAGGGCCACCCACTGGAGCAGATCGCCAAGGCGCAGCTGCAGGACGGCCAAGGCCCCCGCATGCTGGACCTGGAAACCCTGACCGAGTGGATGGCCGGCTGGGCGGACATGCCCTACTACCAGATCGACCCCCTGAAAGTGGACGTGCCGGCCATTGCCCGTGTCATGTCCTACGCCTTTGCCCAGCGCCACGGCATACTGGCGGTGGAGATCAACGACCACGAGGTGACCATTGCCACCGCCGAGCCCTTCCAGCGGGACTGGGTGGAAAACGTGGAGCACATCACCCGCAAGACGGTGCGCATCGTGGTGGCCAACCCGGCCGCCATACGCCGCTACACGGTGGAGTTCTACCAGCTGGCCAATTCCGTCTACAAGGCCAGCGACGAGAGCAAGAAGGCCCAGCACACCCAGAATTTCGAGCAGCTGCTGGACCTGGGCAAGGGCGGCAAGTCCGACGCCAATGACCAGCACGTGGTCAAGATCGTGGACTGGCTGCTGCAGTACGCCTTTGACCAGCGCGCCAGCGATATCCACATCGAGCCACGGCGCAACATCGCCCAGGTGCGTTTCCGCATCGACGGTGTGCTGCACAATGTCTACGAGTTTCCCTCGGATGTGGGCCTGGCGGTACTGAGCCGTCTGAAGATACTGGGCCGGCTGAACGTGGCGGAAAAGCGCCGCCCCCAGGACGGCCGCATCAAGACCCGCAAGCCGGACAACAGCGAGGTGGAGCTGCGTCTGGCCACACTGCCCACGGCCTTCGGCGAGAAGATGGTGCTGCGGATCTTCGACCCGGATGTGCTGCTGAAGTCCTTCGAGCAGATGGGCTTCTCACGGGAGGACCGGCGCCGCTGGGAGGGCATTATCGACAAGCCCTACGGCATTATCCTGGTCACCGGCCCCACCGGCTCGGGCAAGACCACCACCCTGTATTCCACGCTGCGCCAGCTGGCCTCGGACGAGGTGAACATCTGCACCATCGAGGACCCCATCGAGATGGTGGAGCCGCGCTTCAACCAGATGCAGGTGCAGCACGGCATTGACCTGACCTTTGCCCACGGTGTGCGGGCCATGCTGCGTCAGGACCCGGACATTGTCATGGTGGGGGAGATCCGCGACCTGGAGACGGCGGAGATGGCGGTGCAGGCGGCACTGACCGGCCACCTGGTGCTCTCCACGCTGCACACCAACGACGCCCCCAGTGCCATTACCCGGCTGCTGGAACTGGGCATACCGGCCTACCTGATCCGGGCCACGGTGGTGGGGGTGATGGCACAGCGACTGGCCCGCACACTCTGCCCCCACTGCAAGGCCCCCACGGAAATCGACCCGGAAAGCTGGAAGGCACTGACCCGCCCCTGGAAGGCGCCACTGCCGGACAGGGCCTGCCAGCCGGTGGGCTGCCTGCAGTGCCGCAACACGGGCTTTCTGGGGCGCACCGGCGCCTACGAGATCATGCCTATGGCGGGGCCCATCACCGAGCTGATCAACAGCGACTGCGAGATCGAGCCGCTGCGCCGGGCCGCCTACAAGGAAGGCATGCTGTCACTGCGCCTGTCCGGTGCCCAGAAGGTGGCGGCGGGGCTGACCACGGTGCAGGAGATTCTGCGGGTGACCCCGGAGAGCCGCCGCTAGCCGGGGTCACCGGGACGCTTTATCCGCGTCCTCCTCGTTCCCATTGGCCCCGCAGGGCACCAGCAGCGCCTGCCAGGCCTGGTGGTGGCGCAGGCTGGCCCGGTCCAGTGACTGCCACACCGAGCCCTCCCCCTCACGGATATTGCGCGTCAGGAAATCCTCCATGCCCGGTGGTATCGCCACCCTCTGCCGGGCCATCAGTTGCTGCAGTGGCGGCAGCAGCAGCTCCCGGGCCTGTTGCAGCAACTCCAGGTAGGGCCGCACCCGCTCCGCGTAGTAGCCGTTGTAGAGGTCCCGGGCCCCGTCGGCCAGCCCGGCGGGCTGCCCATCCGGGCACAGGGGGTCCCGCAGGCGCTTCTCCATCATTCCGGCACCGTCCTCGAGGCGCGCGGCCATCAGCTCGGCACTGCGCAGCAGCTTGCCGGCGGTGGCGCCGGACTGCCAGCGCTGGTAGACGCCATGGAGCGGTTCCAGCTCATCCGGACGGGAATCCCCGGCCAGTGACGCCACCGCCTCCGTCATGGTCACCAGGCTTTGCCGTGCTTCCTGAAGAGTTTGCGGGGGCATGTCCTGCGGCAGGGTGCCCTGTGAGCGGCTGAGGAAGGAGGCCAGCTCCTCACTGCCCCAGGTGGCGTTCCAGATGGCGGTGGGCAGTGAGTCTTTCTTGGATTCCAGAGCCTCTTTCAGGGCTTCTGCGCGGCGCTCATTGTCGATGGAAGGCAGGCAGCGCCCGGCGGCGCTGATAAAGCGCACCTCGTACTCCAGACGGGTACCCGGGTGCATGACACGGCCCAGACTGGAGGTGCGCTCACCCACCACCACCTGCAGATCGCAGCCGTACAGTGAGAGAAAATCCACCAGCCCCATATCCAGCTCCGGCATCTCCAGCACCCGCTCACGGCGCCTGGGCAGCGCCTCCACCGTGGCCACCGGTGACGGCACCAGTGGCTGCTCCAGCAGGCCGGAGAGGCGCTGCAGGTACTGGTCCATGCGCTGTGTGGATTCGTCCCCGAGGCTGCAGGCGGACAGGGCCAGTGCCATGGCGAGCGCCACCAGTGGGGTCAGACCAAGCCGGGATAAGGCCTTCATGGGTTGCCTCGTCGTCGCGTAAAAAAGAATTCAGAGACGACTGTTACGATGCAAGCGGCGATGCCGCTCAGCGATCAGCTGCGCCAGTATGGCAATGGCCACCTCGCCGGGGGTGCGACTGCCGATGATAAATCCGATGGGGGCGTGAATGGTGCCGATCCAGTGGGAGGGCACCCCCAGCTTGTACAGCCTGTCCTTGCGACGGCCATGGGCCTTGTCCGAGCCCAGCGCCCCCACGTAGAAGGCGGGGGTATCCATGGCCGCCACCAGTCCGGGGTCGTCCACCCTGGGGTCGTCCGCCAGTGCCAGTATGGCGCAGCAGTAATCCTGGAAGTCCCCGGCCACCAGCTCCTCAGGAGGGCCGCACTGCAGGGCCACACCCGGCTCGGGGCGCTGCTGCCAGGCACTGGCCAGTGCCGGCCTGGGCTCGCAGACGGTGACGGCAAAATCCGACTGGCAGGCCAGCCTGGCCACCTGGCGGCTGATTTCCGTGGCTCCCAGCAACAGCACATGGCACACCGGCAGCAGTGTATGCAGCAGTACAGAGGGGTCTGACTCCAGCAGGTTGGGGATGCTGCGCTCCAGCAGCTGGCGCTGCGCGGTGGCCACAATCACCCGCCGGGTGGCGGGCTTGCGCTGTTCCAGTGCGTCTCTCAGCTGGCGGATGTGGTCCCCGTCATCGCCGTCCAGGGGTTCCAGCAGCAGCCGGATCAGCCCGGCATAGGGCAGCCCCTCGTCCTCACGCTCGCCGTTGTCCCAGAGGGCCTCCAGCCAGCGGGGCTGAACTGGCACCTCGCCCTGGCGCTCCTGCTCCAGCGCCTGCTCCACCAGTGCCCGCTCAGGGGGGCCGGCAAGTCCCAGCCACTGGCCCTGTTCATTGACGGCCACAAGGCTGCCGGGAGGGGTGATTGAGTGGTGATAGCTGTTGATCACCGTCACCAGCCAGGCTTTCTGGCCCTGCTCCAGCCAGCCGCACAGGGTGGCGAGCAGTTGCAGTGCGCGGTCACGGCTTTGCGGGAAAGCCCCCTGGCCGTTGTCCGACTCTGTTGCCTCGCTCATCCCTCACCCCCGTTAATGGCTTTTATTCGGCGCTAATGGCTTTTTCGAGCTAATGGCTTTTTCGAGCTAATGGCTTTTTCGAGCTAATGGCTTCCATGACGCTCGCGATTGTGGTCCCGGGACTTCTGGTTCTTGCGGAACATGACATAGACGGCACCGGTGCCACCATGGTGCATCTGTGCGGTGTGAAAGGCCATGACATCCGGCAGCTCACGCAGCCACTTGCTGAGATAGCTCTTGATCACGGCGATGCGGTCCGGGTTGCGTTCGCCCTTGCCGTGGAGGATCAGCACATTGCGGGCGCCAAAACGCACCCCTTCACGGACAAAGTTGAACACCTCCTGGCGGGCCTCCTCCACGGTTTTGCGGTGCAGGTCCAGCCGTGCCTCGATCTCATACTGCCCCAGACGCAGCTTCTTGAACACGCCGTTCTGTATGCCGGGTCGCTTGAAGCTGAGGTGGTCCCCAGGGCCCAGCCACTCCACATGGTCCGATGTCAGGGGGTTGCGGTCCGGCGTGGCCTCCAGTACGGCGGCACGCTGGCGCTCCAGGTGGCCTGGGGTGATCTGCACACTGGTTTCCACCGGGGCGCGGTTGGGACGACGGATGGGCTGCACCCCTTCCATCTCTTCGAGAAACGCCTTGCGCTCGTCTTTTGATGTCATCCCTCAGTCTCCTCAGCGACCCGCCCCCGTCAGGCCCGGGGGGTCAGTCGCGGATAAACAGGTCCAGATAGGCCGCGTACAGGGACCCGGTCATAAAGGTCACCACGGACAGCATAAACACCGTGATCAGCACCGGCCCGGCCAGGGGAACCAGCGCCAGCAGGTTGACCAGCATGAAGATCACGAACCAGCACAGCCCCCACAGCATAAAGGCCGGCAACGCCTTGATACAGGCCGTGAAGCTCAGGGCAATGGCCCGGTAGGCACTTTTGCTGTGCTGATGCACCAGCAGCGGGGCAAAGGCAAAGGCCATCAGCAACAGCAGTGTCAGCAGCACCGCCAGCAGCATCGGCCACATCAGCTGGGTGAGGACCTGCTCCAGTGTCTGCGGGTCGAAGCCGCCCTCCTGGGGCACCATCCAGGCCTGCAGCTGTTCCGCACCCACTACGCTGGCCATATGGGCAAACACCAGCACCATCACCGCCACCGACAGGGCCAGGTAGGCCCCGCCCAGCATCAGCAGTGGCCCTGGCTGGCGGTACGGGCGGAACAAGTCCGTCAGGACCACCGGCTTTTCCTCCAGGGCATGGCGATAGGCCAGATAGAGCCCGGCGCTGAGGTGGGGCCAGAACAGCAGTGCCGCCAGTGCCCCCACCATGGGCACCATCTGCACGGCCACGAACAGCACCGTGGCGAGAATGCCCATGGCCGTGAGGTTCAGCGGCGCGCTGCGCCACAGGCCCATCCCTTCACGAACCCAGGCAATGCCCCTTGCGGCCGGCACCGTGGCCGGTGATTTCAGCCCCGAGGCATCCATGGCCCGGCCCTGGTGATTGCTATCACTGTAGTCCTGCTCTGACATACAAATCCCGTTTTGTCGCTATACTGGTTGAATGGCCAAGCCATACCCCTGAACACAGGCCTGACCCAGACGAGTGTTTTGCCTGGTAAATTGTTGACTGACAGCGGTGAATGGTCAATGGAAGAAACAGAACGCATGCAGTTATACCGTAAACTGCGGTTTCTGGTCACAGACGATTTCGAGAATTTCCGCAAATCACTGCGCCAGATGTTACGCAGCTTTGGTGCGGAAAAGATTGATATGGCCGCCAACGGCAATGAAACCATTGCCAAATGCGCCAATGAGCCGTTCGATGTGCTGATCTGCGATTACAACCTGGGCAGCGGCAAGAACGGCCAGCAGACCCTGGAGGCGCTGCGCCACCAGGGTCTGCTCAAGCACACGGCCCTGTTTGCGATTGTCACGGCGGAGACCTCCCGTGAGATTGTCATGAGCGCCCGTGAGTACCGCCCGGACACCTACATTATCAAGCCCATCACCCAGGCCGTGCTGAAAAAACGCCTGGATGCACTGATCGACCAGCGCCAGGCCCTGCTGCCCATCAACCAGGCACTGGACCAGGGGGATGAGGCCCTGGCTGTCACCCTCTGCAAGCAGCAGCAGGAAAGGCAGCCTCGTTACCGCAACGCCATCCGCAAAATCCAGGCGGAGCTGCACTGCCGCCTGGGTGAGTACGAGCCGGCCCGTGCCATCTACCAGCAGGTGCTGGCCAACCGGGAGCTGGCCTGGGCACGCCTGGGGCTGGGCCAGGTGGCCCTCGCCGCCAGTGAGCCGGATGAGGCCATCAGTGAGTTCGAGACACTGATCGAGAACAACCCGGACTTTGTCGAGGCCTACGATTACCTGGCTCGGGCACTGCGCATGAAAGGCCAGGACCGTCAGGCACAGAAGGTGCTGGAGCAGGCCGTTGAGCTGTCGCCACTGGCCATACTGCGCCAGCGGGATCTGGCGGAGGTGGCCGGCGATAACCAGGACATGGAAACCGCCGCCGGGGCCTGGCGGGCCACGGTCAAGCTCAGCGACAACTCGGTGCACGACTCACCGGAGAACTACCTGGGGCTGAGCCGCTGCCTGACCGAGCTCAGCGACGGCGAGGACAGCCCCGAGGGGCGCCGCTATGCGGACGAGGCACTGACCATCCTCAGGACCATCGGCAGCCGCTTCAAGGAGGACGACGATGCGGAGCTGCTGAGGACCCTGGTGGCGGCCCGTGTCTACGCCGGCCAGCAGCAGCCGGACAAGGGCCACAAGCTGCTCAACTCCGTCAGTGAGCAGCTCAACCCGGAAACCCTCACCGCCGATCAGGGCCTGGAATACGCCAGGGCGCTGTACGCACTGAAGGACCCGGGCAAGGCACAGGGGGTGCTGAACAAGCTGGCCGAGCGCTTTGAGAAGGACAAGCCGGTGATGGAGGCCATCGAGGCGCTGATGGACGAACCGGTCAGCTTCCAGCAGAAGCGCAAGGCGCGGGCACTGAACCGGGAGGGCATCAGTGCCTTCGAAGAGGGCCGTCTGGATGAGGCGGCGGAGGCCTTCAACCAGGCACTGGCACTGGTGCCACAGCATCCGGCACTGAACCTCAACCTGGTGCAGGTGCTGCTGAAGAACGTCAGCCAGGGGGAGTCACCGGATGCCAGCCTGCTCAAACGCTGCCAGAGCTGCCTCGACCAGCTCGCTCACCTGCCGCCCCAGCACCGTCAGTACAAGCGTTTCCGGCACCTGCAGGAGCGTATACAAAGTCTCAGGAACCGGGAGAACACACAGTGAGTGACAAGATCGATTTTTCCACTGTCATCGCCTCCGCCGTCCATGACATGAAGAACTCACTGGGCATGCTGCTGCACTCGGTGGATGAGCTGCGCACAGAGTTGCCGGACTCCATACGCAACACCGACCGGTTCAACACACTGCAGTACGAGGCACAGAGGGTCCATGGCGACCTGGTGCAGCTGCTGAGCATTTACCGGCTGGACCAGAAGACACTCAGCCCCCATATTGAGGAGCAGTCCGTTGCGGAGTTCCTGGAGGAGCAGCTGGCACGGCATCAGCCACTGCTGGATGGCATGGGGCTGGAAGTGACACTGGACTGCCAGGCCGACGAGGGCTACTTCGATGCCAACCTGATTGCCGGCATCCTCAACAACACCATCAACAACGCACTGCGCTATACCCGCCGGCACATACTGGTGAGCGCCCGGCACGAGTCGGATTATCTGGTGATCAGTGTGCAGGATGACGGGCAGGGCTTTCCCGAGCATATGCAGGACAGCCCACTGGACACTCAGGGCAGCGTGGACTTCGCCAACGGCAATACCCAGCTGGGGCTGTTTTTTGCCGACCAGGTGGCGCGCATGCACCGAGAGGGGGACAGAAAGGGTTTTATCCGGCTCAACAACACCGGCAAGCTCGGCGGTGGCAATTTCGAGCTGTGGCTGCCCTAGAGATCCGGCAACGACCCCATCAATCCGGCCATCCGGAACTCCAGGCAGTCAGCCTGACGGTTCATTCCGGGCTGTCAGCCCCGGGCACTCCACACATTGCACCAGCCATCGGCGGAGACGGCCTTATTGGGGAACAGGTTGCAGCCCACCCAGCCTTGTTCCAGATCGCCCTTGGCGTGGACGCAGTTGCGGCAGTACTCCCCTTCCACGGGGGATTCTTCCACGTACTTCAGCCCCTGGGCCTGTGGCGACGCCACATCCACTTTCTCCTTGTCGGCCCATTCGGCGTAGACGGCTTTCAGGGGAATCAGTGTGGCGCCGGCGGTGGCGATGGAGGCTTTGAGAAAATCACGACGTTTCATGGTGGCATCCTTTGATCAGGCAATTAAGAAACAGGGTATTCATGAACATTGATTGTAGGGGTATTACGCCGCCAAAAAACCATCAGACCACATTTTTTTGTGGGTATCTCCTTGTTTTTTCTCGTTTTTTGAGAAAGCTTCTGCGAATCATTTGCATTGAGATTTATGTCCCTGAAGCCCGTTGACAGGGATCACCCAGGCCGACTTCGGATAGTCCCCGCAAAAGCAATGGGTTAAGCTTGGACACCGGATTTTCACCCACCACCATGGTAGACTTCGCAGTTTGCGGGAGACACCCGGTATCGGTTCTCTGCCAGGACAGGACCGGGGGCCTGTCCCAATCCCCATGACAACCAGGACGCGCCGGCCGACTTATGCAGGACATGCCGTATAAACTCCAACTCCTTTTCTTCCGACTGGCCGCCGGCGGCTGGCTGCCGGCGCGCTGGTTCGAGCCCCGCCTGCCGTCGCCCTCACAGCGCCAGGCCCGCACGGGCCACCTGTCACTGGAGGTGGTCAGCCATTGCTGGAATTACTCCCACTTCCTGGCCTATCAGCTCAGCTCACTGGTGCTGTTTCCCCCCACCCGTCTGAGCGTGACCATGACGGTGTTCTACTGCGAGGAGGACCCGGGTACGGTGCGCCTGCTGGAGCATTTCGGCACACTGGCGGTCCCCGGCGTGACCTGGAACTGGCGCCCTCTGCCGCGCCAGCAGCTGTTCCGACGCAGCATCGGGCGCAACCGGGCGGCACTGGAGACACAAGCCGACTGGGTGTGGTTCACCGACTGCGACCTGATGTTCCGTGAGGGCTGCCTGGATACCCTGAGCGATCTGCTGCAGGGTCGTACTGAGGCACTGGTCTACCCCCGGGAAGAGCGCACCACGGATCTTCTGGCGGAGGACAACCCCATGCTCAGGGCCGGCGCCAGCGACCCGGCGGTGCTGGACATTGACACCCGTTCCTTCAGCACCCGGACCCCTTCCAAGGCCACGGGGCCACTGCAGATCGCCCATGGGGATGTGTGCCGTGCCGTAGGCTACTGCCGCGCCATCGCCGTCTACCAGAAGCCGGTGGAATCATTTGCCAAGTGCCAGGAGGACAGGGCTTTCCGCTGGCTGCTGGGCAGTGCCGGTGAGCCACTGCCCATCCCCGGTGTGTACCGCATCCGCCATATCGACAAGGGCCGCTACAGCGGCAGCGAGACCCGTAACCGGCTGCGCGGCCGCCTGCGGCAGATCCAGTCCCGCTGGCGCGACCGGCACTCCGGTTAAGTCGCGTTCCATCTGAACTCTGATAAAGGCCAACCCATGACAGCCCGACTGTTATTCTGTGTTTTCTCCTTTAACCGGGGTCGCTTCCTGGAGCACTGCGTGAGGTCCATCGAGCAGTCCGTGCCCGGTGCCGACATCGCCGTTTTCGATGACGACAGTGACGACAAGGCCACCCGGGAGGTGCTGCAGCGACTCTCCGACAGACACACCGTCATACAGCCGGGCAAAGAGTCCAGCCACAAGCTGGGTGGGCTTTATGGCAACATGCAGTCCGCACTGGAGTACGGCGCCGAATGGCCACTGGTGTGCTTCCTGCAGGACGACATGCAGGTGGTGAGAGCCGTGACGGAGGAGGAAATCGAGGGGTTTGACCGCTGTTTCGAGGAAAACCCGGACCTGGCCTTCCTCCACCCCTGCTTTCTCAAGGGGCTCAACCGGGAGCGGGACAGGGCCACACTGGAGTACCAGCCCTCGCTGCGGGCCTACCGCCGCCAGGACACCCGACAGAGCGCCGGCCAGTATTTCTCCGCCATTCTGATCACCCGCCCCTTAAGGCTGCTGGAAAAGAACTGGCAGTTTGGCCGTTCGGAGCCGGACAACGACCGGCAGGCCCGGGAGCATTTCGGCCGCATTGCCCACCTGTTTGCCCCCTTCGCCATGTGGCTGCCGGCGGTGCCGGCCTATCGCGGCAAGCGCAAGACACTGGCACTGCGGCTGGCGGAGAAATACCGCCCCTGCGGCTTTTTCCCCTACCTCATGCTGGACCAGCAGGCCACTGAGCAACTGCAACGGCGCCCTGCCTCACAGCTGCCTGTGGCGGAGGATTTCCTGGTGTGCGAGAACCGGCGCCTGGAAAAACCCTGGGGCTATTACCCCATGCAGGGCAGCCGCTGGCTGAAGAAGCTCAACAGCCTGGAGCTGGCACTGAGAAAGCTGTTTGCCGGACGCTGATCCGGAGCCGGCCATGGCTGCCACGGCCGATTACGGATTCTGAGTGGCGGCGCCCTGTGGCTGCCTTGACGGCAGCTGGTCGATACCGTCCTCGGTGCGGATGATGCGGTTCTTCTGCCGGTCCAGCCGCAACGCCTTGTTGGCGGCCACCAGCTCCGGGTTCTTGTAGCCGCGCTTGTGATCCAGGTGCACCACGATGGCGTTGTAGCGCACATGCTTGGGCCGCACCCCGAGGTTGATCAGACGCACCCCGAATTCACGGTCCAGCCCGCCCCAGGGCATACGCTCGTCAAAGCCGTTGACCGCCAGTATGTCACTGAGCCAGGCGGAGCCGTTGGAGCCCTTGAAGTTGCAGGCCGTGGGGGTGAGCCGGTTGTACAGACGGGCACGGAGGGGGCCGGCGGTGAGCTTGCTGTTCTTGTAGCTGCTCTTCAGGCCATGCTCTTTCAGCCACTGCAGGTCAAAACAGCGACCGGTGAGGATGTCTTCCCGGCTGATGGCCTCGCTGGTGCTCATGGGCAGCTTGTGATAACCGCCGGAGAGGTAGGTCTTTGGCTCCGCCTCGCGGGCGTGCACCGCCAGAAAGTCCTTGCGGGGGATGCAGTCCCCGTCGGTGAAGACCACGTACTCGGACGCCACCTCCAGAATGGCCTTGTTGAGAATGCGGCACTTGCGGAAGCCCTTGTCCTCCTGCCACAGGTGCTTGATGGTCATGCCGGTTTCCCCCCGCAGCCGGTCGATCACCTCACGGGTCTCCTCCGTGGAGCCGTCATCACCGATCACGATCTCGAAATCCCTGTGCTCCTGCACGCTGTAGCCCCAGAGCACTTTCTCCAGCCACAGCGGGGAGTTGTAGGTAGTCATGATCACCGACACTTTCATGGGAGGTTTCCTGTTGAGCATTCCGTACGGTTAACCGGGCAGATCCCGCGAGTAATTAAAGCAGTCGAAGTCGTCACTGAAAAGGCTTTGTACCAGACGAATGCAGTGTTCGTCGTAATAGGCCGCCAGCTTGCCACCGGCACCGGTGGCATTGGCGGTAAAGGCCCGCACCGGCTCCGGCTGATAACGGTCCCCCAGAATGCGGGCCTTGATGAAAGCCAGGTCCTGATCCAGGTTCTCCACTTTGCCGAAAAAATCGAACGACCCATAGGGCAGCAACAGCAGCGAGCTTTGCGGCGCCCAGTGGGCATTGGAATACAGTTGGCCGCTGGCCAGCCCCTGCAGGAAGTCGTGAAAGGAGCTCTCACGGTTCCGGTCCCTGGCCCGTCGCTCCACCTTGTCCAGGTAAGCGGACAGTGTGCGGGTGAAGGGGTTGCGCACCACGGCAAACCGGAACAGGCCATCCAGCTGATCCAGCTGCGCCGAGCTGAGCTGTGAGGGGGTGGTAAAGCGCTTCTTCGCCACCTTGGAGGGGACATCCTCGCCAAAGCTGATACGGGCCAGGTTTTCCACAATGGTGGAATTGGCCGCCTTGGGGATGCGGTTGCAGAAAAAACCCGCCTTGAGGTCCACGCAGCCACGGGCGTCGGCGCTGTTGACGGAAATACCCTGGCGGTAGGGGTAGCGCCGGTAAAAGGGCATCAGCGGAATGGTCAGTCGGTTTCGGATCAGCTTGTGCAACGTAGACCCCTGTTTCTGGTGACACACGTGAATCGCCGGGGCGGCCGGCAGCGGCAATCTCTTGCGGATTCTATCAGGTTCATCTTGGCCAGGTCTCTCACCCCCACCAACCCAATTGTCATTACAGGTCGTCAGATTGGCCAAAGATTAAACAACACGTTCTGTCACACTACAGCAACCGAATTGAAACCTTTGGTTACAGTGGCGCGTTTCAGTCACAGGAACCTGTTAAAAACAACGAGCCCCGAGGTGTGTCATGCAGTCCCTCATCAAGCCTTTGCTTCCCGCGTTACTGGTGCTGTCTCTGAGCGCCTGTGAAAGTGATTCCGACACCGCCAATACCACTGAAGGCGTCACCACGGTCTCACAGGCCCCGGACAACACCGGGCGCACTGGTGACCTGCCCGGCCGGGGTAACCAGCCCCGCTTCCTGCCGGTCAGCCACGACGGACTTGAGCGCAAGGACATCGACGGCACCGTGGTGTCCGATGACGGCACCGTGATTCACTTTACCGTGTTCCTGCCGGATCTGGCCCCGGATGAAGCGGCCCCCATTGTCTTCCAGTCCCACGGTTACGGCGGCAGCCGCCTGACCTCACTGTCCGAGGATGGCGGTGATGGTGAGTTCATCGGCAATGCCCCGGCCGAGGCGGCCTTCTTTGCCCGTGAGAACGGCGCCATTGTGGTGAGCTACGACCAGCGCGGCTTTGGCGAGTCCGGCGGCCAGGTGGAGCTGATGAATCCGGAAAAGGAGGGCCGTGACTTTATCAACCTGCTGGACCGCATCGACAGCGAGTATTACGAATTCATACTGCGTACCGCCGACGACCTGGACCCCCGCGTGGGCACACTGGGCCTGAGCTACGGCGGCGGCTACCAGTGGATCGCCGGCAGCATCGACGACCGGGTGGACGCCATGGTGCCACTGACCACCTGGTACGACCTGCGCTACAGCCTGCAGCCCAACGATGTGCCCAAAACCGGCTGGCTGACTATCCTGCAGGCCATCGGCATCCCCGGCAGTGAAGGAGACCAGTCCGAGGATATCTACCGGGCCTTTGTGGAGACCTTCCTGCCGGGGGTGGACGTGAACGAGGAGTTCGCACAGACCCTCTCGCGGCACAGCCTGAGGGCCTACTGCGAGGGCTTCAACCAAAGCGTGGGCGGTATCCCCAAGGCCGACACTCTGTTGATCCAGGGGGTGGCCGACACTCTGTTTAACATGCGTGAGAGCGTCGACGCCTTTGAATGCCTGCGCCAGGCGGGACGCAATACGCACCTGATTGTGCAGCGTCTGGGCCATATCCTGCCCGCACTGGAGAAGACCCCCGGCCCCACGGGTTTTGCCACAGAGCGTTTCCTGCAGTGCGGGGACGAGCGCTACGAGACCTCACGACTGATTTTCGAATTCGTGGACAGCCGCCTGCGTGGCAACCCCGAAGCACTCACATTGCCTGAGACCTGCATGACCATTGAGGGCCGTCAGGGCATTACGGCCGAGAACATTGTCCGTGGCGGCGATCTGTTCACCACACCGGACCGCATGCTGCAGTCACCGGAGGTGGCCACTGCCGTGCTGGCAGAGCCGGAACTGGATGACTCGGGCAACCTGAGTGCGGAGTACCTGGAGCGGGTCTCTCCCAGCGTCAGCATGGACCTGTTCACGGCCGACCAGCCACTGAATCTGGCCGGGCTGCCCCAGGTCTCGCTGTCAGTAGACACCCTCTCACCGGTGCCTCCCACGCTGTTTCTGGGGCTGAAGGTCACCCGCGCCAACGATGGCCGCGCGATACTGCTGCACAATCAGGTGACCCCGATAGCCCAGTCCGGCCCTGTCTCGGTGGAACTGCCAGGGGTGACCTTCCCTCTGGAAGCCGGTGACAAGGTGTCACTGGTGGCCTACACCTACCACCCTCTGTTCTATTACAACGACGAGGCCCTGCAGAGCACCACCAATCCGACCACACTGACCAACGTCATGGTGCGTCTGCCGCTTCTGGACTGATCCATCACGGCATTCTGGCACGGGGCTGTCACCTCACGGTGACGGCCCCGTGTCCGTTGAGGGTTGGCGTTGGGGCCGGCGGCCACGTATCCTGATTCACAACGCTGTCATTCATCCGCCCTGTCCCAAGGAGCCCGCCATGTACCGTCCCATCGGTTGCAAGATGCCGCCACTGACACGCAATGAAGACGGTGATGAGCGTCGTGTGGGTGTGGAGATCGAGCTCTCCGGCATCGACTACGATGAGCTGGTGGCCATCACCACCCGTTTTCTGGACGGGGAGTCCAGCAACCGCAGCCGTTATGTGGAAGTGATCGACACGGTGGACGGGGATTTTCTGGTGGAACTGGATTCCGCCCCGGTGAAGGACCTGGAGGAGCCGGACGAGCGGCTGCCTGAGCCACTGCGCAAGCTGGCCACCCAGGCCATGGACCTGTTCGACGCCGCCGCGGAGCGCATCGTGCCACTGGAAATCGTCTCACCGCCCATGCCACTGTCTCGGCTGCAGCAGATCGAGGAGCTGTGCGAGTACCTCTGCGACCAGGGCGCACTGGGCAGTCGCCACGCGATCTATTACGCCTTTGGCCTGCAGCTCAACCCGGAGCTGCCGTCACTGGAGGCGCCGGACATACTGCGATTCCTGCAGGCCTTCGCCGGACTTTATCCATTGCTGAAAAGCCGCCACCAGCTGGACATCAGCCGCAAGTTCACCCTCTATATCGACCCCTGGCCAGAGGCCTATGTGCGGCTGATCATGGACGACGACTACAACCCGGACCTGGACCAGCTGATCGGCGATTACCTGCACCACAACCCCACCCGCAACCGGGCACTGGACCTGATGCCGCTGTTTGCCCACCTGCGTCCCAAGCGGATCCGTCGTGAGATCGGCGACGAGCGCATCAAGGCCCGCCCCACCCTTCACTACCGCCTGCCGGACTGTGATATCGACAACGACAACTGGCAGTTCGCCACTATCTGGAACGACTGGGTGGCACTGGAAGAGCTGGCCTGTGACCCGCAGCGTCTGGCGGCCTTCAGGGCCAGCTACCGCAAGCGGCACAGTTTCTCACTGGAGAACCTGACCTTTGACTGGATCAAGGAGTCCGAGCTTTGGCTGGACGGCAAAACCCCGTCCTGATCGGTGTCAGTGGCCATGGCCGCAACAAGGCGGACATTGCCCTGATCCGACTGGCACTGACGCTCTATGGCGCCGAGACACTCTGGCTGCTGCCGGGCATGACCATCCCCTGGGCGAGGCTCCACGGGGTGGTGATCGCCGGCGGTTCCCATGTGCACCCGTCCCGCTTCCGCCAGAAGCCCCAGATCGCTGCCCGCTACAACCTGCCCCGTGATGAGCTGGAGTTTGCCCTGGCCCGTGGCGCCAATATCCGCGGCGTGCCGGTACTGGGCATCTGCCGGGGTGCCCAGGTGCTGAATATCGCCCGTGGCGGCAGTCTGCGCCAGAACATCACACCGGACCGGGTCCATACGCGCCCCAGAGCACTGCTGCTGCCACTGCAGCCGGTGCGCGTCCAGCCCCGCTCCAGGGTCGCCCGCACACTGGGGCGGGAGCTGCTGGGGGCCAACCGGCTCCACAGCCAGGCCATCGAGCGCCTGGGTGAGGGGCTGAAGGCGGTGGCCATGGACCGTGACGGCTTTGTCCAGGCCATCGAGGCAAAGCCGGTGGACTCCGGACAGGCACTGTGGCAGCTGGGGGTGCAGTGGCATCCTGAATACCTGCTCTACCACCCGTCCCACCGGCGCCTGTTTGCCGCACTGGTGGCCGCCGCGCGGCGTTACCGCCAGGGTTGCGCCAATGGCAGCAGCGCCACAGTGACGACGACCTGATGGGAGAGTGCAAGGCAGGGATTGGGCCGGGGTGGCTACGGTTTATTCAGCGAGAATGTGCTTGCGCAGCAGCACCTTGATCATGCGGATTTCCGGGGAGTCGGTCCGGCGACCGTCCAGGTACTGCTCCGTGAAGCGCTGCAGGGACTCGCGGGTGCGGATAAAGTGCGGGTCAATGCCGGTGATTCGGCGCAGCACCTTGCGCTCCCTGGGGGTGAGTCGTATCTGGTTACCGTGGGCAAGCATGGCCAGATCCTGCACGCTGGGTTTCTTTCAAGATGCCAATTCCCCGGGGGAAAATCAACGGCCATGGCCTGTGATTGTGACGGCCTTTGTGGCAGGTTCAGTAATCCCGCTGGTAGAAAATATCCAGTGAGTTGGCCAGGCCGCTGGCCGCCTCCAGGAACACCCGCTGGGTCAGGTCGTAGCGCACCGCGATGCGGTTGACCGGCTGGAACAGGCCCACCCCGTAGCGCAGGCTGAGCTTCTCGGTGATATAGCCCGAGGCCACCACCGAGGCATCCTGGCCGTAGCCTTCCGTCTCCAGCTGCAGGTCCCTGATGCCCACCCGCTCGCCGATATCCCGGGTAATGGGCGCCGTCTGGCTCAGGCCCATGGACAGCGCCACCTCCCCCACCACGTTGCTGTCGCCCTCGCTTTGCAGTGGGCGACCCAGCAGCAGATAGGACAGAGCCTGCTGCTCGCTCAGTGACGGCTCGGAGAAGATCTCCGTCTGGGGGTCGTTGGCCCTCCCGGTCAGTCGCACACCGGCCACCACATCCCGGGTTTCCCGCACCGCCTCGATGTCCAGGAAGGGCTGGTCCAGCGGGCCGGCAAAGATCACCCGGGCGCGGCGGATGCGCAGGCGCTGGCCGTAGATCTCGTAGCGCCCGTCCTCCAGTGACAGGTCACCACGGGCCTGCATGTTGTCCCCCAGCCGCAGCTGGCCCTTCAGGTTGCCGGTGACGCCAAAGCCGTTGAAGCTGACTTTCTCTTCCCCCACCACCACCCGCAGATCCATGCGCAGTTTCATGGGCTCGCCTTTGGGCGCCTGTCCGGCGATTTCCTCGTCTTCCGAGACCTGAACGGCGGAGGGGGGGATTTCCCGGATCCGGATGGCCCCTTCGGGGACACCCAGGCGCCCGCCCACAAAGAGCCCTTTCTGGTCGTCATAGCGGATCTCGATGTCTGGCACCAGGGTCAGCCTGGCAAAGGGCTCCAGAGTCACCGGCAACCGGTCACCGTCGATATTCACCGTGGCCTGCACGCCCTCGCTCCAGTCCATCTCACCACGGATACGGCCCTGGCCCTGTTCGCCACTGCGCAGGTCCCCGCTCAGTTGCGCCTGGCTGCCACTGACGTCCAGTTGCAGTGCCAGATGGTCGATGGCCATGGGCAGTGACGGATCACTCAGCTGCCCGTCCTCAAGGCGGATCTGCCCGGATACCTCCGGCTTCTGCAGCGTCCCCGCCAGACTGGCCTCGCCCTGTAACCGCCCCTGCACCTGCTGCAGATCCACAAAGGCCCTGGCCAGGGCCAGGTTCAGGTTCTCCAGTGACAGGCGGCCCGTCAGGGGGTAGTTACCGTCGCGGGTGTCCATGGCGGCATCCAGGTTCACATCACCCAGATCGGGCCCCTTCAGACGGAACCCCAGAGTCGCCTCATCGGGATCCAGCCGCGCTTCCAGACGCAGCTGGCTGTAGTCCAGACGCAGTCGTTGCTCATGGCCCTCCCCGGAGGCGTTCTCCATGGCCTCCTCGTCCCCCGGGTCCAGTGTCTGCAGCAACTGGAAGTGGCCCTCACCGGCGTCCACCCAGAGATCGCCACGGGGGCCCCGTTCGTCCATGTCCAGTGCCACACGGGCATCCAGTGTCTCCTGCCAGCGCATGTCCGGTGGCAGGAAGTCCTCAAAGGCGCGGGTGGGCAGGTCCGAGAGGGCCACTCGCAGTCGCTGCCGGGGGAACAGCCGCTGTTCGTCTTCCAGGCACAGCCGGGCCTGCTCCCAGCCCCAGCAGTGCCCGCCCAGAACGATGCGCTCTGCGGGGTTCACGGTCAGGGCCGCCGGCTCCTGCAACTGCCAGTCCTGCTCCAGTGCCCGGACCCGCCCCTGCTCCAGGGCCCCCTGCCAGACGCCCTCAGTGTGGCCACCCTGTGCGCTGAGGTTCAGTGAGGCCATGGCGTGCTCCACCGCCAGACTCAGTTTGTGGTCGCTCTCGCTGCCATCCAGTCGCAGCTCACCGCTCTCCACCTGCTGCTCGCCAATGGCCAGCCCGGACCAGTCCAGTGCCAGGCTGCCGGTCTGGCGGCGATCCAGATCGCCCTTGAGGGTGAGTGTCTCCAGCGCCAGGGACTGTGGCTCGAAGCCAATGTCATGCAGCGCCAGCTCCGTGGAGCCGGAGGGCGAGCGCAGCAGGTCACGGCCCTGGAATGAGCCGTTCAGGGCCCCTTCCAGCCCCGGCCAGAGCTGATCCAGACGCTCCATTGCCAGTGACAGACGGCCATCCAGTGCACCGGCGCCGCTCTGGCTGGCCTGTCCTTCAAGGCGGTTGTCCCCCATGCGCCCCTGCAGTGACTTCAGTGTCCAGGCCTGCCCGTCCATGGCCGCGGCCAGGTCCAGTGTCAGTGGCTGATCCCGCAGCCGGCCCTTCAGTCCCAGATCCGCGCTCAGCTGCGGCCCTGATTCGGTCAGGGTCCCCTGTGAGCGCAGGCGCCCCTGTATGCGCCCTGGCAGCTGCCTGACGAAGTGCCCCGGGTTGATGCCGGCCAGTGCCAGATCCAACTGCCAGCCCAACTGGTCGGCAAAATCCACTGTCGCCCCGCCATGGACCCGACCCGGCGTCCCGGCGATGGACAGGCGGGGCAGGCGCAGCTGCCGGAAGTTCCCCGCCAATGGGCTGTCCACCAGCACCGGCCCCTGGGGGGTGCTGACCAGGGCATCCAGGTGCCCCTGGTACGCCTCCCCTTGCAGGGAGATGTCCATATCCAGGGCTTCCATGGCCACCGGCGGCACCGTCACCTCCGGCAGCAACCGGTTCCAGGGGAAGTCCCGCCAGGACAGGCTGGCCTTTGCCTCCAGCTCCCCGGACCAGTCCACACGGGCGTCGCTGACAGCCACAAACTGCCGCTCACTGGCCGAGACACGCAGTGACTCCACTGAGGCACTGTCCAGACCGGCATGGCCGCGCAGTGTCATGGCCATGGCGGGTGTCGTGGCCAGATTTCCGTCCAGACGCAGATCCCAGCCATCGTTCAGATTCCCCGTCAGTGCCAGCTCCAGATCCTGCAGTGTGAGGGTCTCCGGCAGTGACGGGTCGGCCTTGATGGACTCGGCGCTGAGGGTGAGTGACGCGGGCAACGGCGGCTGCAGCGGTGACACCGTCCCCTCCAGCACCGCCTGCCAGGGGGAGGACAGATCGACCCGTGTCTGCAGGCTGGCCATGGAGCCCCGGAGCCGGGCGTCGGCGATCAGCGGTGGCCGCTCATCAGGCAGCGCCATCTGCGCGTTGAGAGCCAGTGACAGTGGCCAGTCCCCCTGCAGTGTCAGGCTGCCGGAGACCTCCGCCTTCAGGGTGTCACGCTGCACCTGCAGGTAGTGCAGCTGCAGCGTATCCCCTTCCATGGCGGCACTGAGATTCGCCCCTGCGATCAGCGTGTCGCCGTTGAGGCGCACCGCACCGATATCCAGGTCCGCCACCCGGATCGTCACCGGCAGTTCAATGTTTGGCAGCTCGATAGGGCTGTCACCGGACTTCGCCTCTTCCGGCGCCTCACCCGGTGGCAGCTGCAGTGTGACATCGCCGCTGTGCAGGCGGTCCAGGCAGACATCAAGACGCAACAGGCAGCCGGGGCGCCAGGCGATGTGAGGGCCTTCCACGGTCACCCGGGTGTCGCCGCTGCGGTAGTCCAGACGCTCTGCGTGCCACTCACCGCCGAGGCGGCCACGGAACTGCTCCACCTCAAGCCCCGGCACCTGCCCCAGCAGCCAGCGCCCGCCCGGCTCGCTGCCCAGCAGCCAGCTGCCGCCGGCCATCAGGGCCAGCAGCAGCACCAGCAGCAGCCAGAGCAGGCTCCGCAGCAGGTGTCCGGGCAATCGTTTAAGCCAGTTCAGCATTCAGGCTCTCTCACAACTCAGGGCGCTCACAATTCAGGTCCCATGGAAAAATGCAGCCGGAAGCGCTCAGGGGCGTCCAGGCTGCGGGCCAGATCCAGCCGCAGCGGACCCACCGGCGAGATCCAGCGGATACCGAAGCCCACGCCGGTTTTCAGTGGGTCGTCCAGGCTGTCCACGGCGGCGCCATGGTCGGCAAAGGTGGCCAGTCGCCAGGATTTTGACAGGGGGTACTGGTACTCCACACTGCCCACCATCTTGAAGCGGCCACCGATGCGGTTGTTGTCCTCATCCCTGGGGGTCAGTGACTGGTAGCCGTAGCCCCGCACGCTCTGGTCGCCACCGGCGAAAAACCGCAGTGAGGGGGGCACCCGGTCAAACTCATTGGTGGCCACCGCCCCCAGTGAGGCCCTGGCCAGGAAACGGTGGCCGCCAAAGAGCGTCACCAGCCCCCTGGCATCCGCCGTCAGATTGAGGATGTCCACATCCGAGAACAGGCTCCTCTGCGCCCCCGTGGCCTGCAGCTGCAGTCGGTAACCCCGGCTGGGGTCGGTGGGGGAATCCCGCACCAGCCGGGTAAAGCCCAGCCCCGGCAGCAACAGGCCGGTGCTGCGGCGGGGCTCGTCACCGGCGCGGAAATTGTCCTGCTCACGTCGCAGTGACACCACCCGCTGCCAGCCGCTGTCCAGGCGTTTGCTCCACTGCACCCCCAGGGTAAAACGCTCGGACTCGGTGTCCTGTATGGTCTCGGTCTGGTAGCCACCGGTGAAGCGCAGGCTGTCGGTCATGGGCGGATCCAGGGGGATCTCGTAGAAGGCGCCGATGTTCTGGCGGGGCTCGGACACCTCCATCTCGGCGCCACGGCGGTGACCCATGTCATTGAGATAGTGCTGTGTCCAGCCGGCACGCAGTCGCGGCCCCACATCCGTGGAGTAACCCAGGCCGGCGTTCAGTGAATGGGGCTTGCGGGGTGTCAGGTCCACATCCACCGGAATCTGCCGCTCCTCGGCCTGGTCCGGGTCCGCGTCCACCAGCACCGTCTGGAAGTAGTTGCTGCCACGGAGATCCCGGGAGAGCTGGACCACCTCATCGGAATCGTAGGGGTCACCCGGCTCAAACTGCACAAAACGCTGCAGCAGGCGGTGGCTGAATTCGCTGTCCTCGGGGAACAGGGCCTGGCCCAGTGTGTAACGGGGGCCGCTGGTGTAGACCAGCGCCACATCCGCCACCCCCTCTTCCGGAAAGACCCGCAGGCGCTGGGTGGCAAAGCGGCCGTCGAAGAAGCCGAATCGCAGCGCCTGGTTGTTGTAGTAGCGCTTCACCGCCTCGTAACGGTTGTGCTTGAGCACATCCCCAGGCTTCAGCTGCAGGGACTGGGGCAGGTTAAAGGCCGGCATGTCTGCGGCCTCCCCCTCCACGCGGAGAGTCACCTCACGCAGTCGGACCGGCTCCCCCAGGGTCACATTCAGGCGCAGTACCGGCGGATCCTCCTCAATCACCCGGAAGCGCACCTGGCCCTGGTAATAGCCCAGTGCCCGCATGGCCTTGTCGGCCTGTGAGCGAGCATGGCGGGAAAAGCGACGCAGTCCGGCGGCATCCCGCTCACCGGGGGGGCCGATGTAGGCGCGGATGTTCTCCGCCACCGCCTCGTTCTCCGGCTCGGTACGGATTTCCAGACGGGCAGCCTGGGACGGCCCCGCCGCCAGCAGCAGCAAGGACACAACGGCCAGAAACAGACAATACTGCCGGCGCGTGACGGAGGGGGAGGCGTACATCATGGCGCCATCATAGCACCGCACAGGAGGCAGACCATGCCTGAGCAAGCAGATTAAAGGACTTTCAGAAAACGCCCGGAGCCATGTCGGTTGTTGCTAACCTCTCAGGCGGCAAGAACACCGTACCAGACGGCAAAAAAGTGCAGCGCTGCCCCGGCCAGCACAAACAGGTGCCAGATGGCGTGGTTCATGGGCAGCCGCTCCAGCAGGTAGAACACCACCCCGCCGGTATAGGCCAGCCCCCCGGCCACCAGCAGCCAGAGACCGGTCCGGTTGAGAATCTCGGGCAGCTCGGCGGAGGCCAGCACCACCAGCCAGCCCATCAGCAGATAGGTGGCCACCTGGATAATCTTGAAACGGTGGCCAAACACCAGCTTGCTGACGATGCCCACCGTCGCCAGCCCCCAGATAACACCAAACAGGGTCCAGCCGGTGGGGCCCCGCATATTCACCAGCAGAAAGGGGGTATAAGTGCCTGCAATCAGCAGAAAGATGGCACAATGGTCAAACATCTTGAAGGCCCTGCGCCAGCGGGGCTCACGGGCACTGTGGTAGAGGGTGGAGGCGAGGAACAGGGTGATCAGCGTGGACCCGTAGACGCTGACCGCCACGATGCGCCAGGGGTCTCCCTGCAGGGACGCCATGACCACCATGGACAGTGTGGCCACCACTGCCAGTACCGCCCCCAGCCCGTGGGTGAGGCTGTTGAGGCGCTCTTCCAGTGGGGTATAGTCCATGACGGGGCCAGTTGACGGAGAGGAGTTGCTCATTGAGTACCTGCTACCGGTTGCTGTGACAGACGTTCGCGCTGTCACTGGAAAACGTTGTTCGCGGCTCTCTTTTTATACAGGCTATACAAGCTATACAGATTATACAGGGTACCTGTTTTCAGGTTGCCTGCTTTACAGGGTACCTGTTTCAGGCACCCGCTCTTGAGAGTACATGTGTGCGCCGAAATGATGACATCACCAACGCGGCTTTACAAGGCCCCGGTGCCCCGGCATGGCACGGATCGGCCCCTTTGGCACCAGTGCCTGGAGCCCACGGCATTGCTGCCAATGCCCGCCACCCGCACCACGGAGACACTCAGTGTCACCACCACACTCGGTTCGTATCACTGCAGGGGTTATCATCGCAGTGGGCTGTGAGACGCAGGTACTGTGAGTCGAGTGTACCAAGAGTCGTAATCGCAACGCTTTTGCCGCAGTAAAGCGCTTAACCGCAATGGACCAATGATGAACAGGAGAAACGCATGCGCCGTGATCCCATGGGCATAGCACTGTCAACCGTCAACCGGGTCGCCGGCTCACGCTGGCTGGACCGGCTGAAACTGCGCAAACCGGCCGAATACCTGGCCTATACCGGCACCCGCGCCGGTTTTCAGGCCATTAACACCACACAGAAGGAATGGCGCCGCTTCCGCGGTGTACTGGCCTCCGGCAGCGACCCGGACACCGCCCCCAGGGCGCTGTTTGACCTGACCCTAACGGACGATCAGCAGATGATCACCGACACAGTGCGTCAGGTGGCGGAAGAGGTCATCCGCCCCGCCGCCGACAAGGCGGATTCCGCCATGGCGGTGCCGGAGTCGGTGTGGGAGTCCATCCGGGAACTGGGTCTGTCACTCCAGGCGGTGCCCACGGAGTACGGCGGCGTGGCGGAAAAGCCCGACCCGGTCACCTCGGTACTGATTGCCGAGCAGCTGGCCTGGGGGGACTTCAGCATCGCCAGCGCCGCCCTGTCCACCTACTCCGTGGCACAGGCACTGGTGCGCTGGGGCAGCGACAACCAGAAGCAGCGGCTTCTGCCGGCCTTCTGCCAGGACCTGCCACTGACCGCCGTGTTCGCCGTGGATGAGCCGGTGGCGCTGTTTGACCCACTGCAGCCACAGACACTGGCCTACCGCAAGGGCAACCAGTACGTCATCAATGGCCGCAAATCCGCCGTCATACAGGCGGCGGACGCGGACCTGTACCTGGTACTGGCCATGGTGCAGGGCGAGGGGCCGCGCTTTTTCATGGTGGAAGGGGGCGCCCACGGGCTCTACACCACCGCGGACCCCTGCATGGGGCTGCGCGCGGCACAGACCGGGCAGCTGATCCTGGAGGAAGTGACGGTGCACGAGTCCACCATGCTGGGGGAGAAAAACCCCGCCGACTGCAGCCGACTGATGGACTACGCCAGCCTGATGCAGTGCGCACTGGCGGTGGGCACCTGCCAGGCCATCCAGGACTTTGTCATCCCCTACTGCAATGAGCGGGTGGCCTTTGGCGAGCCCATCAGCCACCGCCAGTCCGTGGCTTTTGCCATCAGTGACATGGCCATCGAGACGGACAGCCTGCGCCTGGTACTGTGGCGCGCCGCCAGCCTGGCGGAACAGGGGCTGCCCTTTGCCACCCAGGCGGCACAGGCACGCACACTGGCCGCGGAGCACGCCATCCGCATTGGCAGCGACGGCGTCCAGCTATTGGGCGGCCACGGCTTCGTCAAGGAATACCCGGTGGAACGGTGGTACCGGGATCTGCGATCCATCGCCACCCTTACCGGCGGCCTGCACGCCTGACACGGAGGACACACCATGCAACTGGAAATACCCCGTCACTTTCAACCCATGGTCAATCAGGCCCGGCAGGTGGCCAACGCCATCTTCCGGCCCATTTCACGCTATTACGACGAGCACGAACACGCGGCCCCCAAAGAGCTGAACATGCTGGCCTCCATACTGGATGGCATGAACGACGGCCTGGGGGATGAAGGGGCCGGTGCCGGGCGCATGAAACGCAGCGCCGGCAGCGACGACAACCGGGTGCGCAACGGCAGCAACATGCGCACCACACTGGGGCTGATGGAGCTGTGCTGGGGGGATGTGGGCCTGGCACTGTCACTGCCCCGCCAGGGCCTGGGCAATGCCGCCATTGCCGCCGTGGCCAACGAGCAGCAGCTCAGGCGCCTGGACGGCTGCTGGGCCGCCATGGCCATCACCGAACCCGGCGCCGGCTCCGACAGTGGCGCCATCCGCACCACCGCCACGGCGGACGGGGATGACTATGTCATCAATGGCGAGAAAATCTACGTCACCGCCGGTGACAGGGCCGACGTGATCGTGGTCTGGGCCACACTGGACCGCAGCAGGGGCAAAGCGGCCATCAAGTCCTTCTTTGTGCCCAAGGGCACACCGGGAATGACCGTGGAGCGGCTGGAAAAGAAGCTCGGCATCAAAGCCTCGGACACCGCCGCCATCCGCTTCGACAACTGCCGCGTGCCCAGGGAGAACATGCTGGGCGACCCGGACATCAAGTCGGAGAAAGGCTTTGCCGGCGCCATGCAGACCTTCGACAACACCCGCCCGCTGGTGGCGGCCATGGCCGTGGGACTGGCCCAGGCGGCGCTGGAGCGCACCCGGGAGCTGCTCACCGAGGCGGGGCTGGACCTGAGCCACCAGTACCAGGGCTGGAAACTGCCGGCGGCGACCAGGGAGCTGCACAAGCTGGAGGCGGAGCTGGAGGGCGCGCGGCTGCTGACCATCCGCGCCGCCTGGATGGCGGACAACAGCCAGCCCAATTCCAAAGAGGCCTCCATGGCCAAGGCCAAGGCCGGGCGGATCTGCACCCAGGTGACACTGGGCTGCGTGTCACTGTGCTCCAGTCTCGGCTACGGTGAGACGGAGCTGTTGGAGAAATGGGCCCGTGACAGCAAGATACTGGATATCTTTGAAGGCACCCAGCAGATACAGCTACTGATTATCGCACGCCGCCTTCTGGACAAGACCTCCAGCGAACTGCGTTAAAGGGCCCAGGCCATCAGAGCCCGGCGATTGGCACTAATGGCACCCCCGGGGTGTAGGAGTGCCAATGCGTTTAACCGTTAGCGCCCTGATTATTGGCGCCGGTAGTCACTCTTTGCTAACCAGTCCGCACACTCCTTCGATGGCTCAGGCCGCCATCCGGGTTGGTTCTCCCTGCTATCCTTTTGACCCGGGCATTGTCCCGGGTCTTTTTGTTATTATGAGCCTGTCTCCGGCAGTAACAGGCATGCAGCATGAATAACCCCGAGTGGATCAGCCACCGCGGTCTGGACGAGCACTACACAGAGAACAGCCGCCACGCCTTCGATGCCGCCCGGGATGCGGGCTTTCGCCATCTGGAAACAGACCTGCGCAGCACCCGTGACGGGCACCTGCTGCTGCATCACGACCGGGACCTGTACCGAACCACCGGCCACAGAGCCTCACTCAGCGACCTGTCCATGGACGACGCACGCCAGGTGCGCTATACCGACGGCCAGGGCATCCTCACCTTCGACGACTTTGCCGAGCATTTCCACGACAACCGCTGGATACTGGACATCAAGCCGGAGGCAGGGGAACGCACCATAAAGGCCCTGAATGACTGGGCGGAGAAAAACCGCTGCAAGGAGTGGCTGACCCGCAATGCCCGGTTTCTGCTCTGGGACCCGCGACAGCGTCAGTTGCTGCTGCGGTATTTCCCCAGTGCCCATATACTGGCGGACGAGAAACAGTGCCGCCGCGCCGGGCTGTCCATCCTTATGGGGCTGCCGGGGCTGGCCCGCATCCGCCCCGAAATGACCTACGCACTGCCGCCGCGCTTTATGGGCCGCGACCTGTTCAACAACCGCATACTGCGCCACTACCACCGCAAAGGCGCCCGCTTTCTGGCCTATCTGCCGGAGCGGCGTGAGGATATAGAGCGGGCGGTGGAAAGCGGCGCGGATGAAGTGCTGATCAATGGCCGCCCACTGAACCGCTGACGCCGGCTCTTACTCAGCCGGATATCCGAGGGGAAGCCACCACCTTGTCAGGACGGGGCTGATGAATCCTGGCAGTGAAACAGCTGCAGCTTGCCGGAGGCCACGTAGGCGGAAGGCAGGGCATCGAACATCCGCCTTGCGGTGCGCACCAGGTGGGGCTGGTCATAAAACCCGGCTTCTGCCGCCAGGGTGGAAAAGCTCATCCCCGGCTGCCACTCCCTCATGGCACGGGTGACTTTCAGGTGCATCAGGAAGCGGCGCAAGGTCACCCCGGTCTCCTGCCGGAACAAATGAGTCAGGCGGGATGAGGAGAGGCCCACCAGGGCCCCCAGCGCCCCCAGATCCAGCCGGTCAGGCAGAGTGCGGCGCAGTTGCTGACAGACACGTTCTATGCGGGCATCCATTCCCCGGGGCGGATGGCCGACAGTGCGGATCATGGCATCCAGCTGCCGCCTGACCAGATCGCCATCGAGGGCGCCCTGCTCTGCACCCTGGCCATCCTGGCCGGCAGCGGCTATTTGCGGCAGCCACGGATTGCTGCCGATGCGCTCATGGAGGTTCACGAAAGAGGCGTCTTCGGTCAGTCGGCAGAGTGAGCGCCAGCGTGGGGCATCCGGGTCCAGCTGGGCCACCAGCAGGCAGCGACCCTGCGGATCCAGCGCCTGGGGGACATCCGGCGCCACCAGTGCAGCATCGGTCTGGTGCCACGCCCCCTCCGCCTCCAGAGCGAAGGGGCCGTCCAGGCTCACCAGCAGTGAGGCACTCACATGCTGATGGGTACGGTTGGCGCTCAGATGGCCAAACAGGACCCAGTGGTCCGGCCACAAAAACAGTGACCCCTCGACGGGGCCACGGCTATCCGGCATTGTCGGTTGCTTCATGGCTTCAACCAAACGGGTTGCCACTATTGTCCCCTGACACCCGCGGACGTCAGGAGGTATGACTGGAGTGAGGTACCGGCAGCCCCAGGCGGGCACCGATTTCCACACTGACAAAGACCGGGCCAATCAGCAGAAACACCAGGTCTTCAATAAAAGAGGGTTTCTTGCCTTCCACCTTGTGCCCCCAGACCTGGGCCACCCAGGCGATGGCAAACACCGCCAGGCTGCTCCAGAACAGGGACACACCGGAGGCAACGACCGACAGGATAATACCCAGTGCCAGGGCAAACCAGGCGGTCATGAGCACAAACACCCCCAGCCCGAGTTTGAGGTACACGGCCCCGGAAACGACACCCAGAACCGTGGCGCCGTTCACCCAGAAAGCCACTGCCTCCGACAGGCCCAGCCACTGCCCCAGTGGAATCAGCCACAAAAGCCCCAGGGCCGAAATCATGATGGCCGGGACACAGATGAAGTGGACCCACTGGTTGACCGGGTTCTGGTGACTCTCACCGTAAGCGTCCAGAAATTCCGTCAGATTGCGCATGCTTGTATCTCCCTTCACGGATTACCATCCGGGTGAGAATCACCCGGACCATGGATTAACGTGAAAGGATTATGTCACCCGGGTCCGCCGCCGGATTGTACCCAACGGCTACCCGATGGGCGTTTCAGGAACCCGAACCAGAGGCTGTGGACGCTCCGGCGGAGGGAGACTTCCCGGCCCCGGCTTTCCTGCCCGCCGGTGCCTTGGCCTTGGCCCTGGCACCGGCTTTGCCGGCGGCCGGCTTTTTCGCGGCCGGCTTCCTGGTCGCCGTCTTCCTTGTGGGGGCTTTTTTAGCCGCCGACTCCGAAGCTTTTGCCCCTGGCGGCGTTTTGCCGTTGCTCTTGCCGGCCGGTGCCCTGGTGGCACTTCGGGTACCCGGCAGCACCGTGGCTTCCAGCTCATCCAGCATCTCGCCGGTGTAGACCGCCAGGCGCTGCATGCTGGGCAGTGTGTCGCGGCAGCCGGTGAAACCGAAATTCAGTGAGCCGGCGTAGCTGACGCAGGTGATGTTCAGTGCACCGCCGTGGGCGATCAGTGACACCGGGTACATGGCCTCCAGGCGGGCGCCCTCGTAGTAGAGGGTGTCCTCGGGGCCGGGCACATTGGAGATGGTGACATTGAACACCGGACGCATACGCCCGCCCAGCCCGGTCATCAGCTGCAGTATGTAGGGGGACATCATCAGTATGGTGTACTGGTTCAGTGCGCTTCGGGGCAGTGTCTGCAGGTGGGCCTTGGCCTCACGGGTGGAACGCATCACCGCCTCAAGGCGCTTTTCCGGGTCCGCCTCGTTGGTGGCCAGGCTGGCGATCATGAAGCTGATGGCGGTGCCGGTGCCCTCGTCGTCCGCGGGGCGGATATTCACCGGAATGCCCGCGGTCAGGGGCTCTTCCGGCAGGCTGTTCTGCTCGATCAGGAAACGCCTCAGGGCCGAGCCGCACAGGAACAGCACCACGTCGTTGAGTGAGGCGCCGGCCGCTTTGGCAATGGCCTTGAGCCGGTCCAGTGAGTACTGCTGTGTGGCCAGACGACGCTGCCCGGTCACCCGGTTGTTCAGCACCGACTGGGGGCCGCTGAAGGGCGCGGACAGCGATTCATTGGGGTTGTCACCGCCGGCCTGCACCAGGCGGGTCAGTGCCTTGACCAGCTTGGGCGTGCTGCTGGCCTGCACCTTGAGCGCCTCCAGCGCCTCGGAGAAAGCCCCCTGCATGGAAGGCAGCGGGTTGGACTTGCGCGGCCTGCTGCTGGGGCGCACGGTCCAGGGCGGACGCATGTTCACTTCATGGGGGTCTTTCGACAGCATCCGCTGCAGCAGCCGCACACCGCTGATGCCATCAATCAGTGAGTGGTGCATCTTGGTGTAGAGGGCGAAGCGGCCATTTTCCAGCCCTTCGATGATATGGCACTCCCACAGGGGGCGTGAGAAATCCAGGGGGTGTGAGTGCAGCCTCTGCACCAGCACACCCAGCTCCCGCTCACTGCCGGGACGTGGCAGTGCGGAATGGCGCACATGGTAGTCCAGGTCCATGGTGCGGGCGGTGCGCCAGTAGGGGGCCACCACGCGCCCCCAGAGGCTGTCACTGGCCAGGCGGTAAAGCCAGGGGGGCTCGATATCGCTGCAGGACTTCATGCGGGCCACCATGTCCCGCAGGAAAGTGTCCGAGGCCCCCTCCGGCAGGGAGAAAATCATCAGATTGCCCACATGCATGGGGGTATCTTCCGATTCCACCACCAGCCAGGCCGCGTCGAGCGTCGCAACACGCTTCATTGTCTATCTCCCCAATAACCCGTGAATCCATGAAAACCGTGACTGACACGTACCGCCACGGTTTGTGTTCCAAAAAACCGCTTCAGCCGGCCATGACCACTTGATGCCCGCCAGTCTAGCACCACCGCCCACCGGCTGGCATGACTGAAATGCCGCAGAGCGGTTTTTTACAATCCCTTACAAAAGGGGTTATGGCGCGCCAAGTCAATGTTTTTACGGGCCACAGGTCACTGGCAACCACAGAGGCCAACCGTTACACAGACTTACACAAAGACCGCACTCCTTTACATTGTTCCGTAACAGTAGTCCACTAACTACTTCTCAGAAAAGACCAACAACAATCTTCTTTCAGGACATGCTGCCATGAAGAAATGCCCCCTGCTTGCCGTGGGACTGATCAGTGCCATTGCCCTCACCGGCTGCCCGACGGACAACAGCTCCAGTTCAGCACCCCAGCCCTCACAGGAAACGGCCACCAGCTCCCGGCCGGACCTCTCACCCGGGGTCCGGGTCAGCCGCAGCGCTGCCGGCATCCCCCACATCGAGGCGGAGAATTTTGCCGGAATGGGCTATGGCTACGGCTATGTGCAGGCCGAGGACAACCTGTGTCTGCTGGCGGAGGACGTCCTCACCATCCGCGGCCTGCGGGCACGCTACCTCGGTGAAGACGGGGTCTATCGCATTCCGGCCAACGGGACCACCACCAGCAACCGGGAAGCGGATTTCTTCTGGCGCAGTGCCGCCACGGACGAGGCCATTGCACCGCTGAAGGCCAACGCCGAGGAGGATGTGATCAACGCCTCCAGCGGTTACGTGGCCGGCTATAACCAGTACCTGCAGGAAATCCGGAATGGCGAACACCCCGGCCGTCACGCCGCCTGCCGAGACGCGGAATGGCTGCTGCCGATGGAAGAGGACGACATGTTCCGCCGTTACTACCGCCTTGGCGTACTGGCCAGCTCCTCGGTGTTTGTGGATGGCATTGCCGGTGCCCAGCCCCCCACCGGCCCTGAGGCACTCCCGGCCCAGCCGGAGGAGTTACTCGAATCCCTGCAGGGCACGGAAGAGCTGCCTTTCCCGCTGGGCGGCGAACTGCCCATCGGCAGCAACATGTACGCCCTCTCCGGCGACACCAGCCGCAGCGGCGAGTCCATGCTGCTGGGCAACCCGCACTTTCCCTGGGAAGGCACAGAGCGGCTCTACATGGCCCATCTGACTGTGGGCGACGAGGCCAACATCATGGGCAGCGCCCTGTATGGCCTGCCGGCGGTGCTGATCGGCTTTAACGAGCATTTTGCCTGGAGCCACACCGTCTCCACCGCTTTCCGCTTTACCTTTTATGAGCTGACACTCAACCCGGCGGACCCCACGCAGTACCTGTTCGAGGGGGAGTTCGTGGACATGGAGGAGCGGGAGATCACCGTGGAGCTGCTGGACCAGGACGGTGAAATCCGCGAGGAAACCCGCACTCTGTATTACTCCCACTACGGCCCCATGCTGGAATTTGAAGCGGCCGGCATCCCCATCCTGAACTGGACCAACGGCAAGGCCTACACACTGCGTGACGCCAATGCGGAGAATGACCGCCTGATCAACCAGTTCTTCCAGTGGAACAAGGCGGACAGCTTCGAGGAGTTTGTGGAGCTGCACAAGACTGTGCTGGGTGTGCCCTGGGTCAACACCATTGCCACCGGCCCCGGCAAGCCCGCCTATTACGGGGATGTGACCGTGGTGCCAAACGTGCCGGACAGCAAGGTCAGCCAGTGCGCCACCGCACTGACTCCGGTGTTTGGCCAGCTGTCACCGGGCCTGCCGGTGCTGGACGGCTCCCGTGCGGAGTGCGCCTGGGACACGGACGCGGACGCACCGGCCGAGGGCATTTTCGGCCCCTCCAACCTGCCCACACTGACCCGTGATGACTGGGTGCACAACTGCAACAACAGCTACTGGCTGTCCAACCCGGAAGAGCCCGTGACCGGTTTCGCCGCCATAATCGGCGACGAGGAAACACCACGCAGCCTGCGCACCCGGGAGTGCATCACCAAGATCCAGGACCGTCTGGATGGCAGCGATGGCCGCCCGGGCAGCAATGGCTTTGACCTGCTGAACCTGCAGGACACCGTGTTGGACGCCACCCTCCATTCCGAGCGGCTGGCCCGTGGGTCGGTACTGGATGCTTATTGCCCGCTGCCCACACTGCCCACCTCCAGTGGCGGCTTTGTGGAGACCGCCGAGGCCTGCGCCGTTCTCAGTGCCTGGGACGGCACCAATGAGCTGGATTCACGGGGCGGCCATGTGTGGCGAGAGTTCTGGCGGAACATCAACCCGCTGCCCGCGGACACCCTGATGTGGCTCACCCCCTTTGACGCCCAGGACCCGGTCAACACACCCAGGGACCTGAACGTGGCCAATCCGGCCGTGGCCATGGCCTTCGCCGATGCCATTGAGCGCATCAACAACGCCGGCATTGCCCTGGACGCCCCACTGGGAGAAATCCAGTATTCCGCCATCCATGAGGACTTTATTCCCGTGGCCGGTGGCAACGGCGCCGACGGCTCCTTCGTGATTGCCTTCCCCCGCTTCACCAGCCTGGAGCAGGACAACGGCTACGCGGTGGACTTCGGCAACAGCTATATCCAGACCGTCACCTGGGACGACAACGGCGACCCCGTTGCAGAAGGCTTTGTCACCTACTCCCAGTCCACGGACCCGGCCTCGCCCTATTTCCAGAACATGACCGAGGCCTACGCTGAAAAGCAGTGGATCCGCTTCCCCTTCACCCGTCAGCAACAGGCTCGTGACGGTGGACGTGAACGGGTGCAGCTGCCACAACCGGTTCAGGTACCGAACCCGGCCAACTGACCGACCTCACCCGGATGGGTCCAGCCCATCCGGGTGTTCCACCCCGCTTCACGACACCCACCCTGTGAGTTTCCCCGGCATCCAGCCGCTTCAAACGGCCTCTATCGCTATCGCCCCCTTGCAGTCACGGCAATACAGCCTGTCGCCCCCCTGGTGATCAACGGATGCCTGTCACCACTCCGTCGCGGATCAACAACTTCAACCCGCTGGTGTTCACGGCCTTTGCCGATGGGGTGGCCGCACTCAGTGACAGCCCCATGGCCCTGGACGTGCCTATGGGGGAGATACCGATTTTCCGGGTGCACTCGCAACCGTTACCGGTGTTTGGCGGAGAGGGTTTCGCCGGGGTCTTAGTGGTGGCCAGCGAGCGGCCGGGCAACCCGGACGACGGACGCTACCGGATCCGTTTTGGCAACAGTTCTATCCGGTTCCAGGGCTGTGACAACCATGCTGCGAAGGGTAAGCGGTAATGAACGGAGCTTAATCGTTTATTCCCTGCCGGCAGCCTCGTAGCGCCCGGCGGCGGTCAGCAACGCCTCGCAGGCCGCCAGCGCCTCCCCGGCCACCTGCCTCTGGCCGGGGTTTCTCAGGCGGCGCCGGTAATGGCCCTGCAGCTGGTTCAGGTAATGACGCTGGTCCGGGCGGGACAGGTCCCAGTGCTCACCCAGCAGTGACAATGGGGATGTGGCGGCATGGGCGGAGAGGGTGACCCGCAGCCAGGGGTAGCCACGGCGCCGCTCGCTGACAAAGCCTTCCGCCAGCAGGGCAAAGCCCAGTGCCTGAAGCCCCTGCCGCACCCGCAGGATATCCCCATTGGGGGAGAGCAGAAACTCGCTGTGGCGGCAGTCATTGCCACGACACAGCCCCGCCACAATGGACAGGAGCGTGTCGGGGCCCACACCGGCCACAATCACCAGCTCGCTGTCACAGCCGGTGAGGGTGAGGGAGGCGGCATCGGTGATCCGTATCCGGTAGCGTTGTGGGTCCTGATCCGCCATCAGGGCCTGCAGTGGGGCGGCCAGCCCCGGCAGCTGGTCCACCAGGGTCAGGTGGCCGGCCTTGCCGGTTTCCAGCAGCGCCAGGCCCAGGAAACCGTGGTCGCAGCAACAATCCCAGACCTGCTCATAGCGCCCCGGCAGGGCCTGATACAGCGCCTGCAGGCGTCGCCCCAGCTTCAAACGCCACCCTGCTTGGTGGGTGCCGGGTGGTCGCCGTCCGGGTTCTCCCCCAGTTTCTTCAGCGCTTCCAGCACCTGGTCCAGCGTGTCACCGGCATCCCCCTCCTGATCCGGCATGTTTTCTTCTTCCGCCACAATCTGGGAGCGTGCGTCGTATTCCCAGCGGCGCAACACCTCCACTTTCTGGGACTGGCTCAGGCGCGTGTCGTCACACACGGAAGCGGGGCTGTCATACACATCCGCCGGATCCAGCAGCGCTTTTTCAATACTCATGCTTCGCTCCTCTCAACGAAAGGTCGTTTTCTGTCACTCAATCCCATTCCCTTAGCTTACATCCACTGGGCCCGGGTTTCGATACGGGTGGCCTGTCCGGCGCTACGGGTAATGCATCCGGAGCCAACCTCTGTTAAAAAGCCTCTTTGCACTTCTGGGAATGTCATAACGTGTTGTCCGTCAATCGTGAAAACTTAAAGGCCAGCCACCAGCGTCTCTGGTTTGCACTGGACGCCTTCATGCTGGTGCTGCTGTTCGTCAACCTGACCTGGCTGATTCTGGATTCACTGTACGCAGTGGATGCCATTCAGCGGCTGATACGCCAGAGCGCTCCCGAACTGGCGGGCTTTTACGACCCCATTCACAGGGACTTCCTCTACTACGACCTGATCTTTGTCGGCCTCTTTCTCAGCGAATTTACCCTGCGCTGGGGGCACGCTGTTATCAGGAGCACCTATCAGCGCTGGTACTTCTACCCCTTTATCCACTGGTACGACCTGGTGGGCTGCATTCCCACCTCCGGCGCCCGCGCCCTGAGGGTGCTGCGTGTCATCAGTATTGTTTACCGGCTGCAGAAGTATGGCATCATCGATATCACCCAGACCCGCCTCTACCGCTTTTTCAGCTTCTACTACGAGGCCCTGCTGGAGGAGCTCACGGACCGTATCGTGATCAAGGTGCTCAGCGGCACCCAGAACGAGGTGCGCAAGGGCTCACCGGTGGTCCACCGGGTACAGCAGGAGGTGCTGCTGCCCAGGCGCCAGCAACTGGTCAGCTGGCTGTCCGACAAGGTGGCACAGGGAGCACGTACCGGCTATGTGCCCAACCAGAAAGAGCTGCGCCAGTACCTGGAAACCAATGTGGCACTGGCCATGGGCAACAACAAAGACCTCAAGCCACTGCGACAGCTGCCCATGCTCGGCGGCTGGGCCTCCCACGCACTGGACCGGGCCGTGGGGGACATTGTCGCGGATGTGATCCACCGGATTCTCTCGGACCTGGCCAGCGGCGAGAACCACGCCTTTGTGGACGATCTGGTGGGGGTCTTCCTGGAAGAGCGGGACGAGCCGGACTCGGCCAGCAATGAACAGATTGTGGAGGCGGTGGTGCAGGTGCTGGAGCTGGTCAAGGACCAGGTCCGGGTCAAACGCTGGCGCCGGGAGCTGGATGAACGCCGCTCCCGTAACGGCGAGCAGGGGGATTCCACGGAACTGTCTCCCTGAAGGACGCTCACTGAAAGGCGCCCACGCAAGGGCCTCCACTGAAGAGAACACCAACAACAAGCGAACCATCACAAGGAATGGCTATGAAAGAGTGGCATTACGAATCCGCCCGCAAGACAGCGGCGGCACTGGCCAGCGGCGAGCTCAGCAGTGAACGGCTGACCCGGAGCCTGCTGCAGAGAATCGAGGTGCTCAACGGCCCCATCAACGCCGTTGTGGCCACGGCGGAGGACGCACTGGAGCAGGCCCGTGCCGCAGACCAGGCCCTGGCCAGGGGCGAGCCCCGTGGGCCACTGCACGGGCTGCCACTGACCCTCAAGGATGTCTGGGAGGTGACCGGAATGAGCTGCACCGCCGGCGCACCGGCACTGAAAGACTATGTGCCCAGGCGCCATGCCGATGGGGTGCAGCGCCTGGTGGATGCCGGCGCCATTATCCTCGGCAAGACCAACGTGCCCCTGTACGCCTCCGACACTCAGACCTACAACAGGGTCTATGGCGTCACCCGCAACCCTCACGATCCGGCACGCACCCCCGGGGGCTCTTCCGGGGGTTCGGCGGCAGCACTGGCGGCGGGTTTCACCCCCCTGGAGATGGGCAGTGACGTGGGTGGCTCGATCCGCACGCCGGCCCATTTCTGCGGCGTCTACGGACACAAGCCCAGCCGCGACATCGTCTCCCTGCGGGGCCATATTCCGGGCCCTCCGGGGACTCTGAGCCAGCCGGACCTGGCGGAAGGGGGCCCCATGGCCCGCAGCGCCGACGACCTGGCATTCATGCTGGAAATCGTGGCTGCGCCACGCCCCCATGAGGGCCCCCAGTGGCAGCTGGCACTGCCCCCCTGCCACCTTAGCGACCTGTCACAGGTGCGCGTGGCCACCCGCTTCAGGGACCCTCTCACCCCGATCGCGAATGACATCAGCGAGCGCTACCAGACACTGGCAGGGGAGCTGGAAGCCCGTGGTGCACTGGTCAGCCACTGCCAGGAACCGCTGCTGGACCATGAAAGCCTGCTGCCCCTGTATTACAACCTGCTGGGCAGCCTGATCGGCACCGGCCTCAAGACCAAGCAGCGCCGCCAGATGCGACGCAACCTGAGTCTGATGAAGCTCTTCCGCAAATGGCTCACACTGACCCATGGCATTGACCAATACGCCGAGGGCATCAACCAGAGCAACCTGGCGTGGCTGTCAAAGCACGAGCAACGGGAGAAGTTGCGCGCCTCCTTGGTGGAGAAGGTGTTTGCCGGGGCCGATGTGCTGCTGACACCGGTGGCGCCGGTCACCGCCATCAAGCACGACCACAGCATGCCCATGTTCCGGCGCACCATCACCGTCAATGGCCAGTCACGGCCCTACACCGACAAGATGAACTGGATCGCACTGGCCACACTGCTGGGCCTGCCCGCCACCTCCGCCCCCATCGGCGTGGACGACCAGGGCCTGCCCGTGAATGTGCAGATCATCGGTGCCCCCGGGCAGGACCTGACCACCATCGGCTTTGCCCACCTGCTGGAGCAGGCCGGACTGAGCCGATTCCGGGTGCCAAAAGGCTACTGATACCCTGACGGCTCAGACCCAACGCACCGGCCGGCGGAAGACCGGCTGCTGGGCCACCAGCTCCAGCACCGTGGCCATGCTGTGGGCACAGGCGGCACGGCGCAGAAAGCGGTACAGCCCCCAGGGGGGCATACACCAGTGGTGCCACCCCAGCCGGATGCAGTAGCGGTTGAGCAGTGTCCGGGTGCAGCCGGAGATCTGGGGGCCTACCACCGCCGAGACAATATCGTGCTGGCAACGGATGTGCAGCGAACGGTCGAAGGCGGCGTAGTATTTCTCCAGCCGGTAGTGGGAGCACTGGTTCCACAGCACGGACACCCCCAGAATGCTGTTGACCGCCGCACGGCAGACACCGGGGGCATTGAAGGTGACCACCTGCACCGGCACCCGGTGGCGCGCCGCCGCCAGTGCCGCCAGGCCGCCCCCCTGTGAGTGGCCGGTGAGGTAGAAGTGCTCCGGGTGAATATCCAGCCACTGCAGTGCATCAATCAGGGCCGAGCGGGCCTGGCGGTACTGCAGTGGCGTGACTCCCAGGGCCAGCATCATGTTGGTGGCGCCGTCAAAGCCGCTGAACCAGACCGTGCCACGGATGGCCAGTATGGCCTCAAGGCGGCCGGAACCGTCCTTGTAGTGGTGGGTGAACAGGGCCGCATAGAATCCGGTGCCCGGCGGATTGTAGACCCGTTCCCGGTGCCATCCGGCCACCAGGGGGTTATCCCGGTAGACGGCGCGACAGCAGCGGGCCATATCAAGCACACTGGTCATGGGACCTCCTTATCCCTGTGTTGCCTGGGGGGCCCTCCTTCCCGGCCCCATTACTGAACGATAACAAAAAAACCCGCAGCGGACAGGAAGTCCGTTGCGGGTTTGGTGTCAGCCTGTCCGTTATGACAGGCAGGGTCTATCCGGTCCGTGGGGCCCGTTCAGCCCTCCACGCCCGACGTTCAGCGCTCGACAATGGCCGTCACACCCTGGCCGCCGGCGGCGCAGATGGAGATCAGCACACGGCCCTTGCCCTTTAGCTCCAGCAGCTTGGCCGCGCTGGCCAGGATGCGGGCGCCGGTGGCGGCGAAGGGGTGACCCACGGCCAGGCTGCTGCCCTTCACATTGAGCTTGTCCCGGTCAATGCTGCCCAGTGGCTTGTCCAGACCCAGATTGTTCTTGCAGAAATCCTTGTCCTCCCAGGCCTTGAGGGTGGACAGCACCTGGGCGGCAAAGGCTTCGTGGATTTCGTAGTAATCGAAGTCCTGCAGGGTCAGGCCGGCCTTTTCCAGCATGCGGGGCACGGCGTAGGCGGGGGCCATCAGCAGGCCTTCCTTCTTGTCCACAAAATCCACGGCGGCCACTTCCGAGTGGGTCAGGTAGGCCTTGACCTTTAGCTTGCGGGCCTTGGCCCACTCCTCGCTGGCCAGCAATACGGTGGAGGCGCCATCCGTCAGTGCGCTGCTGTTGGCCGCCGTCATGGTGCCCTTTTCCTTGTCGAAGGCGGGCTTGAGGCTGGCCAGCTTCTCCAGTGTGGAGTCGGGGCGCAGGATGTTGTCCTTCTCCAGGCCCGCCAGAGGGGTCATCAGGTCATTGAAGAAACCTTCCTCGTAGGCGGCGGCCAGGTTCTTGTGGCTGGCCAGTGCCAGCTTGTCCTGGTCTTCCCGTGGGATCTTCCACTCGTGGGCAGTGATCTGCTGGTGGCCGCCCATGGACAGGCCGGTGCGCGGCTCGCTGTTCTCGGGGATATTGGGCACCAGGTGTTTGGGCCGGATGCGGGCGGCGATCTTCAGACGCTCACCAGCGGTCTTGGCCCGGTTCAGGTCCAGAAGAATGGCGCGCAGGCCTTCGCTGACGCCAATGGGGGCGTCGGAGGTGGTGTCCGTGCCACCGGCGATGCCCGCGTCAATCTGACCCAGTGCGATCTTGTTGCTCACCAGGATAGCGGCCTCCAGGCCGGTACCGCAGGCCTGCTGAATGTCATAGGCGGGGGTTTCAGGGGCCAGCCCGCTGCTGATCACGGTCTCACGGGTCAGGTTGAAATCCCGTGAATGCTTGATCACCGCACCGGCGGCCACCTCGCCGAGGCGCTCGCCGGCCAGGCCGTAACGGTCCACCAGGCCGCGCATGGCGGCGGTGAGCATGTCCTGGTTGCTGAGCTTGCTGTAGGCGGTGTTGGAGCGGGCAAAGGGGATACGGTTGCCGCCGAGAATGGCCACCTTGCGTGGCAGCTGTGTGTTGGTCGTGCTTTTAGTCTGTGCCATAACCTTGTGCAGTCCTTTTGGTGGGAACGGGTATTGATGTTGAGCAGTGTAATGGCGATCCTGATGGGCTCATTGGCTAACCTGACGACCGCCGGGCCAGGGTCAGTCAATTGAAAAATGTGGAGACGCCCTAAGATAGGCCTACATAAAATGTGACAGTGACGTCTGAACGAGTTAAGCCGCACTGACATCTCCAATCAGGGACATTATCCATCAAGTCTGCCAACCATTAAAAGGAACCGGTCATGTCTGATCTCTACCTGCGAATCGCAAACACCCCACTGGGCAAACAGGCCGTCAGCTCGCTGGGCCTGCCCACTCCCCTGAAACTGGAGCGCTGGGAGCGTGCCGACAAGCCCTTTATTGAAGGCAATGTCCTGCTCGGTGCCGGGCCCAACCCCCGGGCACTGGGCACACTGGCGGACATCATCAAGCTGGGCTCGGTGACACTGCACTACCCCCAGGGCTCTGAGCAGCTGAAGGCCTCCTCCGAGCTGGGCAAGAGCCACAAGGCCACCGGTGTGGACCTCACCGGCGAGGAGGGCCCTGAGCAGAAGTTCAAGGCACTGGTGCTGGATGCCACCGGCGTCAAGGACACCACCGAGCTGCGCTGCCTTTACGACTTCTACCACCCCACCATCCGCAACCTGGCCAACAACGGCCGCGTGCTGGTGGTGGGCATGGACCCGGCCCACTGCAAGCCCGCCCCCAAGGCCGCCGCCCACCGGGCGCTGGAAGGCTTTGTGCGGGCTGTGGGCAAGGAGATCGGCAAGAAAGGCGCCACCGCGCAGCTGCTGTGGATGGCCCCCAATGCCGAGAACCAGCTGGAATCCTCCGTGCGCTTCTTCCTCTCACCCCGCTCCGCCTATGTCTCCGGACAGGTGGTGAACATCAGCAAGGCCGGTGACGGACAGAGCGCTGGCAACAGCGTGGCCCCCCTGACCGGCAAGCTGGCACTGGTCACCGGCGCCTCAAGGGGCATCGGCGAAGCCATCGCCACCACACTGTCACGGGACGGCGCCAAGGTGATCTGTCTGGACGTCCCGGCCGCCATGGAGTCCCTCAACCAGGTGGCCGAGCGTATCGGTGGCACCCCACTGGCGGTGGACATCACCGAGGAGAACGCCCCCGCTGTGATCGCCGACCAGATCGCCGACCAGGGCCAGGGCGTGGACTTCATTGTCCACAACGCCGGCATCACCCGTGACAAGACACTGGGTCGCATGCCGGAGCATTTCTGGGATATGACCATCGCCGTGAACCTCACCGCCGAGGAGCGCATCGATGAAGAGCTGCTCAAGCGCGAGCTGATCCGGGAGAACGGCCGCATCGTCTGTGTGTCCTCCATCAGCGGCATCGCCGGCAACTTCGGACAGACCAACTACGCCACCTCCAAGGCCGGCGTCATCGGCTACGTGGAAAGCATGGCCAAGCAGCTGAAAAACGGCATTACCATCAACGCCGTGGCACCGGGCTTTATCGAGACCCAGATGACCGCTGCCATGCCCATGACCATCCGCGAGGCTGGGCGCCGCATGAACAGCCTCTCACAGGGCGGCCAGCCGGTGGATGTGGCCGAAACCATCGCCTGGTACTGCAATCCGCTGTCCAGGGGTGTTAACGGCAACCTGGTCCGCGTCTGCGGCCAGAGCCTGATCGGCAAGTAAGCCCGGTGCTCCGTCCGGTGCCCGTGATGGGGCCGGGCGGGCACTTTGACGGGTCTTTTTTTCAGGACACAAAAAAGCCCGGATCTGGGAACAGACCCGGGCTTTTTTGTGGGTGTCTGGTGGGTGGTGCAGGGATCGAACCTGCGACCCCAGGCGTGTGATGCCTGTGCTCTCCCAACTGAGCTAACCACCCGAATAATGGCGGAGCGGACGGGACTCGAACCCGCGACCCCCGGCGTGACAGGCCGGTATTCTAACCAACTGAACTACCGCTCCTAAACGGCTTACCGGACCAGAGATGGTGGGTGGTACTGGGTTCGAACCAGTGACCCTCGGCTTGTAAGGCCGATGCTCTCCCAACTGAGCTAACCACCCAAGCTGGCCAAGTAAGGCGCGTATTTTAAGCATTTGCGCCGGTGTGTCAAATCTTTTTCTCCCCTCCGGCGCCACGGGCAATCACTTGGGTGGCGTACTGCGGACACCGGTCACCACACGCAGCTTGCGGCGCACACCCTGGCGGGACAGGGCATCCACCCGCTGACGGCGACTTTCCGGCAGGGCCTTTTGCGCCAGCCGGCGGTTCCATTCATCCAGGGTGCCGGTAAGCCGTTCCAGCCGGTCATCCAGGCGGGACTGCAAACGGGGCGCCAGACGGCCTGTGAGGCGTTCCAGGGAGCCCCTTGCCCTGGCAAGGAGCGACTGTGCCGGTGGCTCTTTCTTCATGACAGACTCCTCAGGGCCGGAAAGGCCCCTACTGGTTGTTGTTCATTTCCCGGGCCAGACGGTCCACACGCTCCGAGAGGGCCGTAAAGCGCCGGGTCAGCTGGCTGCGGGCACTGTCCACGGAGGCCACCACCGGTTCCAGCTCGTCCAGACGCTGACTCAGTGCGGCGATTTTTTCCTGCTCGCCATTGCCGCCGGCGGACTCCAGGTGGCTTTCAACACGATCCAGGCGTGAGCGGATCTCATCCATGGCCAGTTTCTGACTCCGGCTGGCGCGGTCAACGGCTTTCTGCAGTGCGTCCCTGTCCTCGCCGTGCTGCTTTTTCAGGGCCTCAAGCTGGCTGGCCAGTGACTGCTGGCGCTGCGTGCTCTTGCTGAGCTCAGAGCGAAGCTGGCTTATCGCCCCCTCACGGGTCTCGCTGGCGGCCATGGCCTCGTCGGCACGGCTTTGCGCGGCAGCGGCCTGCTCACTGGTGTCTTTGAGCGTGTCACGCAGGGACGCCAGTGCCTTTTTCTGCTCGGCGATGGCCGGTCGGTTGGTCTGATGCGCCACAACCCAGAGCTTGCGCATTTCGCTGTCCAGGTAGGCGAGCTGTTTCTGCACCTGTGAGCCGGTCTCACTCAGTTGCTGGTCCGCTTCGGCCAGGTCTCCTTCCAGGCGGGCATTGCGCAGGCGGCTTTCACGGATCCAGCTCTGGGCCTGCTGCAGATCCTGTGACAGTTCTGCGAGCTTTTGCTGCTGTTCCCAAAGCGTCCAGCCACCACAGCCCGCCACCACCAGCACCAGAAGCAACAGCCAGACCTGGATACGGCGGTTCTCGCCACCAGAGCGGTCACCGTCACCGGACCCGCCATTGCCACCCGGGCCACCGGCTTTCTGACCGGCCTTTATCCCCGGCGGACTCTCCTGGCCGACCTGGCGGTCGGCCAGTTCGTCCCGGTCTGGTGTCAGTGATTCCATGCCTCACTCCTGTCACTCTCAAGAAAGGCGTATAATACCCTCCCACTGGCCATGACTAAACTGAAAACCCGGTTATTTGCACCCCCGGCCCTGTCGCCATACAATGCACGGTTTTCCCGGACGATGCGCATGTCACAGCAGAACTCAAGCACAGAATCGCCAGTCGACTCAGCCAGTCAGCCCTCGCCGCTGGTGGGTCTCATCATGGGCTCCAGCTCGGACTGGCCCACCATGGAGCACGCGGCGCAGATGCTGGACAGCCTGGGCGTGGCCTATGAGGCCCGGGTGGTTTCGGCACACCGCACGCCGGATCTGCTGGTGGATTACGCCAAGACAGCCAGTGACCGTGGCATCAAGGTGATCATTGCCGGCGCCGGCGGCGCCGCCCACCTGCCGGGCATGGTGGCCGCCCAGACGGCCCTGCCGGTACTGGGCGTACCGGTACAGTCGCGCACCCTGAACGGGCTCGATTCCCTGTTATCCATTGTGCAGATGCCCGGTGGTATCCCCGTGGGCACCCTGGCCATTGGCAAAGCCGGTGCCCGCAACGCCGGGATCATGGCCGCCCAGATACTGGGCCTGCAGGAGCCACGCATACTGGCCGCTGTGGAACAGTTCCGCCAGGAGCAGACACGGCAGGTGCTGGACAATCCGGACCCCCGCCACTGACTCCCGAGCCAGGGGAACGGCCGTGGTCACGACTGCGCTAACGGATGAGTGCGCTAATAAGAGAGGTATTTTATGCGTATCGGCATACTCGGCGCCGGCCAGCTCGGTCGCATGCTGGCACTGGATGGCTACCCGCTGGGGCAGCGCTTCACCCTCTATGACCCCTCTGGCAAACCCAGTGCCGGTGTCGGTGATGTGATCCCCGACCAGGAAGGCCTGCGCCTGAAGGAATTCCTGGCCGCCGTGGACTGCGTGACCTACGAATTCGAGCACCTGCCCTACCCCATGGTGGAAAAAATCGGCCGTCACAGGCCCGTCTATCCCCCCGCTGGTGCCTTGCGGGTGTGCCAGAACCGGGCATTGGAGAAGCAGACCTTCCACGATCTGGGCATCCCCACCGCCCCGTTCCGCATCGTCAACTCGGCGGCGGAACTGCAGAACGCCACCGCCATACTCGGCTGCCCCGTGGTGGCCAAGTCCGTCACCGAGGGCTATGACGGCAAGGGCCAGGCGGTTCTGCGCCGACCGGAAGACGCCCACAAGGCCTGGGCGCAGATCGGCCACTCACAGCTGGTGGTGGAGTCCTTTGTGAAGTTCCGCCGTGAGCTGTCCATTATTGCCGTGCGCGGTATTGACGGCGAGACGGTCTGTTACCCCATGGCGGAGAACATGCACGCCGACGGCATTCTGCGCTTCTCCGTGGCCCCGGCCCCGGACATGGACGACGCCACCCAGAAGCGGGCCGAGGAGATGATACAGCTGCTGCTCAAAGAGCTGGATTATGTGGGCACACTGGCCCTTGAATTGTTCGAGACCGACAAGGGCCTGCTGGCCAACGAGATGGCGCCCCGCGTGCACAACTCCGGCCACTGGACCCAGGATGGCGCCGTTACCAGTCAGTTCGAGAACCACGTCAGGGCCATTACCGGGCTGCCACTGGGCAATACCGACGAGCGCTGCCCCACCTGCATGGTGAACATCATCGGCGAAACCGGTGATCTGAAAGACCTGCTGAAGCTGCCCTACGCACGGCTCCACCTGTACGACAAGGAGCCCCGCCCGGGACGCAAGCTGGGCCATGTGAACATCTGCGCCGACAGTTACGAAGAGCTGGGCTGGCGGGCGGCCAATGTGGCCAGCCTTCTGCCGGGGTCTCCCGAGTTTCACTACTCCACACGCTGACAATTCAGCCATTTAGCCGGTCTCACTGGACGAATGTGCATGGGACGGCTATTTGTTATAGGTCTGACCACAGAGCAATGGACTGCCATGAATGACGACCCGGAAACTCGATGAAACGCATTTTCAGCCCGGAAAGAAAACTCGGCTACCGGATTCTGCTGTGGGTACTGTTCACGGCCTTTCTGGCTGGCGCGGTGATTGGCGTGGTACAGATTCTTCTGGATGCCAGCCGGGTCTCTCAGGAACTGGATGAACGCGCCGCACAGACCCTGGCACTGGTGCGTGAGGCCTCCACCCAGGCGGTTTACAGTCTGGATGACGATCTTGGCGAGCAGGTCATCGACGGACTCTTTGCCCAGGGCCAGATCCACTATGCCGCCATCACCCACAGCAATGGCGAACCACTGGCCCAGCGCCGCCGTGATCAGCCCCAGCAAAGCCCCTACCGGCACATCACCGACCCCATCTTTGGCCAGTTCCGCCGTTATGAGACCCCACTGGTGCGCTCCGAGCCGGAACCCACGGAGTACGGCCGGCTGATCATTGAGATCGATACGGCCCACGCCGCCCAGCTCTGGCAGGAGCGCTCATCACTGACACTGGTGTTCGGACTGGCACGGGCCCTGGTCATCGGACTGGCCCTGTTTCTGGTGTACCACCTGCTGGTGAGCCGGCCACTGCACCGCATCATGCAGGACCTGAACGCCGTCAACCCGGCGGAGCCGGCCAGACACCTGATCAGGACCCCGCCCGGCCACGACCGTGACGAGCTGGATGCCTGGGTCAAGGCCACCAATGACCTGCTCACCTCCATTGCCGATGTGCAGCAGAAGCACCAGGCGGCACAGGACCATATCAGCCGGCTGTCACGCTATGACCGCCTGACGGGGCTGCCCAACCGGGAGATGTTTCTGCACATTCTGGGCATTGCCATGAAGCAGGTGCATCGCCAGAGGCCGTTGCTGGCGGTGTTCTGCTGCGGCCTGGATGACTTCAAGGCGGTCAACGAGGAATACGGCTACATGGCCGGCGACCGGCTATTGCAGGACATAGCGGGCCGGCTGCAGACGGACCGGTTCAAGGCCACCATGAGTGCCGGGCGCCTGGGGGCGGATCAGTTTGTGGTGGTTCAGGAGCACCTGCAGAGTGTGCAGGAGGCCAAAACCACAGCCGCCTGGCTGCTGCGGGAAGTCAGCCGCCCCACCCGCATTGACGGCCATGAGCTGAGCCTCACCGCGACACTGGGTGTGGCTCTGTTCCCGGAGGATGCCCACGAGGCGGACCGGCTGCTGCAGCAGTCCGAGCAGTCCATGACGCTGGCCAAGATCCAGGGACACAACCACTACCAGTTCTATGTGGCCAGCGTGGATCAGGCCATCCGCGACCGCAAGCAGCTGGAGCGGGACCTCGAGGATGCGCTGCCCCACCAGCAGTTGCATCTGGTGTATCAGCCGCAGATCGACCTGCAGCACCACCAGGTGATCGGCGTAGAAGCCCTGATCCGCTGGTATCACCCCAGCCGTGGCATGGTGTCGCCGGATGACTTTATCCCTCTGGCGGAATCCAGCGGCGCCATCATCGACATCGGCTACTGGGTGCTGCACGAGGCCTGCCGCCAGGCCCGTGAGTGGATGGACACGGGCCTGCAGCTGCGCATGGCGGTGAACCTCTCACCGGTGCAGCTTCGCCAGGACAACATCGTCTCCATGATCATGGGGATTCTGGAGGGTCACGGGCTGCCACCCACGCTGCTGGAGCTGGAAGTGACGGAAACCAGCTTCATGCACAACCTGGAGGACGCCATCGACAAGCTGACCCGCCTGCGGGACCACGGCGTACGGGTGGCGGTGGATGACTTCGGCACCGGCTATTCCTCACTGACCTACCTCAAGCGCCTGCCGGTGCACCACCTGAAGATCGACAAGCAGTTTGTGCAGGATCTTCTGATCAACGAGGAAGACACCCAGATTGCCAATACCATTATCGACCTGGGCAGCAGTCTGAACCTGCAGGTGGTGGCCGAGGGTGTGGAGACGGAAGAGCAGAGCGTCTACCTCACCCAGCGCGGTTGCCAGATGGCCCAGGGGTTCTTCTACAGCCGGCCCGTGGAACCGGAGCGGATACCGCCCTACCTGAAGTCGTTCGAACAGCACATCGAACAGGGCAGCCATTTCTGACCCGCAGCACCACCACGGTCTCCACACCCAACTCTCCCCACGACAAGACCCACAGACCCCAGTGACCCAGGCAGGCGCCACAGCGCTCCTGATGGCCATGACAGGCTTCACAGGAGCCGACGCGAGACGGACACAGGGATCGGAAATGGTGACCAGAAAAGCCCCTGAGAGCGTTCAGCAGTCAGGTGACAGGCAATGGCCGGGAAAGGCGCGACGGGCCGGGACAGGAAAGAGAGGGGGTGAGCCACCGCCCCGGGAGCCCCGGGGCGGACCCGGGTTAATCCCGCGGCAACAGCATCGGGTTGCCATCGTAGAGACGGTTGACGTCTTTCTCGCCCAGTCTCTCGTGGTCCTCTTCATCCTTCATGCCCAGGTTCACGTCCCACAGTCGGCCGAACTGGCGCTCTGACACGGCCTTGGCCTCGCCCTTGTCCCGCA
>JAWWAC010000002.1:0-159498 GCA_033721915.1 Oleiphilaceae bacterium
GGCGCCGGCGGAATGTCCGCCAGGTCGAAGCGTCCCAGTGACTTGGTCTGGGAAGCCTGCTTGCGCTCACCCTGGACCACGTGGATGGTCCCCGCGGTCTGGGTGTCTTCCGCCGGGGAGATAGTCTGTGACTGCGTGGTCGGGATCGTGGTGTTCTTCTCGATCACCGGTGTCGCCACACCACCCATGGTCTCGATACCCAGTGTCAGGGGGGTGACGTCCAGAAGCAGCACGTCCTTCACATCGCCGGAGAGCACGGAGCCCTGCAGTGCGGCACCCATGGCCACGGCTTCGTCCGGGTTCACATCCTTGCGCGGATCCTTGCCGAAGAATTCCTTCACCGCTTCCTGCACCTTCGGCATGCGGGTCTGGCCGCCCACCAGGATTACCTCGTCAATTTCGCTGACCTTCACACCCGCGTCCTTAACACACATCTTCACCGGATCCATGCTGCGACGGATCAGGTCTTCCACCAGCGCTTCCAGCTTGGCCCGGGTCACCTTCACGTTCAGGTGCTTGGGTCCGTTCTGATCGGCGGTGATGTAGGGCAGATTGACATCGGTCTGCTGGCTGGAGGACAGCTCGATCTTGGCCTTCTCGGCAGCTTCCTTCAGGCGCTGCATGGCCAGTGAATCGCCACGCAGGTCGATGCCGGAATCCTTCTTGAACTGATCCGCCAGGTACTCGATCAGCTTCATGTCGAAGTCTTCGCCACCCAGGAAGGTGTCGCCGTTGGTGGCCAGCACTTCAAACTGCTTCTCGCCGTCCACATCGGCAATCTCGATGATGGAGATGTCGAAAGTACCGCCACCCAGGTCAAACACAGCCACAGTGCGGTCCTTGCTGGTCTTGTCCAGACCATAGGCCAGTGCCGCCGCGGTGGGCTCGTTGATGATGCGCTTGACCTCAAGCCCGGCGATGCGGCCGGCGTCCTTGGTGGCCTGGCGCTGGTTGTCGTTGAAGTAGGCCGGCACGGTGACCACCGCCTCGGTCACTTCCTCGCCCAGGTAATCCTCGGCGGTCTTCTTCATCTTCTTGAGCACTTCCGCAGAGATCTGCGGCGGTGCCATCTTCTTGCCGTTCACTTCCACCCAGGCATCGTCACTCTTGTCGGACTTGACGATCTTGTAGGGCACCATCTTGATGTCTTTCTGGACCACGTCGTCTTCAAAACGACGGCCGATCAGACGCTTGATGGCGTACAGGGTGTTGTAGGGGTTGGTCACCGCCTGGCGCTTGGCGCTCTGACCCACCAGGATTTCGCCGTCTTCGGCGTAGGCCACGATGGACGGCGTGGTGCGATCACCTTCCGCGTTTTCGATCACCTTCACCGTGTCACCGTCGGGGACGGCCACACAGGAGTTGGTGGTGCCAAGGTCGATACCGATTATTTTACCCATGAAATAGACTCCGATCTGTCAAATTGATTCTGAGGCTGATTCTGCAGCACTTTCCTGTTCAAACACCGTGGAAAGCCCCTGTTGTAAGCCGTTAACCCCTTTATGGAGCCGAACGCGTTTTTTTCAAGCCTTCTCGTCCACATTGCCGCCTTCCGGTTCCGGCGCCCTGGCCACCATCACCATGGCCGGGCGCACCAGGCGGTCGTTGAGCGTGTACCCTTTCTGCATCACGGCAATCACCGAGTTGGGCTCCGCCTCCCTGGAGGGCACCATGGACATGGCCTCGTGCAGCTGGGGGTCAAAGGGCTCGCCCACCGGGTTGATCTGCTTGACGTTGAACTTCTCCAGATTGGACAGCAGCAGGTTCAGGGTCATGTCCACCCCTTCCCGGATGCGCGTGACGACCTCTTCATTGGCCACCTCTTCATCACGGGTGCTCTCAATGGCCTTCTCCAGGCTGTCCACCACCGGCAGGATTTCCTTGATCAGCTTCTCGGTGCCGAACTTGTGGGCCTTCTGCACATCCAGCTCACTGCGACGACGCACATTCTGCATCTCCGCCTTGGCCCTCAGCACCTGCTCTTTCTGCTCCGCCAGCTGGCTGCGCAGCGCTTCCAGTTCCCCGGCACTGCCCTCCTGGGGCGTTTCCGCAGCGCTTTCCCCGCTGGCCTGCTCGGACTGAGCCGCCTCTTTCGTCTCTTTAACCTGCTCATCCTGGCTGGCGGACTCTTCCTGAGCCTGCTGCTGGTCGTTCCGGGTCTCGTCAGTACTCATGCAATTTCCCCCAGTCACAATAAAAGTGTTGCCCCATGGCCTGGGCGCCACGGGCCTGGATTGATCGTCTGGGCCCTATATGGGGCCCGACAGTGGCCTTTCAACCACCACAGGGGCATTTTTCCCGGGAAAGCACAAAAAAGGTCTTGGCAGGATGGCTTCAGTTGCTGTACAAATACCCATATACTGTATGCATGAACAAGCAGGCAGCCAGGAATCAGGCAACAAACAAGCAACAAGACGGTGACCCTGCAAGGCATAAGGCCGGCATCGCACCGGAGCCCCAGGGGCCACTCACGATAAGGACGGGGACAGACCACCATGCTGACACAACTGACAGTAAGCCAGTTCGCCATTGCCGAGAAAGTGGAGCTTCAGTTTGACCGGGGCATGACCGCACTCACCGGCGAGACCGGCGCCGGCAAATCCATTGTACTGGATGCCCTGTCACTGACACTGGGCGGCCGGGCCGACTCGGGCATGGTGCGACAGGGGGCGGACAAGGCGGAAATCACCGCCGTGTTTGATGTCAGCCGCATCCCTCAGGCCCGTGAGTGGCTCCATGAACACGACCTGGACGACGAGGACGAATGCCTTCTGCGCCGTGTGGTGCGCCGTGATGGCCGCTCCAGGGGCTATATCAACGGCCAGCCCTGCCCGCTTCAGGACATGAAGCAGCTGGGGGGCATGCTCATGGACATCCACAGCCAGCATGAGCACCAGTCACTGCTCAAAAAAGACACCCACAGCCGCCTGGTGGAAGAATTCGGCCAGTTCAGCGAACAGGCTGCAGCGGTGCGCAGCGCCTACCGCCACTGGCACGGTCTGCAGAAAAAGCTGGATGCCCTGCGGGACGATGCCGATGAGCGCCACGCCCGCACCGAACTGCTGCGCTACCAGGTGGAAGAGCTGGACCGGCTGGGTCTGGCGCCAGAGGAACTGCCGGAGCTTGAGACAGAGCAGAAGCAGCTCACCAGCTCTGAGGAGGTACTGCGCCAGTGCCACGCCGCCAACGAGTTGTGCAGCGAGGGGGAGCCCGCCGCCGCCAGCCTGTTGCAGCAGGCACTGCAACAGCTTGGCCAGATCCCGGTGGCACTGCCCCAGCTTGAGGACACCCTGAAAATGCTGGAGGAAGCGCGCATCCAGGTGGAAGAGGCCGGTGACAACCTGCGTCACCTGGTGGCGGACTATCCCTGCGATCCACAGCGCCTGGCGGAGGTGGAAGAGCGCCTGAGCACCGTCTACCAGCTGGCCCGCAAACACCGCGTGGCGCCGGAGCAGCTTTGCGAGCACCATCAGCAACTGGCCCTTGAGCTGGCGGAGCTGGATGGCGGCGAAAACAGCCTGGAGCAACTGAGCACCGATGCCGAGGCGGCACTGGCCCAGTACCACAAGCAGGCCGCTGTGCTGAGCAAGGCACGCAGCAAGGCCGGCGCCGAGCTGGACAAGCGGGTGGCCCTTGAGCTGGGCCGCCTGAGCATGCCAGGCATCCGCTTCATCACCCGTCTGAGCCCCAACCGGGACAACCAGCCGTCACCGGACGGCCAGGAGGAACTGGAGTTCCTGGTCAGCACCAACGCCGGACAGCCGCCACGGCCCCTGGCCAAGGTGGCCTCCGGGGGGGAACTCTCCCGCATCAGCCTGGCCATACAGGTCGTGGTGGCCCAGACCTCCACCATTCCCACACTGCTGTTTGACGAGGTGGACGTGGGCATCGGTGGCGGTGTGGCGGAAGTGGTGGGCCGCCTGCTGCGCACACTGGGTGAAAGCGGTCAGGTGCTGTGTGTCACCCACCTGGCACAGGTAGCCACACAGGCCCACCAGCACCTGTTCGTGTCCAAATTCACACAGGCCAGCGACACCTTCTCACGGGTGGACAAGCTGGCCAGCAGTGAACGGATTCAGGAAGTGGCCCGTATGATCGGCGGCGTCGATCTCACTGAACAGACGCTGGCCCATGCCCGTGAAATGTTTGAACGGGGGCAGGCAACGCAGCACTAGTTGCCTTGCTACCCGACCATTTTGCTCTCCCTTCTCCTACCCCTGAGAGCCCTGGGGCATGCGTTGCATGCCTCTTTTTTGTGTCAGGCACAAAAAAACACGGCCGTTTGCACAGCCGTGTTGTCTGATGCCGCATTGGGCCCCTGGTGCTATTTGCGGGGCTTCACGTAAAGCACCAGACTGTGGTCCACCAGCTCGTAGCCATGGTCCTCGGCAATCTGGCGCTGACGCTCCTCGATCACGTCATCGAAAAACTCCACCACATGCCCGGTCTGGGTACAGACCATATGGTCGTGGTGCTCCTCACCGGCGATTTCGAAAACCGCGTGACCACCCTCGAAGTTATGACGCAGTACCAGACCCGCTGTCTCAAACTGCGTCAGTACACGGTAGACGGTGGCCAGACCCACATCGTCACCGGATTCAAGCAGTTTGCGGTACACATCCTCGGCGCTTAAATGCTGGTGCTCTTCGGCACTCTCCAGGATGCTGAGGATCTTCACTCGCGGCAGCGTGACTTTCAGGCCCGCCTTGCGTAACTCAGTGTTTTCTGTTGCCATGCTGCAATTCGCCCTTTGGTGAACTTTACCGGTTCCGTTATGATAACTGACTCACCCTGCCGTTGGCCCGTCACGGCAAGCGATTTTTTACGTTAGAGGATATCCATCCGCGATGCAAAAGCTCTCCCGGCAGCTCTGCCTGCTACTGCTCACATTGTCTCTGGCCGGCTGTTTTCCCGGTGTGTACAAGCTCAATGTACAGCAGGGTAATATCGTGGATATAGAGGATCTCGACCAGCTCAACCCCACCATGAGCCGCGACCAGGTGCACAGCCTGCTGGGCACGCCCCTGACCCGAAGCAGCATCAACCAGGAAAGGGAGCATTACCTCTACACCTTCCAGCGCGATGGCGGCGAGATAAAACGCCAGCGCATTACCATTTACTATGAAAACAACCAGTACCTGCGCCACGAGGCCAACCTGCTGGAAGAAACCCCCGCCAACTAGTACCTGTCCGGGAAAAGAACGCTTACTTCCTGCCGGATTTGCGCCTGGCCCGGTCCAGACGGGCCTGCTTGGGATCGATGATCAGGGGCCGGTAAATCTCCACACGGTCCCCATCACGCAGTGGATGATTCGCCGGGTCCGCCACCACTTGGCCAAAAATCCCCATGGGCTGACTGGCCACATCAATTTCCGGAAAGTGACGGGTAATGCCGGACTGCTGCACCGCCTCCACCATGGTGGTGCCGGGTGCCACCTGCAGTGGCAGGATTCGCTGTTTGTCGGGGCGGGCATAGGCCACCTCCACATTCAGCTTCTCACTCATCCGCCTCTCCCGTAGAGCGCATCCGCACGGCGGCAGAAAGCGTCCACCATGGTATTGGCCGCCTGGCTGAATACATTGCCAAAGGCAACCCGGGCCACGGTGCCATTGAGGCTGAACTCCAGGGTCAGCGTCACTTTGCAGGCCTCATCAGTGAGTGCCCTGAAATGCCAGTCTCCCCGGAGCTGGGTGAAAGGACCGTCCACCAGTTCCATGGCGATACGCTCCGGTGCCAGCAGGCGGTTGCGGGTGGAGAAACTCTGCCGGACACCGCTCTTGCTCACCTCCAGTGAAGCCAGCAACTGATGCTCGTCCGACTCGTGCACACGGGCATCGCTGCACCAGGGCAGGAATTCCGGGTAACGCTCTATATCGTTGACCAGATCGTACATGCGCCTTGCGGAGTGGTGCACCAGGGCACTGCGTTCAATAGTTTTGGCCATAGAAATTCCAGCAAGCAAAGAGTATCAGCACCCCCATGGCAGCGGGCACCAGCCAGCGCATCAGCCACTGCCAGAGAAAAAACCCGGGGTAACCCAGGACCAGCCCCTGGCGGTTGAGCCAGGCCGGACGCACCCAGCCCAGGAACAGCGCCATCCCCATGGCCACCAGTGGCATGAGCAGCCCGGTGGCCAGCAGGTTCAGCCAGGCAAACAGGTTATGCCCCATCAGGGTGTTACCGGACCAGTGATTGAACGACAGGATGGTCCCCAGTCCTGCCAGCCACACCAGGAAAAGCCCCGCAGTCACCAGCAGCCAGCGGGACAGGCCCGTACGTGCCAACAGCCAGACCACAATGGGCTCAAACACCAGAATGGCGGAACTCCAGGCCAGCAGCACCACCAGCACAAAAAGAAGGCTGGTCATGGGCTGGGCGATGACCCCCCCCGCCAGACCCGTCCCGGACAGGGCCAGTGGCAATGACTGGAACAACAGGCCAAAGCCCGCCTCGGGTGACTCCGTGAGCGGGTCCACCAGAGCCACCACAAACACCGCCGCCAGCAGCGCCATCAGGGTATCCACCGCCACCAGCATCCAGGCGGAAAAACGAATGGAACCGGAACCGGGCATATAGGCCCCCAGCATCATCATGGCCCCGGTGGCCAGACCGGCGGTGTAAAAGGCCTGGGCCAGCGCCTGCAGTACCCCTTCCAGACCCAGTGCGGCAAAATCCGGGGACTTGAAGGCGCTGATGACGGCCCCGGCATCCCCTGCCACCCCCCCATAGACCAGCAGCACCAGCATCAGCGCCAGTATCAGCGGCACCACCACCCGCAGTGAGCGGGAAAGCCCATGGTGAATACCCCGTGCCGACACCAGCAACACCAGAACCAGAAAACCGAATTGCCAGGCCGCCAGGACCCGGGGGTCTTTCTGCAACACCGCAAAGGTGCCGGACACCAGATCCCGGCTGGCGCCATTGAACTCACCCAGCGCCGCCAGGAACACATAAGCCAGTGCCATCCCCCCCACAACGGCATAAAAGCTGACCAGCACAAAGCCCGCCAGCAGGGCCATTCGGGGCAGCCACAGCCATTGACCACTGAGACGGCTCTGCTGACAGGCCCCGTCCATACCGCTCACCGGATCACTGCGGTACTGACGGCCAAGCATGAACTCCGCCATCAGCAGTGGCACCGAGAGCAGCGCCAGAAAAAGCCCGTAGACCAGCAAAAAGGCGCTGCCGCCATGCTGTTCGAACAGCACCGGCCAGCGCCACAGATTACCCAGCCCCAGGGCACAGCCGATGGCCGCCAGGGTAAAGGTCCAGCGGCTGCCCCAGAAAGCACGGGGATCCTGTGGGGGAGTGTCCATAAAAAATCCTTGGCACAAGGAGCGCAATTGTAACCAAAAGCCCTGACCCCTGTCCCGCCCCGTCAGCACAACCCGATGCAGCCGCCATCGCCCGGGCCCACCGGGTGATATCGGTTGCGACGGGACAGAGACACTTTTGGCCAGGCACTCTTTTGCCAAGAGCACAGTGGTTTGGGCTACAATGGCTCACTTTTAACGGAGCCCGGCGCTCTGACAACCAATCAGTACGGCTTATCCTATGAGCAAGAAAAAGCCCGCACCCGGCAGCAACACCATTGCCCTCAACCGCAAGGCACGGCACGAATACCATATCGAGACCAAATTCGAGGCCGGCATCATGCTGATGGGGTGGGAGGTGAAATCACTGCGAGCCGGTAAATGCCAGATCACCGACGCCTATGTGATGCTGAAAAACGGTGAGGCCTGGCTGCTCGGCCTGCATATCCCCCCTCTGCCCACCGCCTCCACCCATGTGGTTCCGGACCCCATCCGCACCCGCAAGCTGCTGCTGCACCAGAAGGAACTGGCCACCATCATCGGCAAAACCCAGCAGGCAGGCCACACCTGCATTCCACTGGCCATGTACTGGAAGCACAACCTGGTGAAGTGCGAAATCGCCCTGGTGAAGGGCAAGAAGCTCTACGACAAGCGCGCTGATGAAAAGGAAAAGGACTGGAACCGCCAGAAGCAGCGCATACTGCGGGATAATGCGGTCTAACGCTTACCATCCACTAAGCGAACAGCTGTAACTCTTTTTGGAAAACCGGTTCACCTCAGGGGAGAAGTGAGCGTATACTGATTTACGATATTTAACAAAGAGAACAATATCCGACGACAGCCGCAGGACAAGGAGGAGCCATGGCCCAGTCAAGAACACCCATGTCGGCAGTGGACACTGCATGGCTGCGAATGGAATCGCAGGCCAACCCAATGATGATCGGAGCTGTGCTGGAATTCGACCGGCCGATTCCACTCAAAGCCCTGCGCGAACTGGTCAATGAACGGTTCCTGCGCTTCCACCGTTTCCGCCAGTGCGTAGTCCAGGAGGGCGAGCGCTATTACTGGCAGGACGATGACTGGTTTGACCTGGACAACCACCTCCACGTGATCGCCCTGCCCGGCAAGGGCGACCAGAAAGCCCTGCAGGAACTGGCCAGCGACCTCAACAGCACCCCGCTCAACCGTTGCCACCCGCTCTGGCAGGCCCACTATGTGGATAATTACAGGGGGGGCTGCGTACTCATCATCCGAATCCACCACTGCATCGCCGACGGCATCTCCCTGGTGCGGGTGCTGCTGTCACTGACGGACGAGGATCCCACGGCCAACGTCCGTACACTCAAATCCAGAATCCGACAAACACCCGATCAGCTGCCTGAATGGCGCAAGGTGATGCACCGGCTTCGCCGCAACAGCCGACTGGCACTGCAGCAACTAGGGGAGCTGGCGGACAACGTGCGGGAAGACCCGGCCTACCCGCTGCGCCTGGGCAAGGAAGGCCTGCAGATCAGTCGTGACCTGATGCACATCCTCTTCAGCAAGGAAGACCCGCCCTCGGCGCTCAAAGGCCAGTTGTGCGGGCGCAAAGTGGTGGCCTGGTCCGAACCGCTGATGCTGGATGAGGTCAAGGCCACCGGCAGGGCCCTGGGCGGCACCGTCAACGATGTGCTGATGTCCGCCGCCACTGGCGCACTGCACCGATTCCTGGATGACAGCCACCAGCCCGCGCCGGACAACTACATCCATATGGCCGTGCCCTTTAACCTGCGCCCTCTGGATCAGCCCATCACCAAGCTGGGCAACCAGTTCGGACTGGTGCTGGTGCCACTGCCGGTGCAGACCGTCTGCCCCAGGGAGCGCTTCCAGCGGGTGCACCATGACATGCTCAACCTCAAGCAGACCTATCAGGCGCAGGTGTCCTTCGGACTGCTGGATATACTCGGACGTGGCCCTGAGCTGCTTGAACGCCGCGCACTGGAACTGCTCAGCCGCAAGGCCTCTGCCGTCATGACCAATGTGCCAGGCCCCGGCGCCCCACTGTACATGTGTGGCGCAAAGCTGGTGAAACCCATGTTCTGGGTCCCCCAGACCGGCATGGTGGGCGTGGGGCTGAGCATCTTCAGCTACAACGGGGAAGTTCAGTTCGGCATTATCAGCGACCGCAGCCTGATCCGCCGCCCGGAGAAAGTGGCCAACGCCTTTGTGGAGGCCTTCCGGGAACTGCGGGATATGGCCCTTGGTTCCGGCGCCGGGGAAGGGGAAACCTCAAGAGTGGCTTCCCCCGTGAAATAGCGCCCTCCGGACTCTCTCCCGGATGCTCAGAGGACCTCTCCGGCCTCTTCGGTATCCGCCGGAGTTGCTAACGGGCCGGTCGGGCTGGCCGCCGGGGTCTGTCCCTCCAGCAGTGGCTGAACAAACGACAGGTAGGCCGACAGGGTCTCCTCAGGGGCCTCCATATGGGGGTAATGGCCGATGCCCGGCATCTCATAAGTGAAGTGCTGATCCCCCACCAGCTCCCGGAAACGGACCACCATATGGGCCCCAGAGACCGGATCGGCACTGCCGTTAATCAACGCCAGCGGGGCCCGGGTTTCTGCCAGGGCATTCACCCAGCGGTCGCGGTGCAATCGACGCTCGCGGATATAGCCCAGCAACGGCGGCAGGCAGCGTAACCCCCGGTTGTGATTGACCAGCTGCCAGACCGCCTCCAGGGTCTCGGCACTGGGCTGGGTGTCCCGGCCAAATACCGAGCAGAAGGTTCCCAGCAGCTTGCGACGGTTGGTCAGGTGCACCAGCAGCGGCCCCAGCGGACCGGCCATCAGCTTCTGCATGGGACGGGGACGGTGGGTCTCCGGGAAAAGCCCGCCGTTGAGCAGTGCCGCACTCAGATAGCGCTTCAGGGAGCGTTCATTATCCCTGGCAAGCAACTCCTGGGCCACGGTATCCCCATAGTCGTGGGCCAGCATATGGCAGCTCGTGACCTGGCAATGATCCAGCACCGCGCTCACCAGATCCGCCTGCTCAAAGATGCTGTAATTGTGCGGACAGGGTTTGGCGCTGAAGCCCAGGCCCAGAAGGTCCGGCACAATCACCCGGAAACGCTCGCACAGGGCCGGCCAGAGCTCCGCAAAATCCCATCCGGCGGTGGGGTAGCCATGCAGCAGTAACAGGCAGGGGCCGTCGCCGCCACTGTCCACCACAAACACATCCTGCCCCAGCAGCGACACAGGCTTACCCATGGCCTGCCAGGACTGCAGTGAGTATTTCATTGTCCGCCTCTCACACCGTGTTTTTGCTTGTTGTTCTTGCCGGGCGGGTCAGACCCGGGTGTTCTATAGCAGGCTAATGACATTAATGGGCCCCTCTGCCCCGGTCAAGATCTTTGCCAAAACCTTCCCGGACAGCGCAAACCCGACCGGCCACAAAGCCTGAAAGCAGTGCTTCCCAGCCCCTTTCCGGCGATTTATACTGGCGCCGTCCCGCCACAGTGAAACGCCATGAAACTGATCAGCTTTGATGTCTTCCGTACACTGGGATTCCCCCAGAACCAGGTGCTCAAGCCACAGGATTTTCTCAGCCACCGCGAGGCCCTCAAGGCCGCAGACTGGGTACTGTTCCCGGAATACTGGCAACTAGGTGCCCTGGTGTACGGACTGGGCTGCCGCGTCTTCCCCAGCCTGCCCAGCTACTACATTGGCCATGACAAGGTGGAAATGACCCGCGCCTTCGAGGCCGTGGCACCGGCTCACCTGCCCTGGACACTGATCCGCGCCAATGATGAAACGGAGCGGGAAGCCATCTGGCAGAGCCTGCCCCTGCCCTTTGTGGCCAAAAACCCCAAAGCCAGCATGGGGGAAGGAGTCTGGCTGATCAGCAACCGCAAGGAGTGGCAGCGCTACTGCGAGCAGGCCACGGTGCTCTACGCCCAGGAATACCTGCCCATCGACCGGGACCTGCGCATCGTGGTGGTGGGGCAGAAGGTAATCAGTGCCTACTGGCGCCATCAGTCTCCCTACGGATTCCACAACAACCTGGCCCGTGGCGGTACCCTGGGGCAGGAGCCGGTGCCGGAGTCGGCCTGCGCACTGGCATTGCAGGTGGCGGCGGATCTGGGCATCAACCACGCCGGCTTTGATATCGCCATGGTGGAGGGCCACCCCTACCTGATCGAGTTCAACCGGCTGTTCGGCAACCAGGGGCTGGACTCCAGGGCACTGGGCAGCGCCATTCTTGAGCATCTGAAAGAACAGGGCCGTTCTAACGGCCCCGACCAGGGTCCCGATGGCTCACCACCCTGGCCCCTGGCGGTCTGAAAGGCGCCGCAACAGGCGCCCCAGGCCGCGCTGTTGTGACGCCCTCCCCTTGTGTTAGTGCCACTGCGGCCCCATAATGATTGGTGAGTCAGGGGCACTGTCCCCGGCTCTGGTCACAGCTCAAGTCAGCGTGACGCCCGTAATGGGGACGACATGGCTTCGACGCCGGTGACAAAATCCAAGGTGCATGTCGAGATGTCAGCGAATCTCGTAAAATCAAAGCTGAACGTTAGAGTCGCAAACGACGACAACTACGCACTAGCCGCCTAAAAATCGGTTAGTCTGCCTCGCCGGGGTGCTTGTTCCCCGTGTATTTGAGGCAGTCATAGAAAACAAGCTACGCCGTTACGCAGAGCTCACTGCGTAACGGTTAAAACTGCAAAGAGATCGCCTCTTGCACCCTGGCCCTTGGGTCGCTTGAGGTTAAATCAATAGAGGGACGCTAAGCATGTAGAGCCGAGGACGGAGTGCCGGCGGACGCGGGTTCAATTCCCGCCGTCTCCACCAAACACCCGTAAAAGCCCCTGAGCAATCAGGGGCTTTTTTTGTTTATCCGCCCCATTTTCCAGCTCCGGCGTCAACCAAACGTTAAACGCCAGTCAGCGGTGCAGCCAGAACAGGGATGTTTACAAAGGCATTCATAACCCCATGCCAACAGATTCCGAAATGGGCATCCTTGCCGCACCTGGCTCAAAGAAACCTGTATTCACCCACAAGCAATGTTGCTGTTGCCATCATCAGGATCATCATCACCAAGTTCACGGAATTCTGCTGCTCTCTCACGCAGAATCCGCTTTTTCTCTGCATCGGCAAATCGCTTCAAGACCTGGCGAATCAGGGGCTGGTATCCAATGCCATTGATCTCCGCAATCATCTTGAAGTCTTCAATCAGGGATTTCTGTAGCCGGATAGAGATAGGCTGCAGCCCAGCAGCTTCGTTCACAACGGCTTCGTCCACGTTTTTAGAGACGCGGACAAACTCTTCATCACGCCCCAGGCTGCCGTCTTCCCAGGCTTCTGCGGTATTATCAATCTTCTTTTTGCTCATATTGCTCCTCCCGTCGCGTTCATTTTTCTGCTTTCTATCACTGCGACTGTTGCGATGGGTTACACAAACTTCCGGTAAATCCTCTCTTCGGTCTCGTTCGGCTCGTAAGCCGTCTTAACGATGACGTCACCCCCCTTAAGCATAAACGCCACTTTGAGGCGCCGCCCACAGTCTGTATCAGCAACAAACCACTGAGTTGGAGGATCGGTTTGTGCTCTTCCCTGGTGTCCTCCAACAGGTTACCTTCCCGGTTTGCGAAACATTGCTGGACCTCCTCAAGACTGACTCCCTGTTTCTGTGCCAGCTTCTGATTCACTGCAGACGAACATATCAGCGCCATCGTGTCCCTCACTGAATTTGTATATACAAAATACTGCCCAAAACCAAGTGCACACGTCTTTGTGTTGCTCTGAGATTCCCTGCAGGACTGGAGCACCAGCGTCTTGCTGTGACGCAGAGACCACGATGACAATCGCCGGAAACGGCGCAATACCTTTGCCTCGATTAATGTTATGTTATAACATAATTAATCTGTAGAATTTACTTCATACCCACTCACGGAGCCCCTGATGAATACCGCACCCTACTCACCCTGGCTGGACCGGTTTGCCATCGGCCTTTCCGGAATCTGCGCCCTTCATTGCCTGGCACTGCCGCTGATGCTGGTTCTTCTTCCGGCCCTGGGTGCCACGTTTTTCGGGGATGAGGCCTTTCACCGCGCGCTGCTCTGGCTGGTGATTCCTCTCAGTGTCCTGGCCGTCTGGCTGGGGTGTCTGCAGCACAAGGACCGGCGGGTCTGGGCCTTTACCGCTACGGGGCTTGCCCTGATGGTGGTGGCGGCGCTGATCGGACACGATGTGCTGGGGGAGTGGGGGGAAAAGCTGGTCACGTTGATGGGCGCAACGGTACTGTCACTGGGGCATATCCGCAATCACGCCCTGTGTCGCCGGGTCCGTTGTGACCATGACAGGACCTGTCACTGACCCCGGACACCCTTGCCACAGGCATCCGGGCGCTCTTCCGTTGGCATCAGGCGCACCCCGTGCGCCCGGACTGGCGTATGACACCCACCTCCCCGCTTCCTGCCCGGTAAAATACGCTCTTACAGGTTTCCGGGTTATCATGAGACACACTCATTGGCCCGGAAAGCGTATCGGCCAGCCCCGGAGTCTCCATGGATCAAGATCGGGATCGGAACCACAGCCACCCTGTCTCTTTTGACGAGGAGCCCCTGATCCTGGTGGATGAAAACGACCGGGTGCTGGGCCATGACTCCAAGCTGGCCTGCCATCAGGGACAGGGAAAACTACACAGGGCCTTCTCGGTGTTTGTCTTCAATCGCCACAATGAGCTGCTGCTGCAGCAGCGCAGCGCACTGAAACCCCTTTGGCCCCTGTACTGGTCCAACAGTTGCTGCAGCCACCCCCGCCGGGGCGAAAACGACCCTGACGCGGCGCGCCGGCGTCTGTGGGAGGAGCTGTCACTGGAGCTGCAGCCGGAGTTTCTGTACCGGTTCCGCTACCAGGTGGCCTACGGTGATGTGGGCGCGGAGCATGAGCTGTGCTCGGTGTACATCGCCCGCTCGGATGCCCCTGTCACCGTCAATGCCAGCGAAGTCTCGGACTGGTGCTACATCTCCCCCGAGGCACTGGACCGCGAGCTAACGGAAAACCCGCAGCGCTACACTCCATGGCTTCATCTGGAATGGCCACGGCTGCGTCAGGAATTCTGGCACCGGGTGCAGGCTCTTGGCGGAGCCGGTTCAGGAGCGTAATCGACCGATCGGCGCTGAAGTGCCTGCATCCGGCGGTTGCCGGCTCTGGTCCACCGGGTCAGTGCCCGAGGTGGGCTTTCTGAACAGTGCAGGGCGGGCAAGCAGTCCCGGGTTACCGACCCGGTTGTCGAACTGCTGGATCAGACGCTCATTGCCATCATCCGCCGGATAGGACACCTCCCAGAGCTCGAACACATGGCTCTCGCGGGTAAAGTGGGAAAGACCGTAACCATAGGTGCGCCAGTTGAAATAGCGCAGGTTCGGGTTGGCAATCCGGGCAGCCGACTCAAGCCCCCTTACCGCCGCCTCCCCCAGAGGCACAAAATTGCTGTGAAAATTCTGGTAGTCGTCGTGTACCTTGCGGTTCATGGTCTGTTCATAGATCTCGCCGGCAATCACTTCAGCCCCACCCGGGCGCCCCAGTGCACTGGGGACCAGCTCCACACCGACGGTCTGCAGCTGACCGGCCGGGCCAGAGGCGTCCAGTGCGGGCACATAATTGGGTGCGGAAGGGTCTTCAATGAGATCGTTGGCAAACCAGCCATGACTGTCCCCGGAGAGGACCACATTGTCGATAATGCGGTTCTGCCGGAGAAACTCGTAGAGTTCCCTCCTGGCCTCCGGGAAGCCGCCCCAGCCGCTGGTATACAGCTCGGGCCCTGAGACATCCGGCCCGAAAATCGTCCGCACCGCCGGGGTGACTTCCGTGGTCCCCAGTTGCGACAGGTTGATCTGGTTCACCAGCACCCGGAAAGCCACCTGCCTGCGGGACCAGGAGGCCATCAGTGTCTGCTTCAGCCAGGCGGTCTGTTTCTCACCCAGCAGTGTGGACAGGGCTGTGGCGGACCCGGCATCCCGGAAACGACGTATATCCAGCAGGATGACATCGCAAAGGTCGCCGTATTCCAGGCAGCGGTAATCCAGCAGCGCGTGGGTCCCGGTAGGGGCCGGCACCTGCTCATTGGGCCCTGGGGAGTCCATGAAGGCACCACCGCCGTCAGGGCGGGTCGGCCGGCTGGGTGTCCACAACCAGAAAACCTCTGCGGCCTCCTCCTGGGTAAATTCGATGCCCGTGTCCGGGTCCACTTCATTATCGAAGTCGTGCTGGTCGGGCATGATGGCAAAGGGAACACACTGGTGCGCCCTCATCAGGTCCGGATCGCTGCGGTACAGGGCATAGCGCCTGGCACACTCGTCTCGATTGAACCACTTGCGGAAATCCACGTCATTCAGGTCGAAGCGGTCTTTCCTGGCCCGATACCAGCCTTTGTCGTCCACGAACTCGTAAATGTAATCCCCGGCGTGACAGAACAGGTCGATGTCGTCTCTTTGGGAGATAAACCGGTACGGATGAAAGTCCATGGACCAGTAGGACGAGCAGGCCGCGTTGACGATGCGCAGATCGCTGATGTCGTCCCCCGCCTTTGGGGCGGTCCTGGTGCGCCCAATCAGGGAGGTTCTGCCCAGTGCCGCAAACGCGTAGTAATAGGTGGTGGCGGACTGGAGCCCCTGTGCGTCCACCTTGACCGTCCAGTCCCGGTCTCTGGTGGTGGTTACGGCCCCGCTCTGGACGATGCGGGTGAATTCCGGGTCTTCTGATATGGCCCAGAACACCCGTATCTGCCGCAGCCCCTGGGGGTTGGCAACCCGATAGCCCCTGGGATCCGGCACGCTCACCCGGGTCCACAGGATTACCCGGTCCGACAGGGGATCGCCGGAGGCCACTCCGTGACCAAAAGGCAGCAGGCTCTCATCCACCGGGTAGTCCCAGCCCTCCGGCACATTGAATGAGACGGCACGGCTGATATCGCTGTCACCGGGCAACGCATCCACTGGCGGGGCTGCTGGCTGCTCCCCGGACTGGCGGGTTCCGCTGTCAACGCAGCCACTGCCTGCCGCAGACAGTACGATGAGCTTTAAAAGCTGTCTTCTGGATAGAGCCATTGAAATTCTCCACAGCCGGTCGCGCCGGGCAACAGGCTGTTCAGATACCACTGGAACGGCGCTGTCAGTGCCCCGGCCAAGGGGGAAGGAGCCGGTCGGAATGCCTCCCAAAAGACCCCTGGGCCCATGAAATGACCGCACGATGGTGCCACCAGACTGTGACGATTCCATGACGAAGAAGGCATGGAGCAGTGAGCGCGGAAGGCGGTCAGAAAGGCGTCGCCAGCGTCTTCAGAGCAGCGACTGATGAGCGCACCGGTTGGCCACTGGCCGGATCAGCGCATGGCCGAACCCGGTTGAGGCGCCCAGGCACGCACGGCCGCTGGTGCCCCGGCGGCGAGAAGGACGGAGCCCATGGCGCACAGGGCCATGGTCAGTGTCACAGGCAGCAGTGTCTGGGGGGCCATGGCCGCCGAGAGGGCACTGATGGAGCCGGCCAGTGTGAACTGGGTGGCGCCGAGCAGTGCCGAGGCGGTGCCACCGATATGGGGGAAGAATTCCAGGGCATTGGCCATGTTGTTGGGCACTATGGCGCCCATGCAGCCCACGGCCACCATGATGCACACCGCCACGGTCCAGTAGGAGGCGCCGCTCCAGGCCAGGAACACCACCCCGAGCAGTGCGGCCCCCTTGATAAAAGACGCCACCCGCAACAGCCCGATGGAGGAGCGGCTCAGAAGAAGCCGCCGGTTGATCAGGTTGATGACGGCCATGACGGCGATATTGGCGGCAAACAGCAGTGAGAAGCGGGTGCTGGTCAGTCCGAACCACTCCTGGTAAATAAAAGAGGCATGGGTGATGAACACCAGCATCACGCTGAACGCCAGTGACTGAAGCAGCACCAGGCGCATGGCCACCGGATGGGACAACACCTGCCAGTAGTTGGTCACCATGGTGAGCATGGGGGTGTGCTCCCGGCTTTTGCGCTCCGGCAGCCGCCGGAACAGCAGCAGATGCAACACCAACCCCAATAGCAGGGCATAGAGGCTCAATACCACAAAAATGGCGGGCCATCCGCTGACCGCCATCAGCAGTGTCCCCAGGCCCGGCGCGGCGGCGGGAGCAATGAACATGATCAACCCGATCAGGCTGAACAGGCGCGCCGCCTCGTTACCGCTGACGGTATCCCGCACTATGGCCGGCACGGACACCGCGCAGAAGGCACCACCCACCCCCTGTGTCATGCGCCAGAGAAGCATCTCCTGCAGGCTTGAGGCCTGGGAGACCATAAAGGCCGCCACGGCGAACAGCCCCATGCCCCCCAGTAGAATCCGCTGCCTTCCATAGCGGTCCGAGAGGGGGCCACCCACCAGCTGGGCCAGCCCCAGCGCCACCACGTAGGCACTCAGCGTCAGACCTACATCGGCGCTTTTGACGCCAAGATCGGCGGCAATGGCGGGGAATGCCGGTAAATAGGCATCCAGCGCCAGAGGCCCAAGGGCCACGGTCATGCCCAGCAAAAGGGCCAACTGAAAGTGCGGCATATAAAAAGACTCTCCTGCTCAGCCAGCGACACCCTTCCATGCCGCTACAGCGTCTGTGGCTGAACAGCATAAGGAATCGGCGTCAATACGCCACTTTTTAATGAAACCGCTCTGCTTTTACCCATCCGCAGAAGCGGCCATGGCCGCGCCCCCATGAAGGCACTGAACACGTTCTGTGCAAAACGCCGGGGCCCTGCTAACCTGACATTAACGGATAATGAACAGGCCTGACCCAGGGTTCACCGGCTGTAACGGGCGCCTGGGGCGCCATGTGATCAGAGCATCCAGGTGCTCAGAGAATCAGAGCGACAGGGGGACAACCGTGATCAGCAAATCAGCGCTTCGCAACCGGCACAACCGCCCCTGGCTTATGGCACTGCTGTCTTACCAGGAGAGCTTTCCCCATTACCACCGTCTCTGGCTGGCTTTCTCCCCACTGGAGCAGACCCTGGACTGGGTCTGGTCCCGCCCCGGGGCGGTCTCACAACGCCAGATGCGCACACTGGCCCGGCAGATCCGGCAGGCCCGGAAAACACTGAGGCGCCATGCACTGGTGCTGGAGCCGGAGAACCGGGAAAAGCTGGACCTGGCCCTCAGTGCCCTGGCCGGCCACCCGGCACTGAAAAAACGCCTCTCCCCCCAGCTGCCAGAGGCACTGGTGCGCCACAACACCCCCGCCAGGGAAGAGATCCGGAGCGTCAGCCGGCGGCTGCTGTCCCGCCTGAGCGCGGAAATCTCGGCACTGGAGGCCTGAGGCCAGGCTACTGATTCATCACGCCGGATTCCACGCGCCACTCCAGACTAAAGCACCGGTTGCCAGCACGTCCCCGCGTCGCCACTATAAACACTTTATAAAAACCAACCATCGGGGAATACCATCATGTCCGAGTCGTCCTCCGCCACGGGCCAGCGCTGGCTGGACTCCGTGGAACGGGCCGGTAATGCTTTGCCTCACCCCACCGTGCTGTTTGCGCTGGGGCTGGCGCTGGTGATGCTGCTGTCGCAGCTGGCGGCCTGGCTGGGCTGGTCGGTGCAGATGCCTTCAGGGGCCGGCCAGGAGGGGGAGACGGTGGTGGCCCGTGGCCTTCTGGAGTCGGACGGGCTGTGGTGGCTGTTTTCCAGCCTGGTGGAAAATTTTGTCCGCTTCCCGCCACTGGGGCTGGTGCTGGTGACCATGCTGGGTATCGGCGTGGCGGACCGCTCTGGGCTGCTGCCGGTGATGCTGGAACGGATGCTGCGGCTGACACCGGACCGGCTGCTCTCACCGGCGGTGGTGCTGCTGGGGATTCTCTCCTCGGTGACACTGGATGCGGGCTATGTGGTGCTGCCACCACTGGCCGCAGCCCTGTTCCACGCCGCGGGGCGCTCCCCACTGGCCGGCCTGGCGGCGGCCTTTGCCGGCGTGTCCGCCGGGTTTGGCGCCAACCTGATGATCACGGTGCTGGACCCCATGCTGGCCGGGCTCACCGAGTCCGGTGCACGCATACTGGACCCGGACTACAGCGTGGCGGTAACCGCCAACTGGTGGCTGATGATTGTCTCCACCTTTGTGCTCACGGGCGTGGGCTGGTGGGTGACGGCCCGGCTGGTGGAGCCGAGACAGGCACAACAGCCCATCGCCGAAGACGTCATCGCAGAGGGTGATGAGCAGAATGTCGGGCAACATCCCGGACGCGGTCTGCGCGCCGCCGGGCTGACCTTTGCCCTGACCATGGCGGCACTGCTGATGATGATACTGATCCCGGGCGCGCCACTGCAAGGCCAGGGGGAGGTGTTCCAGCGCTGGATCGAGGCCATGGTGCCCCTGCTGCTGCTGATTTTCCTGCTCCCCGGGCTGGCCTACGGCTTTGCCGCCGGCACACTGCGCAGCAACCACGATGTGGCCCGCATGCTGGGTGAGACCATCGCGGGTCTGGCCCCCTACATCGTACTGGCCTTTGTGGCGGCCCAGTTTATCGAGGCCTTCAGCTACAGCCAGCTGGGGCTGCTGCTGGCCATTACCGGAGGACAGGCACTGGCGGCGCTGACCATCCCCACCTTTGTGCTGGCGGTGGGCTTTCTGCTGGTGGCCATGCTGGCCAACCTGTTTATCGGTTCCGCCTCCGCCAAGTACGCCTTCCTGGCCCCGGTGTTCGTGCCCATGCTGATGCAGGCGGGGCTGAGCCCGGAGCTGACCCAGGCGGCCTACCGCATTGGCGACTCGGTGACCAATATCATCACGCCTCTCAACCCCTACTGGGTGATTGTGCTGGCCTTTGTCCAGCGCTGGCGCCCACAGGCGGGGCTGGGCACACTGCTGGCACTGATGCTGCCCTATGCGCTGGCCTTCGCCCTGGTGTGGCCCCTGCTGCTGGCGCTCTGGATCCTGCTCGGACTGCCCCCGGGGCCGGGGGCTGCGGTGGTGGTGGGGTAACCTCCGGCGCTCACGCAACACCAGCCACGGGCCCTCAGCTCCTGGCGCGGGGTCAGCGGATTAACCCCATGGCACTCCCGCTGTTACAGTGAACCTGTCAGCACTCATTGAGAGAGGGAGACTCAACCATGCGCGCCATGATTCCCATTGCCGATGGCAGTGAAGACATTGAAGCGGTCACCCTGATCGACGTACTGCGCCGTGGCGGCGTCGATGTGACGGTGGCCAGCGTCCATGAACGACGTCTGGTCACCGCCGCCAGAGGCACCCGCATCGAGGCAGACCGGCTTCTGGTGCAGTGTCTGGACGAGGATTTTGACCTGATTGCACTGCCTGGAGGCATGCCCGGCGCCGCTCACCTGTCGGACTCCGAGGCACTGATTCGCCGACTGCAGCAACAGCAGCAACAGGGCCACTGGATCGCCGCCATCTGCGCCGCTCCCGGCGTGGTGCTGGCGGAGCATGGCCTGCTGGAGGGCCTGACCGCCACCGCCCACCCCGCCTTCCGGGAGCGGCTGCCGGACCAGAGCCGTGTGCAGGAGCCGGTGGTGGTGGACAGCCACTGCATCACCAGCCAGGGGCCCGGCACGGCACTGCCCTTTGCCCTGACACTGCTGGAACAACTCGGTGGCCGCGGCCTGCGGGACAAGGTGGCCGCGCCCATGTGTCTGATGCATTGACCCAGGCAGTGTGGTAACACTACCTCAATGCCCGCTGGCAAAGCCGCCAGAAAAGGGGCTTCAGTGCCCCTTTTTCGACGCTCGCCCCGTCTGATTCAGAAAGTGTATCCGGCCCAGAGCCAGAGCTTGTCCGTATCCACTCCCCGCTCATCGGCGCTGTAGCGGGCGGCCTTGAAGCCCAGCACCGTGCCTTGGGCCACCGGATAGGTGGCCACGAAGCCCAGTTCCGTGCCGTAGTCGATGCTGTCACGGTCGCTGGAGAAATCGTGGTAGACCGCCTTCAGGCTGGTGCCGGCCAGCTTGCCGCCAACAGAGACATAGGTGTCCCGCAGCCCGTTATCCGGTGTGGCGAGAAACTGATCCGTCCAGCCGTTCATGGCATGGAGTGTGGCCAGCGGGGTCTGGAAAGCGTTCTGGCCGTCCCCCTCCAGCCCTTCACGGCCGACGGTCCCGGTGACTCCGCCCCCCGAAAGCCCCAGTTCCAGACGGTGGTAGTTGAGGTCGAGGTTGTCGGGGTTGCCCTCGTAGTCCCCCTGGTAGGCGTACTCCAGCGTGTAGAGCAGCCGTGTCTGATCCGTCAGGGGACTGTTTCCCTTGAAACGCAGACCGTGGGTCTGTGTGGACAGGGCCTCGTTGTCCGTAAAATCCAGCAGATAGCTGTAACCGGTCAGGCTGCCTGCCCCTAGCCCCTCATAGCGAACATTGAGCAGGGGAGCACGAAGGGGGAAATTGCCCATGGGGCTCTCGTCAGAGAAGATGCGGTTGGCATTGTAGAGATAGCCCGCCGTGATGGTGGTATCCGGCAGGCTCCTGTTGACCAGCGTGAAGCCATCAAAGGTCTGCTCGTTCTGGCGCCAGCCCACGGTGCCGATAAAGCGGTGGTTATCCAGCGCCAGTCGCTGGCGGCCGTAACGCAGCTCCGTATCCGCCAGGCCACGGTAGCGCAGGTAGGCCTGGTTGAGCTCGGTCCCCACCGGGTCCGCCACCACGGAGCGGTCGCTGCGGTTATTGAGGGTGCTGTTGTAGTTTTCCGGGCCGATGGCGGTGATATGCTCCGCCTCCACAAAGGCGTCAAACCCGTAAAAACCCCCGGTCCGATAGCCCAGGCGGACCCGCAGTGTGGAGGCCCTGGCCTCCTCCAGTGCATTGTCCTGGTCCACCAGCTCATAGCGGTAGCGGGCATCCACACTGGTGGTCCCCCCGCTCAGGGCACTGAGCAGCTCGTTGCCGGTTTCGCCGGCCTGCAGGCACTGGGCCGGGGCACCCAGAAGCACCGCACTGACCAGCAGGCAGGGGCCGCCGACCCTTCGATGTTCTGTCCTTATGCGATGGGGGCTTTTCATGATGCACTCTCCTTATCCTGAATAAAAAAACGCCATCCCCCGGAATACCAGGGGACGGCGTCATTGCCGAATGGGCAGGGTGTTTTCCGGAAGCCTGACCGCACACGGGATAGGCTTCCTCTCGCACAAGACGTTACAGGAATCATGCCAAGTATCAGGAAATGTCCGTTTCACGCACCTCCCACGGATAGTCTGTGCTGACCATCACGCCAGTGCGCCAAGGGTGGCTGCACTGCCAGGGAGCATGACTGCGCTGATAAAGCGCAGCCAAAACCGGCCTGTGGCAATCAGTCAGACGCAAGGGATGCAGTAACGGCCAGTCCTGTTATCCTGAACGCTGCCTTACAGCAGGAGCGGAGAGTCATGCACGGAGCACCAGTGCAACAGGACGATTACGGCGACAGCGAGCAGTTCTACCAGCTGCAGCTGCGCCTTGGAGCGCCCTACGCCCGTCAGCGGCTGGGTATTGAGCAGGAAAAACAGGCCTCCGTACTCAGCGCCCGAGGCAAACACGTGCACCTGGAAAACCTCTATTCACTGGCCTCAATGATCCGTTTCTGTCTGCGCTGTACCGGCCTCTACGGGCGCGCCGTGCGCAACAGCCGCAAGCTGCGCCTCAACCACAACCGCTTTGCCGTGCCCCACCTGCCCACTCCCTTTGAGGGATTCCGCATACTGCACCTGAGTGACCTGCACCTGGACATGGACGAGAACCACCTGGAGGTGCTGATCCGCTCGGTACAGCCACTGGAATACGACCTCTGTGTCATCACCGGTGACTACCGCCGTGAAACCTGGGGGGATACAGGCCCTGCCATGGCCGCCATGGCCCGCCTGCGGCCCCATCTCAAGGGACGGGTGCTGGCGGTTCTGGGCAACCACGACAGCGTGACCATGGTGCCGGAGCTGGAGACCATGGGCTACGAGATGCTGATCAATGAGCACTGCGCCATTGAGCGCGGCGGCGAGCGGTTCTGGGTGGCGGGTGTGGACGATGCCCATTACTACCGCATGGACAACATACAGAGAGTCGTTGAGCAACTCCCCATCGGCGCCCACTCACTGCTGCTGAGCCACACCCCGGAGATTTACCGCCAAGCGGCCCACGCGGGCTTTGACCTCTTCCTGTGCGGCCATACCCACGGCGGGCAGCTGTGCCTGCCCGGGGGCATACCACTGACACTGGATGCGAAACTGCCCAGGAAGCTGGGCCGTGGCGCCTGGCAGCACCAGCAGATGCAGGGCTATACCTCCGCCGGTTCCGGCACCTCCATACTCAATGTGCGCCTGAACTGCCCGCCGGAGATCACACTGCATACACTGCAGCGCCCTCCGGAATAGTCGGGTGTCTCCCGGACAGGGCCGTCGGGCCGCTTCAGTGAGGCCGGCGGCGCAATCCGAGGCGGTAAAGCAGCGGCGAGACGGCCAGTGTCAGCACCGTGAAGATCAGCGCCACCGCCACCAGAGAGCCCCAGCCGAAGTTGTACACCGGGAAGGCCAGCAACAGCGGCAGCACCGCCTCCGGCAGCTGGTCCAGCCCCCGGAAGCGCTCGCTTTCCTTCATGCGCAGGCGGCGCTTGATAAAGCTCGAGATCAGATCTCCCACCATGGCTAGCAGGCCGAACATGGCACCGAACACCAGCCCCAGCTCCAGCCACTGACCCACCAGTGCGGTGCTGACCACCGCCGCCAGGACACCGCGCCAGGTTTTCTTGCGGCCGAACAGCGGCTGACCGTCCACCAGGCGAAGACCATTGTCCAGAGGCCTGGCCAGCCAGTTGCCCATCAGCAGACGGACCACCACGGGGCTGGCATTGGCCACGATCAACAGCAGCAACAACTCGACAAAAATCGGCATGGTCGGGTACGGCCATCCACCGGAGCCTGTCAGGCCCCGGTGTCAGGCAGCCCTCCCCGGGTCAGTTTGATGGGGTCCAGCAGCTGCTCCAGTGTCTCCCTGGGCACATCGGTCTCCGCCGCCGCCACTTCCAGAATGGACTGGCCGGTGGCATAGGCCTTTTTGGCCACTTCCGCCGCCTTGGCGTAACCGATCACCGGATTCAGGGCCGTCACCAGCACCGGGTTGCGACCCACGGCACCGGCCATGACCTCCTGGTTGAGGGTCATGCCGTCAATGGCATTGTCCGCCAGCAGCACACTGACCCGGGACACCAGTCCGGTCATCTCCAGCAGGTTGTTGGCCACCAGTGGCAGCATCACGTTGAGCTGGAAATTCCCGGACTGGGCCGCACTGTTGATGGCGCTGTCCAGGCCGTTGAGCTGGGCCGACACCATGGCCACGGACTCGGGAATCACCGGGTTGACCTTGCCGGGCATGATGCTGCTGCCCGGCTGCAGTGCCGGCAGGGTGATCTCGCCCAGGCCGTGTATGGGGCCACTGTTCATCCAGCGCAGGTCGTTGGCGATTTTCATCAGCACAGCCCCCAGCCCCCGCAACTGGGCGGACAGCGCCAGTGGGGCATCCACACCGCTCTGAGCGGTGAAGGGGTGTTCCATGGCGCTGAAGGGGGCTTCGCACAGCTCGCTCAGTGCCGCGGCGAAGCGCCCGGCAAAGTCCGGGTGGGCGTTGATGCCGGTGCCCACGGCGGTGCCACCCTGTGGCACCGGCAGCAACCCGGCGGAGGCCGCCTCGATACGCCCGCAGGCCCGGGCCAGCTGATCGCGCCAGGTGTACAGCTCCTGGGCCATGGTCACGGGCATGGCGTCCATCAGGTGGGTGCGCCCGGTCTTGACCACGGAGCGGGCGTCGTCTTCACGCCGCTCGATCACGCTCATCAGGTGGTCCAGTGCCGGCAGCAGCTGATCCCGTACCGACAGATAGGCGCTGACGTGAATGGCGGTGGGAATCACGTCATTGCTGCTCTGGCTCATGTTGACGTGGTCATTGGCGTTGACCGGTTCGGGACACTGGCGGGAGGCCAGTGTCGCCAGCACCTCGTTGACGTTCATGTTGCTGCTGGTGCCGGAGCCGGTCTGGAACACATCCACCGGAAACTGATCCTCGTGGGCCCCGGAGAGGATCTGGTCACAGGCGTGGCGGATGGCCTCCGCCCTCTCCTCGTCCAGCAGGCCCAGTGCCTGGTTGCTGTCCGCCGCGCAGCGCTTGATGCGCACCACGGCGTGGATAAAGGCAATGGGCAGCGGGCGCATGGCCACGGGAAAGTTGTTGATGGCCCTCTGGGTCTGTGCCCCCCACAGGGCCTCTTTCGGCACGGTCACCTCGCCGAGGCTGTCCTTTTCAATGCGTGTCTCGCTCATGGTTAAAGCTCCCCTTGCTCGAATTCCCTCAGTGCCGTCAGACAATCCTCCAGCAGCGGCCGGGGGTCGGCCAGTACGGCCGCATCCGACTGCACACCAAACTGCACCTTTCCATGGTAACTGATAACACTGATGCCAAGGCCAATGTTACCGCTTTGGGGCACCCAGAAAAGGTGCTGGCGCACCGGACAGCCGACCAGAAACCGCAGCGAGCGGGACCCGGGCACATTGGACACCACGGCACTGGCCCGGCCCGTGATGTGCGCCACCAGCGGCAGCTGCCACTGGCGGGGCAGGTAGCCCAGCCCGCCCAGAAGGCACCAGGACAACCCCGGCTGCCAGGAGTGCTTGAGACGGCGCGTCTCGTGTTTGATGCGGAACACCCGCTCGAGAAGGCTTTCCGCATCCATGGGAAGAGGTACGAAGACAGTGCCGAAAAGATTCCCCAGCCCGCCGGCGGCGGGCAGCAACGCCGGTGGCAGAACGGCGCGCACATCCACAGGCATGGCCGCCTGCAGGCGACGGTCATGGAGGTCGTCACCGGCCCGCAGCAGCTGTTTCTGCAGCGCCGTGGCCACACAGGCCAGCAGCACATCGTTGAGGGTGCAGCCACGGGCCCTGGCCCGGGATTTGATGGCCTCCAGGGGCACCGGGGCGGACCAGGCACAACGCTTGTCGCCACTCAGCGGGCCCTTGAGTGAAGAGGGTGTGTCCGCCGGTTGCAGCAGCAGCTCCCCCAGCTCCTTGAGCAGTCGTCCGCCGTGTTGCGACAGGCGCTCCAGTGCCTCACCCAGATCCTGTGTGCTGCCCAGTGCGGCAAAGCGGCTCTGCAGCCAGGCCAGCAGGCTGTCCTGCCAGGGCGGGTGCTCTTCGCCGGCGGGAGCCGGCGCGGGGGCCTCATGGGGGCTGTCCGTGGTGAGATCATCGAACAGCCGCACCAGTGTGATGCCATCGGCGTAGCAGTGGTGCAGGCGCACCACCACCGCATGGTCCCCGTCGGCCATGGGGAAGTGCCAGAATTTCCACAGGGGGCGGTCACCGGGAAGGGTCTCTGACTGACACAGGGCCAGCTGGTCGGACAGCGCCGCCTCGTCGGCCAGCACCCGGTCGCAGCACACCAGATGCTCTTCCAGTGACAATTCCGCCTGAGGCTGCCACCACCAGGTGCCGCCGAGACTCACCGGGCGGGCCCGGAAACGGGGCAGGTCCAGCCAGGACTGGCGCAGGAACGACGCCAGGGCGTCACCGTCCAACCCGGAGACACGAAGCAGTCCGGTGATCACCATGGGATTCTCCGGGCTGTCCATGTTCAGCCAGGCTGCATCCACCGGTGCCAGTAATCGCTTGTCGAGACCGCTCACAACATCTCCCGGAAATCACAGACAATCAGTGTAGTGCAACAGAGGCCATTCAGTCTTCCCGGAGCCGGCCATACACGATCCCAATAGCCCATTGCACAAGCCCTCCATGGCGTTACAAAACATTACAGCTCGTAAAGAATTCCCTTTCTATACTGGAAGATAGAGCAAGACGCCGGACAATTTCCCTGAACGGCCCGTCACCGTATTGGCCGAAAACCGCCACAATGGCCGTCACAACAGCACTGGAACGGTGGATTGCACCCTGTTCACAATGGCGTAGTATGCGTACTCTGGGGTTTGTTTGCCCAGACTGATCAAGGAACTTTGACAGGTCTTTTCTTAACTGGAGTCTGATCCGGGATGAAATCGAGCCACGCACGAAAACTGATCAAACCCATCTCTCCCAGCTACACGGAGATGTTCTCCGGCCGTGTCTTTCAGGTGGGTAAAGGGGCTGTATCCGTGCGCAATCACAGCGGTGAGGCAGAGCATACGGTGATTGGCGTGCACGGCTTTCTGGAGAACCACTGCTATTTCACACAGCTCTACCAGGAGCCCACCACCGAGCTGATACTGCTGACCTGCAGCAACTACCATGTGCCGGTGAGCGGTCCTGTCATGGAGCGCCCGGAATGGGAGCGCCCCATCAAGTCACTGGAAGCCACCATCGAATACGATGCCCAGATTCTGATCCAGGCCCTTGAGAACCTGCCCTCTTCCGATTATGTGCGGGTGCACGGCCATTCCCGTGGCGGCGCGGTCATTATAGAAGCCGCCCTTCAGCGCCCGGAGCTGTTCCGCCATGTGGATGTGGTGCTGGAAGCCCCGGTGATGCCACAGGGGCAGCTGCACCCCATGGTCACCGCCATACTCGAGCCCATCAGCCACGGCATGTGGCCCTGGCTGGTGCGGGCCATCAACAGCACCCCCTCCTCCGCTTATGGACAGGCCTTTTTCGGGCGCATGAACCCGCGCAAGAAACAGCTGCTGACCAAGATGTTCACCGCCACCCGGGATCATCTGACCATAGTGCGCAACCTGGAGAACCTGCTGGCCTGGATGGAAAAGGCCGATGAGAGCTATCTGGAAAGCATCCGCCACGGGACCTTCCTGATTCCCCGCGTAGACCATATACTGGACCGCGGTGCCATGCTGCGCAGCGCCGAGCATTCCGCCAATGCCGTGCGCATTATCGAAACCCAGGCGGGCAGTCACTTCATCACGCTGGACGACGCCAGCTGGACGCCGCCACTGGAAGCCACCCCGCGGGTCGCCTGAGGCAGGACACTGGCCCTGGCGCCCTGCCTGAAACGAGCCGTTAACCTTGCAAGACGCCACACGGAACCGGGATTATCAGCCCGGCCCCTATCGTTACAAGCTGACCCAGAGCCGGCCACGCTCCCCCAGCGCCCGGCGACTGCAGCAGCTGCTGCTGGGCTACCACGACTTCCGCCAGGAGCGCCGCCATCACCCCCTCTCCGCGCTGGTGGACGCACTGGGGCAATGGCAGGCGGCCCGCCTGAGGGCCACCCACCGGGACCTGTACCGGCTGCCCCGCTACCGGGAGGGGCTGGACTTTCTGCTGGACGACCTCTACGCACCCCGCAACTTCAGTCGCCGTGATGACGATGTGGACCGCATCTTCCCCACACTGGTGCGGTTGCTGCCGGAGTCCGCTCTGCACACCCTGTGCGAACTGGTGGAGCTGAACCTGATCAGCCAGCAGCTGGACCTGACACTGGCCCAGTCACTGCACCGGCACATGGGGGTGGACCTGGGCACCATGGCCCATCTCAGTTACGCCGATTACGCCCGTGGCTACCGCTACTGCGGCGATCATGAAAAGCGTCTGCGTCAGATCGAACTGGTGGCGGGAATCGGCCGTGACCTGCAGCGCTATGTCTCCAACCGGGCGCTGCGCATGGCACTGAGGGCCTGTGAGCGGCCCGCCGCCATGGCCGGCCTTGAGGAGCTGCACCGCTTTATCCGGGAAGGCTGCCGGGTATTCCGGGCCATGGACGGGGTGGAAGAACTGCTGGACCGGGTGGTGGCCCGTGAGAACTGGCTGCTGGCACAGATGCTCGCCGGGGAGCCACTGCCGGACCGGCTTCCGGAGCATCTGGCAGGGCCTCCTCCCGGTCAGTAACCCTGCACCGGTGCCGGATCAGTCCCGGCCGGCCACAAAGTTGTCCAGGTTCTGGCTCACTTCCTGCTCAATGCGCCCCTTGAAGGGCCTCAGCAGCAGGCCCAGCTCCAGGTGGATGGCAATGGCGGCGTCCTCCACCTGCAGCCAGCCCTTGGCCCCCATGCGTTTGAAGCGCAGCAGATCCCCGTCCCACTGGAAGTTGAGGTCGTAGTCACGGGCCAGATCGGCGGCCAGACGGTCCGCCGCCGCCACGGCTTTCTCGCGGCTCATGGCATGCTGGCGTCGGATATCGATTACGGCCATGGAATTCCCCATTTCTGAACCGGCCTGGCCGGCTTACGGTGTATTGGGCAGCGCGGCTGCCGGAAACTGCGCCATTTTACGGCCCCAAGGCGGGCAATCAAGCGCCACACGCAAAGACAACGGCAGGTCCTGACGTTAGAATAGACCAACCACGATCAAGGGTGACAGCAATGAACGAGCAAAAGCCAGCCAGCCCGGGCACGGAAGACGACAACAGCGCCACCCACTTTGGCTACCAGCAGGTGCCCAAAGGCGAGAAAGTCCGCCGCGTCGGCCAGGTCTTCTCCTCCGTGGCGGGCAAGTACGACCTGATGAACGACCTCATGTCCATGGGCGTACACCGGGTCTGGAAGCGCTTCACCATCGAGCTCAGCGGCGTGCGCAAGGGCCATCGTGTGCTGGACATTGCCGGCGGCACCGGGGATCTGACCATGCAGTTTGCCGACAGGGTCGGCGCCGATGGGCAGGTCATACTGGCGGACATCAACCAGGAAATGATCCAGGTGGGCCGCGACCGCCTCACGGACCGTGGCTATGCCGGACGGGTGGAATACGTGCAGGCCAATGCCGAGGCACTGCCCTTCCCGGACAACTATTTCGACACCATCAGCATTGCCTTCGGGCTGCGCAATGTCACCGACAAGGACCAAGCACTGCGGGAAATGACCCGCGTTCTGCGCCCCGGCGGCAAGCTGCTGGTGCTGGAGTTCTCCAAGCCGCCACAGGAGCTGGTAGGCAAGGCCTATGACCTGTACTCCTTCACCGCGCTGCCCATCATGGGCCGCCTGGTGGCCGGTGACGCGGACAGTTACCAGTACCTGGCGGAGTCCATCCGCATGCACCCGGACCAGGAAACCCTCAAGGGCATGATGGAAGAGGCCGGACTGGTCCAGTGCCGCTACCACAACATGACACTGGGCGTGGTGGCACTGCACAGCGGGGTCAAGCCCTGATGTTCAGCACGCTCTACCAGGGGGCCCTGATGGCCGCCGAGAAGGTCCTCAACCAGGGGCTGTCTCTGGACAGTGCCGGCAATGCCGCCCTGCAGAGGGCCCTCACCGGTCCCATACAGGTGTGCATCAGCACCCCTGAGATCCGGTTCTGGCTGCTGGGGGATGGCCAGCAGCTGCACCTGCAGCAGCACTGCGCCGAGCCCCCGGCGCTGGAAGTGCAGGGCAGCCTGCTGGGGCTTCTGGCCCTGTCACTGGGGGATCGCACACCGCTGCAGCAGGGCCGCGTGGTGCTGGACGGGGACGCCGCACTGGCCGGCCGCCTGCAGGCACTGCTGGAGAACCTGGACCCGGACTGGGAAGGGGCACTGGCGGAGCGCATCGGCGATGTGCCGGCCCACCTGCTGGGCAAACAACTGCGGCGCAGCCTGAAATGGGCCCGTGAGGCCCATGGCCGCCTGGAATCCATGGTGGCGGAATACCTGCATGAGGAAAGCCCGTCACTGCCGGGGCGTAACGAAAGCGAGGCGCTGTTCGGTGACATCGCCGAACTGCGACTGGCCGGCGACCGCCTTGAGGCGCGCATACAGCGCCTGCAGCCACCTCCAGCCGAATCCGGGGAGCCCCAGTGACACGATTGCAGCGAGTGCTCCGCATTACTTGGGTGATCGGCAAATACCGCCTGGATGAGTTTCTCACGGCCCTGTCACTGCCACTGCAGGTGCGGGTGCTGCTGTGGTTCACCCCCTGGCGCCTGTTCCCCCGTCCGGCCCTCAACCGGGGCGAACGGCTGCGGCTGGCCCTGGAGGAGCTGGGGCCGGTGTTCGTGAAGTTCGGACAGATTCTCTCCACCCGGCGGGATCTGCTGCCCCAGGACATGGCCGACGCACTGCAGCAGCTGCAGGACCGGGTGCCGGCCTTTGACGGGGCCGTGTCACAGGCCATTATCGAGCAGGACCTGGAAGCCCCGGTAAGTGAGTGTTTCGCCCGCTTCGACCAGAACCCCATGGCCTCCGCCTCAGTGGCACAGGTGCACTCCGCACGGCTGCACAACGACCTGGAAGTGGTGGTCAAGGTGATCCGCCCCGGCATCGAGCGGGTAATCCGCCAGGACATCGCCCTGATGTACCTGATGGCCGGCCTGCTGCAGCGCTTCTGGGAGGAGGGCCCCAGGCTGCGCCCGGTGGCAGTGGTGGCGGACTACGAACGCACCATTTTCGACGAGCTGGACCTGCAGCGGGAGGCGGCCAACGCCAGCCAGCTGCGGCGCAACTTCCCCGACTCCACACTGATCACCATCCCGGAAATCCACTGGCCACTGACACGGCGCCGTGTACTGGTGATGGAGCGGGTCTATGGCATCCCCGTGGCGGACACAGCGGCACTGCACAATGCCGGTGTGGACATGAAAGTCCTGGCGGAGCGGGGTGTGGAGATTTTCTTTACCCAGGTCTTCCGTGACAGCTTCTTCCACGCGGACATGCACCCGGGGAATATCTTCGTGGACGCCACGGATCCGGCGGACCCGCGCTACATCGCCATCGATTTCGGCATTATCGGCACCCTTACCCCCACGGACCAGAGCTACCTGGCCCGCAACCTGCTGGCCTTCTTCAACCGGGATTACCGTCAGGTGGCCCAGTTGCACATCCAGTCCGGCTGGGTGCCGGAGGAGACCCGGGTGGATGAGTTCGAATCCGCCATCCGCACCGTGTGCGAGCCCATATTCGAGCGCCCACTGAAAGACATCTCCTTCGGGCTCTTTCTGCTGCGGCTGTTCGAGACCGCCCGACGCTTTCGCATGGAGGTACAGCCACAGCTGGTGCTGCTGCAGAAAACCCTGCTCAATGTGGAGGGCCTGGGACGCCAGCTGTACCCGGACCTGGACCTGTGGTCCACCGCCTACCCCTATCTGCAGCAGTGGATGCGGCGGCGTGTGGGCCCCACCGGCCTGCTGGCCCAGCTGCGACAGCAGCTGCCGGACCTGCTGGAGCAGACACCGGAGATGCCACAGCTGATTCACGACGCACTGGCCCGCCTGGGTGACACACAGGCCCCGCTGGTGCCGCAGCCGGCGCCCCCGGCTCCCAGAGCCTTCCCGGCATGGCGACTGGCGCTGGCCACAGGCTGTATACTGGGCGCCATCATCTGGGCCGAGCCGTCACTGCAGCAGTGGCTGCGGGAGCTGCCCGGCCCCAGCTGGGCCCTTCTCGGTGCCGGTCTGGGTGTGCTGCTGCCGGGTTTCTGGCGACGGTCATCACAGCGTCATCTTTAAGCGTCATTGTGCGCCACTGTCTGACCGGTGCACGCTCAACTGGCCACTTTCCCGAGGGGCCAAAGTCTTAACTGAAAGGAGTCTGTCACCCATGTCCCACAACAGCGACTGGCTGGATCAGGTTGCCTGGAATGACCAGGGACTGGTACCGGCCATTGCCCAGGATGCCCAAGACGGCACCCTGCTGATGATGGCCTGGATGAACCGCGAGGCACTGGCACTGACGGTGGAAAAGGGCGAGGCGGTGTACTGGTCCCGCTCCCGTCAGTCCCTCTGGCACAAGGGAGAGCAGTCCGGCCATACACAGACCCTGCACAGCCTGCACATCGACTGCGACAACGATGTGATACTGATGAAGGTGGACCAGAAAGGGGGCATTGCCTGCCACACGGGCCGTCACTCCTGCTTTTACCGGGAGTACCGCGACGGGGCCTGGGTCAGCACGCTGGATGTGATCAGGGACCCGGACAGCATCTACGGGCCGTCCTCCTGAGGGCACAGCGCAGCGGCCCCATGCCATAACGCCCCGTAACGGAGGGAGAAGAGACCATGAGCGATGTACTCAAGACACTTACAGCGGTGCTGGAAGAGCGCCGCCAGAAGGCGGACCCGGACAGCTCCTATGTGGCGCAGCTCCACAGCAAGGGGCTGAACAAGATCCTGGAGAAAGTGGGCGAGGAATGCACCGAGACACTGCTGGCGGCCAAGGACGCGGAGCACAGTGGCGACAACAGGGCACTGGTGAGCGAAACCGCCGATCTGTGGTTCCACACACTGGTGATGCTCTCCCACAGGGGCACGGATGCCCAGGCGGTTCTGGACGAACTGGCAAGGCGTTTCGACCTGTCCGGCCTGGATGAGAAAGCCGCGCGGTCCTCTTAGGCCGCACCCGTAAACCATGGCATAATGCCACGATCAGACGGCCGCCTGTAGCGGCCCCTTAAGGAGACTATCATGGGTGGTATCAGTATCTGGCAACTGCTGATCGTACTGGCCATTGTGGCCCTGTTGTTCGGCACCAAGAAACTGCGCGGCATTGGCGGTGATCTCGGTGGCGCCATCAGGGGCTTCAAGAAAGCCATCAGCGACGAGGACCAGAAATCCGACGACGCCGATGACACGGATGAAGGGAAGGAAACCGCCTCACTGCAACAGCAGAAGCAGCAGAAAGAACAGGCCCAGTCGTCCGATGGCAGTGACACCGCAGGCAGCGGCAAGAAGAGCAAGAGCCGCCACTGAGCCTTGCTGACTCTGGCAGAGGGCAGCGGTTTTCTGACTGGCCACTGGCCTGATCCCACAGGCCGGTCCTTTTTCACGGGAAAGCAGCACTATGTTTGATCTGGGCTTTCTGGAACTGATGGTGTGCGGCGTCATCGCCCTGCTGGTGCTGGGCCCGGAGCGCCTGCCCGGCGCCGCCCGTGCCGCCGGGGAATGGATAGGCCGTGCCCGCCGCATCACCCGCCAGTTCACCGAGGAGCTGGACCGGCAGGTCGGGGCGGATGAAATCCGCGAGCAGCTGCGCCGTGAACAGAGCGAAGTGGGTTACGAGGACATACAGCGCAATGTGCAGGAAGCGCTGGATGAGGCCAAAAAGTACGAGCACCTGATCGAGCCCCAGCACAGCAAGCCTTCCCCGGAAAATACCCCGGCCGGGGAAAAGCCCCGACTGAACCCGGCCACCGCCGTGCGACAGCGCCGCAGCGGTCCAGAGCCCTCAGTGGATAAAGAGCCCTCAGCAGATAAAGAGCCCTCAGCGGGTAAAGAGCCCTCAGCGGGTCATAAACCCTCAGCCGATGAAGAATCCCCGGCTGTGAAAGAGCCTTCAGCGAATGACAACAACCCACAAAACGCCCCCTCAAGGCCCGGCCGCGACCCTTCATGAGCGAGACTAACCACTCCGAAGACCAGAGCATGCCACTGGTGGCGCACCTGATCGAGCTGCGCAACCGGCTGCTGCGCTCGGTACTGTCGATACTGCTGGTCTTTCTGCCACTGTACCCCTTTGCGAATACCCTCTACGCCTGGCTGTCTGAGCCACTGAGGGCCTATCTGCCGGAAGGCAGCTCCATGATCGCCACGGATGTGGCCGCGCCCTTCTTTGCGCCACTGAAGCTGACACTGGTGCTGGCGGTTTTCCTGGCCATACCCTACCTGCTTTACCAGGTATGGAGCTTTATCGCCCCGGGGCTGTACCGCCACGAGAAGAAACTGGCCATGCCGCTGCTGGCCTCCTCGGTGCTGCTGTTCTATCTGGGGGCGGTGTTTGCCTATTTCGTGGTCTTCCCCGTGGTGTTCGGCTTTTTCACCTCCGTGGGGCCCGCCGAGGTGACCATGATGACGGACATGAGCAGCTACCTGGATTTTGTCCTGAAGATGCTGTTCGCCTTTGGCGTGGCCTTCGAGATCCCCATTGCCACGGTGCTGCTGGTGATCACCGGCGCCACCAGCGTGGCCTCACTGCGGGCGAAACGCCCCTATGTGGTGGTGGGCTGCTTTGTCATCGGCATGCTGCTGACACCACCGGACATCATCTCCCAGACATTGCTGGCGGTGCCCATGTGGCTGCTGTTCGAGCTGGGCATCCTGTTCAGCCTGACCGTGGAGCGCCGCCGCGAGGAGCGCGAGGCCGTGGACGAAGAGCAGCCATGAACCTGCTGCTGCTGGGTGAGAAGGCGCTGACCGCACCGGACCGGGCGCGAATCACTGGCCGTTCACTGGCCCACCTGCGGGACATCCGCCACCTGGCGGTGGGGGATGCGTTCCCCGCCGGCATTGTCAACGGCCTTCAGGGCAGCGCCCGCGTCCTGTCATTGACCACGGAGCAGGCGGAACTGGCACTGGACTGCCATCAGCCACCACCGCCGCCACTGCCACTGACTCTGGTACTGGCACTGCCAAGGCCCAAGATGCTGCGGCGTGTGATACAGACGGTGGTGGCCATGGGGGTCAAGGAGCTGGTGCTGATCAACAGCGTCAAGGTGGAGAAAAGCTACTGGCAGACACCCCGCCTTGAGGGGGAGTCACTGGATGAGCAGATCACGCTGGGGCTGGAGCAGGCCATGGACACCCGCTGGCCGCGCATCACCCTGGAGAGGCGTTTCCGCCCCTTCGTGGAAGACCGGCTGGCCCAACTGGCCGCGGACAGCCGGCGGCTGATTGCCCACCCGGGCAGCGAGCAGCCCTGCCCCAGGGCACTGGAAGAGCCGGTCACCCTATGCGTGGGCCCCGAGGGGGGCTTTATTCCCTTTGAGGTGGACCTGATCCGTGAGCAGGGATTCGAGCCGGTCCACCTGGGGCCGCGCATACTGCGGGTGGAGAATGCCGTGCCGGCATTACTGGCGCGGCTGTTTTAGTGGCAGCCGTTTAATGCCCCAGCGGCTCAGACTCACGACCGCCCCGCCCCGGTAACCGCTCCCCGCCAAAACGGGGCAGATCCCGTGTGAGACCCATGGCCTCGGCGGCAATGCGGTTTTTCAGCATTCCCTGGCGGTCCAGCCAGCGCATGCCGGTGTTGCGCAGCCAGCGCAGTGGCAGTTCATCACGGCCAAAGAGCTGCTTGAAGCCCTCCATGGCCGCCATCATGGCCAGATTCTCCCCCTTGCGGCGACGCTGATAGCGCGCCAGAATGGACGCATCCCCCGGCGACTGGCCCCGGTAATGGCCACGGCGTATCTCATCCGCCAGCACCGCCACATCGGCAAAGCCCAGGTTCACCCCCTGCCCCGCCAGGGGGTGGATGCTGTGGGCGGCATCCCCCACCAGTGCCAGATGCTCACGGGTATAGTCCTTGGCGTGACGCTGCCGCAGTGGAATCGTGTGCCGCCGCGACAGATCCGTGACGCCGCCAAGGCGCCATTCCAGGGCACGGCCCAGCTCGTCCATAAAGGCGTGATCGTCCAGACCCGCCAGCTCGGAGGCCCGGTCCGTGTCCTGTGACCAGACCACGGAGACACACTGCGAGTCGCCTCCCTCATTGGCCAGAGGCAGATAGGCCAGGGGACCTGTGACCATGAAACGCTGCCAGGCGGTGTACTGGTGGCTCTCATTGCACCGGGCGGTGCAGACAATGGCCTGCTGGTCGTAGTCCCACTCACGGGTGGCCAGGCCCGCCCACTGGCGCAGCCTTGAGCGGGGCCCGTCGGCCCCCACCACCAGAGCCCCCTGGACACGGCGGCCGTCCTCCAGGAAGAGGCTGCCACCCCCGGTCTCAGGGGCCCAGCGTTTCACGTGCACCGCGTCCAGCAGCCGCACATTGTCCCGTGACAGCACCGCCTCGGTCAGGGCCTTCACCAGCACCCGGTTTTCCACGATCTGACCCAGCCGGGAGCGTTGCAGATCCGCCGCATCGAAATGCACCTCCCCGGTGCCCTCCGCGTCCCAGACCCGCATGTGCCGGTAAGGGCAGTGCCTTTCCCGGGACACGGCATCCCACACACCCAGGTCGTCCAGCAGCTGGCGGGTGGCCTCGGTGAGGGCGCTGACCCGGGGGTCGAAATCCCTCACCGACCCGGCGGGCTCAACAGGGGCGCACAGGTCCCGGGTGGACTGGCCTTCCAGCACCAGCACCTGCAGCGGCAGCTCCGAGAGGGCCAGCGCCAGGGCGCTGCCCACCAGGCCGCCGCCGAGAATCACCACATCCGCCTGCAGGTCGGGAGTCCGGGGGCTCATATCAGTGCGCTCTCGTGGCGGAGGCGGCCTGTGAGGCCCCCAGTGAGGAACGGCGCCGCCCCAGCCCCATGGCCTGGCGGGCAAACCAGCTCTTTGCCGGTGTCACCAGGTCCAGTGTCACCAGGCCCAGGTCACGGGCGCCGTTGACCATGGGCGGGCCCTCGTTGAACAGCCGCACCATGGAGTCGGAGAAGCCCACTATGGCGTCCTCGTCCGGCTGGTGCTCATCCAGGTAGGCCTGCAGTGTGGCCATGGACCCTGGTGAGCGACCCGCCTCATGGGCCTTGCGTACCTGCTCCGCCAGGCGCATCAGCCCCCGCAGTGCCAGGTTGAAACCCTGGCCGGCCACCGGGTGCAGGGTATGGGCGGCATTGCCCACCAGCAGCACTCCGGGGCGGGCCGGCTCCGCCACACGGGTCAACGTCAGCGGGTAGCTGTCAATGCGCCCCATGCTGACAAAACGACCCAGCCGCCAGCCGAATACCCGCTGCAGCCGGGCCAGGAAGTCCGCCTCGGAGAGTTCCGACAGGGCCTGTGCCTGGCCGCTCTGGTGGGTCCAGACCAGGCCGCACTCACGGGCCCTGTCGCCCCCCTGTGGCAGCAGTGCCAGAGGGCCGTCCGGCGTGAAACGCTCGAAGGCGGTGCCGTTATGGGGGTTGCTGGTGCGGATATTGGTCACCAGTGCCCGCTGGTCGTAATCCTTGCGCTCGACCCGGAAGTCCAGTGCCTCCCGCAGGTCGGAGCGGCCACCGTCGGCCACCACCAGCAGGCGGCAGCGCCAGTTCAGTGTCCGGCCGTCCTGCTCCACCACCAGGTCGGTGTTCTCGGCGCCGGGGCTGGCGGAGACCACCTTGCCCGGTGCGCACCAGTGCACCGGTGTGTCCTGCAGGGCATGGAGCAGGCAGCGGCCCAGCCACTGGTTGTCCACCACATAACCCAGCCCACCCTGCTGGTGCTCGGAGGCGTGCATGCCGGTACGTCCCGGCTTGCCTTTCTCCGAGACGTGGATATGGCGTATGGGGGTGGCCCTTGTGCGCAGGCGCCCCCACAGACCCAGATCCTCGAAAATCAGCCGTGAACCATAGCCCAGTGCCGTGGAGCGGGCATCGTAGCTGGGCTGGTACGCCTCCGGGTCGGCGTTTTCCGGACTCAGTGGGGCCGCCTCCACCACGGCCACTTTCAGTGCCGGCAACTGACGGATCAGGCCCAGTGCCAGTGAAGCACCGGCCATGCCGCCGCCGGCAATGACCACGTCAAACTCGCTGTCATGCGTGTCCATGAGCCATCAATGCCTCGATTTCTGCGATGTCTTTCGGCACCCCGTCGGTCAGTACCCGGCAGCCGTCACCGGTGACCACCACATCGTCTTCAATGCGAATGCCCAGGCCCCGCCACTGCGGGTCCACGGACTCGTCATGGGGGTTGATGTACAGGCCCGGCTCGATGGTCAGCACCATCCCCGGCTCCAGTACCCGCCAGGCGCCGCCGATCTTGTAGTCCCCCACATCGTGCACATCCAGCCCCAGCCAGTGGCCGGTGCGGTGCATGAAATAGGGGCGGTACAGGGCCTGTTCCACCACCTCGTCCAGGGTTCCCGTGAGAATCCCCAGATCCAGCAGGCCCTGGCTGAGCACTTCGACCGCCGCCTCGTGGGGGCGGTTCCAGTGATTCTCCGGCTTCACCGCCGCAATGGCGGCCCGGTTGGCCTCCAGCACCACCTGGTAAAGGGCCTTTTGCGGCTCACTGAAACGGCCGCTCACGGGAAAGGTGCGGGTAATGTCCGCGGCATAGCCTTCCAGCTCACAGCCGGCGTCGATCAGCACCAGGTCCCCCTCCTGCAGCAGGGCCTGGTTGTCGATGTAATGCAGCACACAGGCGTTGGCGCCGGCCCCCACAATGGAGGGGTAGGCCGGGTGGCGGGCGCCGTGGTTCATGAATGTGTAATGCAGCTCCGCCTCCAGCTGGTATTCCCGCACGCCGGGGGCGGCTCTCTGCATGGCGCGGCAATGGGCCTCGGCGCTGATCTCGGCGGCACGGGCCATGACCTTCTGCTCCGCCGCGCTCTTGTACAGGCGCATGTCGTGCAGGCTGTGCTCAAGCGCCACAAACTCTCCCGGTGGCTTGGCGCCACTGCGGACCTTGCTGCGCAGTGTGTTGATCCACTCCATGACACGGGCATCAAAGGCCGCATCACGGCCGATGGAGTAATACACCCGGGAGCGGCCCTCGATCAGCCCCGGCAGGATGTCGTCGATATCGGCAATGGGGAAGGCGTCATCCGCGCCGTACTCCGACACCGCCCCTTCCGGACCGGCCAGGAAACCGTCCCAGAGCTCCTTCCTGGGGTCCCGCTCCTTGCAGAACAGCACCACCTCGCCGTGTTCACGGCCCGGGATCAGCGCCAGCACCGCGTCCGGCTCCGGGAAGCCGGTGAGGTAGTAAAAATCGCTGTCCTGTCGGTAGGGGTAGTCGGTATCACGGCTGCGAGTGCGCTCCGGCGCGGCGGAGACAATGGCAATGCTGTCCGGCGCCATCTGCTCGATCAGTCGCTGACGGCGCTGTGCGTACTCCCTGAGGGGCACCAGGCGCTGGCTGGTTTTTTCGGCGGTATTCATGGTGGACTCCCTCGTCGGTGACAGCCCCGCTCGCCCGGGGCCGGGTCGGTTCAGTGCAGCGTGGCCCCTTCCGGCGCCGGACGGTTAAACTCGGCAAACACGGTCAGCACGCCGATGCGCACGTATTCCATGACTTCCGCCAGCTCCTTCTCGCCGTCTTCCGAGTCGTCCTCGTCGATTTCGATCTGGCTGATGGCGACAAAGTCCCGGATCAGCTCCCGCACATCCTGTGGCGCCTCGTTCAGACCCTCTCCGGCGGCCCTGGCCATGCCCTCCAGAAAGCCTCTGACCCAGGCACCAAGGGCCTCAAGACGCTGTGACAGCGGTGCCGGGTCCAGCGGCAGCAGCAGGCGGAAGTCCATGGACTCCGACTGCAGCGCCGCCAGTGTACGGCCATAAAAACCGTGCAGCAGGGCTTTGGGGCTGGGCTGCCCCTCCCGGCCGGACTGCTCCTGCAGTGTCTCGGCCCCGAGGTGCTCACAGGCCAGGTGCTCCCAGCGCTCCGATGAGAGCCGCTCCCCGGCGGACAGCTGGCCGCTGAGCAGCCCGTGCAGCTCGCTGGGGTGGTTAATGGCTGAATGATTGCGGTGCAGATCGGCCCAGAGGTCGAAATCAAACAGCTCGTCGCTCTCAGTGCCGGTATCGTCATCCGGTAATGCCATGACGGATCGCCTCTCCCGCTTGCTGTAAAAGGCCTATGCTAGCATGTTTGGGCCCGGAATAAGTCCATCGCTTTCCCAACCTGATGTAGGGGACAGGGGACAAACTCCATGTTATAACATAACAGTTATGCCTCTTTGTCCTTTATCCTCAGGAGACACCCATGTTTCAGTCACTCACAGCGCCATCAGCGGGAAAACACCGGCAACCCGCCCTGTTACTGCTCGCCCTGATGCTGGCCGGAGCGCCGGCCATGGGCCACGAGGATGGCCATCACGGGGATTCCCACAGCCACTCCCGTGAGGACAAGGCCCAGAGCGGGCACCACGACCACGACCACGACCACGACCACGATCATGATTACGGACAGGGGCATGATGAGTCCCGGGAGAGCCTGGGTGCCCATGTGCACGGTGAGGCCGAGATGCAGCTGGCCATTGAGGGGCCTTCAGCGGATCTTTTCTTCGTCTCCCCCACCGTCAACCTGCTGGGTTTTGAACAGGCGCCCGGGAATGAGTCGCAGAAAGCGGCACTGGACAGGGCCCTGGCGTATTTCCGGGAACAGCCACTGGTGCACCCGGAGGGCGGTGAATGCGATCTGGTCAGCGCCACGGTGAGCACGCCACTGACGGACAGCGATTACCGGGGTGGCCATGCCGATATCACAGTGACACAGACACTGGCGTGTCAGCCCGCCCTGACCGGCCAGACGGTGAAGGCGGCCTTCCTGGAGGACTGGTCCGGCATCGAGCGGTTGCAGCTGGAATGGCTGGGGGACGGCGGACAGGGCAGCGCACGGCTGGGCCAGGGCCGCACGGGCTTTCAGCCCTGAGAGCGCTCTAACAGGGCGCCACTGTTAATAGAGTGCCGCTTTTAATAGAGCTCCACTTTGTCGGCGGTCATGACATAGGAGGCATCCGCCACATCGTTGCTGATGCGCTCCGTTTTCAGGGTGCCGCTGACCCAGTAGGGCTCGTAGAGGGCATCCACATGGATGCCTTCCGGGTAACGGATATGGATAATCTGGTTCGGTGGCGGTGGTGGCACGTGGATACAGGCGCCAAAATAGGGCACCAGGAAGAATTCCGTCACCCGCTTGTCGTCGCTGAATTCCAGGGGCACCACAAACCCGGGAATCCGGATGTTGCGCTGGTCCATGGCCTCCACCACATTGCCGGTCATCAGCTCCTCGGGCAGTGACACCGGATCGTTGCCGTCATGGCCGATTTCCGGCATGTTCTGGATAAACTCAATGTCTTCCTCGGGCATCAGGTCGATCCATTCCACTTCCTGGGCCTCACTGGCGACCAGGTGGGCGGACATCAGCAGACCCAGCAGGCATGACAGGCAGATGGACACTTTCATTCAGGCGGACTCCAGGGACAATCAATCATGGCAGCCAGCATAACGCCAAGTCACAACACAACGCCAGACAGAACAGCGCCAGACGACAGCCGCGCAACACCGCCGGCGGCGGTGGAGATCACCGACCTGGCCTTTCACTGGCCCGACAGCCGGGACTTCCGCCTGGCAGTACCGCATTTTTCACTGCCACAGGGTGAGACCTGCTTTCTGCTGGGGCCCAGCGGTTCCGGCAAGAGCACACTCCTGTCACTGCTGGCGGGGCTGATGGCGCCGGACAGCGGCCACATCCGTCTGACCGGCCAGTCACTGGAACAGGCCTCGCGCCACGCCCGTGACCGCTTCCGGGCGGACCACCTGGGCCTGATCTTCCAGCAGTTCAACCTGGTCCCGTATCTCTCGCCACTGGCCAATGTGCTGCTGCCCTGCCAGTTTTCCCGGAGGCGCCGTGAGCGGGCCGGTCCTAAGCCACGGGAGCAGGCACTGGCGCTGCTCTCGGCACTGGGTCTGGACCCCGCCAGGCTGCCACGGGACGTGCGCCACCTGAGTATGGGCCAGCAGCAGCGGGTGGCCGCCGCCAGAGCCCTGATCGGCGCCCCTGAGATCGTGCTGGCGGACGAGCCCACCTCGGCACTGGACCAGGACCACCGGGACCGCTTTGTGGACCTGCTGCTGGGCCAGGCCAGTGCCCATGGCGCCAGCGTGCTTTTTGTCAGCCACGACCGATCACTGCAGCAACGTTTCACGCAGCAGCAGGATATCCGCCAGTGGCGTTCTGACCTGCCACAGGAGAGTCCGTTATGACGCTGTTGGCCCGGCTGAAACTCGCCGCCGCCAGTCTGCGCCACCGCCGCGGTCCGGTGCTGCTGACTCTGATCACACTGACACTGAGCCTGACACTGGTGCTGGGGGTGCAGTACCTGCGCAGCGAGGTGAAACAGTCCTTTGTCAGCACCCTCTCGGGCACCGACCTGATCGTGGGGGCCCGCAGTGGCCCCATGAACCTGCTGCTGTATTCGGTGTTCCATATCGGCAACCCCACCAACAATATCCGCTGGTCCAGCTACCAGCACGTGGCGGAGCAGCCCGCCGTGGACTGGGTGGTGCCCATGACACTGGGGGATGCCCACCAGGGGTACCGGGTGATCGCCACCAACCGGGACTTCTTCGAGCGCTTCCGGTACGGCAACCGCCACTCGCTGGAGCTGGCCAGTGGCCGTGCCTTTGACGACCTTTACGAGGTGGTGCTGGGGGCCGATGTGGCCCGCAATCTGGATTATGAACCGGGGGATGAGCTGGCCATTGCCCATGGCGGCGGCAGCACCAGCTTCGTCAACCACGATGACAAACCCTTCCGTGTCAGCGGCATTCTGGCACCCACAGGCACACCACTGGACCGCACACTGCAGATTTCACTGGAGGCCTTCGAGGCCATCCACCTGGGCTGGCAGTCCGGAGTGCCGGCACCGGGGCGACAGGTGAGTGCCGAGCAGGCCCGTGAGCGGGACCTGACGCCGGACTCCATCACCGCCATGCTGGTGGGAGTGAACCGGCCCATCATGACACTGCGGTTGCAGCGGGAGCTGAACAACTACCGGGGTGAGCCCCTCACCGCCATACTCCCCGGCGCCACCCTGTCGGAACTGTGGCGTCTGATGGGCAGCTTCGAGCGTGCCCTGATGGTGATTACCGCACTGGTGCTCTTCACCAGCCTGGCCGGGCTGGCGGCGGTGCTGCTGACCATACAGGGCAGCCGCAACCGGGAAATGGCCATACTGCGTTCCGTGGGGGCCTCACCGGCCACGGTGGCGCTGCTGTTTGTCAGCGAGGCGTTGTTGCTGGTGGCACTGGCGGCACTGCTGGCACTGGGGCTGTGGTTTGGTGGTCTGGCCCTGCTGGCCCCCTGGCTGAGCGAGCTGTGGGGGGTGCACATTGCACTGCGCCCGCCACAGGCCCTGGAGCTGGGCTTGCTGGGTGGCGCCATGGGGCTGGCGCTGCTGGTCTCGCTGCTGCCGGCCTGGGCCGCTTACCGGCGCAGTCTCTCCGAAGGGCTCACCCCCAGAGAGTAAGGCAGGCACGGTGATTGACCGCTACCGGTGGCAACACTATTATGATTCGAGCCCAGGCCGTCCATTAGGCTGGATCGGGCTCTGTCACCGTCTTCCCACCGGATAGCGCTATGGATCACGCCCGGCTGCAAAAGCTGTCAGACAAACTGGATCAACTGATCGACCGCAACCGGCAACTGGAAGCGGAGAATGCACGGCTGCGTCAGCTGCAGGAAGACTGGCAGCAGGAGCGCATACAGCTGATGCAGAAAAACGACCATGCCCGCCACAAGGTGGAAGCCATGATCAGCCGCCTGAGAGCACTGGAGCAACACTGATGCCGGACAAGCAGACACTGGCCGTCAATATCCTGGACAAGGAATACCTGGTGGCCGGCCCCCAGGAAGCCAGCCACGAGCTGGAGCGCTCCGCCCGTTACCTGGACAGCAAGATGCGGGAGATCCGCGCCAGCGGCCGTGTTTTCGGCGTGGAGCGGATTGCCGTGATGGCAGCACTGAACATCACCCACGAAATGCTGCAGAAAGACACCCTGCCCGCCAGCGCCTCGGCCCTTCTGGACGATATGGACCAGCGCCTGGACAAGGCACTGGCGGAAAAACCCCGCGCCGGCCGCGAAGAAACAAAATAGCACACGGAATTCATTTGCAACGCCCCCCCGATTGCCCCGTATAATCGAGTCAGCTCTCTGGGGTGTACGACGAGCTGGATTATGTCCTCGAGCCGATGAATACAAACCTTGGGGGCCACTCCCTGGTGATGTGAGCAAGTCCTCCTTTGCAGGGGAAAGCCTGATTCACCAAATGGGCCTCCACCTTGAACCAGTGGGTTCAGGGCTACATCCAGCGACGGCACCCCGGGGGGTTTTTCATTGCCGATTTCCTCCCCTGACAGGAAGACACCACTTGTCAGACAGCAACTCCCACAACCAAACCCGACAGCAACTGCGACGCCAGCTCAGAGCCCGGCGGCGAGCCCTCACGAAACGACAGCAACGACAGGCCGCCCACGCACTGTTGCGCCAGCTTAACCGGCTGCCGGCACTGCAACAGGCAAAGCACATTGCCCTTTACTGGCCGGCGGACGGGGAGATCGACCCAAGACCCTGGATGCACAGTCTTTGGCGCCAGCGCCGTCGCACCTGCTACCTGCCGGTACTCCACCCGGTGCACCACAACCGCCTCTGGTTCCGACCCGTCCACCGCAACACACCGCTGCGGGCCAACCGCTTTGGCATTCCGGAACCGGTCGGACGGGGTCCCGGACGGGCGCCCTGGACCCTGGATGCGGTGCTGATGCCTTTGGTGGGGTTCTCCGCCGATGGCGGGCGCCTGGGCATGGGAGGGGGCTTCTATGACCGCACCTTTGCCTTCAAGCACCACCAGCCCGCCGGCAACCCCAGGCTGATCGGACTGGCCCATGAGCTGCAGAGGGTGGAAGCCCTGCCCCAGGCCAGCTGGGATATTCCGGTGCAACAGGTGGTGACGGACAGGGGCTGCTACTGCCCGGTTAAAGGGCCGTGAAAAACAGTGGGTCGGGGCGCTGCTGCGCAAGGGGGTCCGCAGCGGGATAGCGGCCTTACTGGGGGCGGCTGTTGCTGTAGCTTTGCACCAGGGGCTGGCGCTCATTGTTGTCAGCCAGTCCCGGGAAGCCGTTCTCGCTGGACGCGTAGCTGGTGATGCCACTGACCAGAAGGCCTACGGCAAAAACGATGACCAGAACTCGAATCACATCCGGTTTACCACGGTACACGGTGCTGTCTCCTGAAAATGCCGGTTGTTGTTGTCGTTGCTGCTGTCATTACCAGCACGCTGGCCGATGAAATCGGTTCACGGAAATTCCCCGCAAAACCACCACCTGGCGCTGGAACTTCAGGTGAGTAGCCAGAGAATAGCAACAAAACGGCATTTTACAATTGGGCGCAGTTTGCACAAGGTGTTTTTTTGTTACGTTTTTGTAACCGGATCAGTGCCCCAGAAACAGCTGATAGGCCGGATCCTGGGTGACCTCTTCGTAATCAAACCCGATCTGGTCCAGCATCCCGCAGAAATCCTCCATCTCCGAGTCCGCCACCTGGGCCCCCATCAGCACCCGGCTGTAGGCCGCGCCGTGGTTGCGGTAATGGAACATGGAGATATTCCAGCGACTGCCCAGTGACTGGAGAAACTTCATCAGCGCGCCGGGCCGTTCCGGAAACTGGCACTGGAACACTTTCTCGTTCTCCACCGTGGGGGCGTGCCCCCCCACCATATGGCGGATATGCTGCTTGGCCAGGTCGTTATCGGTCAGGTCCGTGACCTCGTACTCCATGGCCCTGAGCTCCTCCACCAGCTCATTGCGCCCCAGCCCACCGGAGGCGATCTTCACACCCACAAAGATGCGGGCCTTGTCGGCATCCGCGTAGCGGTAGTTGAACTCGGTGATGCTGCGCTTCTGCAGTGCCCGGGTGAAGGCCTTGAAGCTGCCGGGGCGCTCCGGAATGGCCACCGCCAGAATGGCCTCCCGCTTTTCACCCACCTCGGTGCGCTCGGAGATGTAGCGCAGCCGGTCGAAGTTCATATTGGCGCCACTGGAAATGGCAATCAGATTCTGCCCCTCGATGCCTTCACGCTCCACGTACTTTTTCAGGCCCGCCACACCCAGTGCCCCCGCCGGCTCCGAGATGGAACGGGTGTCCTCGAACAGGTCCTTGATGGCGGCACAGATCTCGTCCGTGGTGACGGTCACCACCTCGTCCACATGGTCCTTGCAGATCTCCCAGGGGTATTGGCCGATCTGCTTGACCGCCACCCCGTCGGCAAAGATGCCCACCTGGGGCAGTATCACCCGCTTGCCGGCCTTGAGGGCCTCGGCCAGGCAGGCCGAGTCCTCCGGTTCCACGCCGATCACCCGGGTCTCAGGGCGCAGGTATTTGATGTAGGCGGCCATGCCCGCCATCAGACCGCCGCCGCCGACCGGGATAAAGACCGCGTGTATGGGGCGGGTGAACTGCCACATCAGCTCCATGGCCACGGTGCCCTGTCCGGCAATGATGTCCGGGTCGTCGTAGGGGGGGATATAGGTGTAGCCCTTCTCCTCCATCAGCTGGCGGGTGTACTCCGCCGCCTCATCGAAGGCGTCGCCATGGAGGATCACCTGGGCACCGTGCTCACGGGCGGAGTTCACCTTGATCTCAGGAGTGGTGCGGGGCATCACGATCACCGCCTTGATCCCCAGACGGGTGGCCGCCAGTGCCACCCCCTGGGCATGGTTGCCGGCGGAGGCGGCGATCACGCCGCAGTCCTTCTCCGCCTGGCTCAGCTGGGAGATCTTGTTGTAGGCGCCCCGCAGCTTGAAGGAGAACACCGGCTGCATATCCTCGCGCTTGAGAAACACCGAATTGCCAAAGCGCCTGGAGAGACTCATTGCTTCCGTAATGGGGGATTCAATGGCCACGTCGTAAACACGGGTATCCAGGATTTTCTTGATATAGCGATGGGGCATCGGGCGCACCTGAGGTCGGGTTCCGGGACGGCCAACGGCCGCCTGGCAAGGAAATTCGGTTGTGGCACAGTGTACGGACCGCCCCGGTGAGGCGTCTACACGCTCAGCGCACAAACCCGTATAGTAGTGGCAGCCGGCGCCGGTGACCATGAAAGCACCGGGTTTCGCCCTTTTTCTTTGCACCCTGCCAGAACCGAGGAAGCCCCATGAGCCAGGACAGACTGAAGCAAGCCGTTGCCGAGGCGGCACTGGAACTGATCCGCCCGAAGCTGGAAAAAGACACCGTCATTGGTGTCGGCACCGGCAGCACCGCCAACTGCTTTATCGATGCACTGGCCGCTCTCAAGGGCGATTTCAGCGGCACCGTGGCCAGCAGCGAGGCCAGCGCCAGGCGCCTTCGCAGCCATGGCATCGAGGTGTTCGAGCTCAACCAGGTCGGCAGCATGGCCTTTTATGTGGATGGCGCCGATGAGACCAACGAGCGGCGCGAACTGATCAAGGGCGGCGGCGGCGCACTGACCCGTGAGAAGATCGTGGCGGCGGCGGCGGACACCTTTATCTGCATCGCCGATGACAGCAAGCTGGTGCCCCTGCTGGGGGAATTCCCGCTTCCGGTGGAGGTGATCCCCATGGCACGCAGCTATGTGGCCCGGCAGATCGTGGCGCTGGGTGGCAACCCGGTCTACCGCAGCGGCTTTGTCACGGACAACGGCAACATCATTCTCGACATCCACAACCTGGACATCGGCCGCCCACTGAAAGTGGAGGAAAGCCTCAACCATATCCCCGGCGTGGTCTGTAACGGCCTCTTTGCCCGCCGCCCGGCGGACAAGGTACTGCTGGCCGGTGACAAGGGCATCCGCACACTGGGCTGAATGCCCGGGGGCCATTACCGCAAAACAGCCAGCCGGGACCAGATTTTCATCCGCACCAAACTTTCACCGGGACCAAATCAGGACCAAGCGCTTGCTTGGTTGCTCCGGCCACGGCACAATCCTTACTGAGCACGGCCTCCCTGAACACAGCTTCCACGGGGAGGCTGTCATTGATCCATCCCGGCCGGAGCCTGCCCATGTCCAACCCCAGCATCCAGTTTTTCAACGAAACCCACCAGCAGGCACGGGCCAGCGCCCGGCGCTTTGTGGAGCGGGAAATCAGCCCCCACATCGACGACTGGGAGGAAGCCGGTGAATTCCCCCGGGAACTCTACCGCAAGGCCGGCGACGCCGGCCTGCTGGGCGTTGGCTACCCGGAGGCACTGGGTGGCAGCGGCGAGGGGGACCTGTTTCTCAAGATCGCCGTCAGCGAAGAGCTGATGGCGGCCGGCTCCGGCGGACTGGTGGCGGGGCTGGGCTCTCTGGATATCGCCCTGCCGCCACTGATCCAGTGGGGCCCCCAGGCCATGAAGGAGTCCGTGGTGCCACCGGTCCTGCGCGGCGAGAAAATTGCCGCCCTGGCCATTACCGAGCCCGGTGGCGGATCGGACGTGGCCAACCTCAAAACCCGGGCCGTGCGGGAGGGGGACCATTACCGGGTCTCCGGCAGCAAGACCTTTATCACCAGCGGCCAGAGGGCGGATTACTACTCCGTGGCGGTGCGCACCGGTGAACCCGGCCATGGCGGTGTCAGCATGCTGCTGGTGGAGCGGGACACGCCGGGCTTTACCCGGGGGCGCAACCTGAAGAAAACCGGCTGGTGGGCCAGCGACACGGCGGAACTGTTCTTCGAGGACGCCATGGTGCCCGCCAGCCACCTGATCGGCCAGGAGAACGGCGGCTTCATGGTGATCATGACCAACTTCCTGCGGGAACGGCTGATGCTGTGCGTCATGGCCTACACCACGGCACAGCTGGCGCTGGACATGGCACTGGCCTACGCCAAGGAACGCAAGGCCTTTGGCCGCCCCATCGCCGGCTTCCAGGTGACCCGCCACAAGCTGGTGGACATGGCCACCCAGGTGGAACTGGCCAGACAGTACAGCTACCGCTGTGCCGCATTGATGCAGGCGGGCAAGACGCCGGTGAAGGAGGTGGCCATGGCCAAGAACTTCAGCGCCGAAGTGGCCGAGTCGGTCACCCGGGAGGCGGTTCAGATCTTCGGCGGCATGGGCTATATGCGCGAGGCCCGTGTGGAGCGACTGGCCCGTGACGCACGGCTTCTGGCCATCGGCGGCGGCACCACGGAAATCATGAAGGAGCTGATCGCCAAGCAGATGGGCTTGTAGCATGGGATGGTTTTTATGCAGGCTGTGGCCGCGTATAATGCCGGTCTCTTAACCCGATGGACCCGGGAACAGGAAGCGATGCCTGTCAGCGCACCCGCCCGGGCCCCGAGACCACAGCCCCAGAGACCACAGCCAAGGAAACCCCATGAACTTCGACAAGATCCCCGCCGGCAAGAACCCACCGGAAGACATTTATGTCGCCATCGAAATACCGGCCAACGCCACCGTGCCGGTGAAATACGAGATCGACAAGGACATGGGCGCACTGCTGGTGGACCGCTTCATGGCCAGCCCCATGTTCTACCCGGCCAACTACGGCTTTATCCCCCACACACTGGCGGACGATGGCGACCCGCTGGATGTGCTGGTGGTCACCCCCTACCCGGTGCAGCCGGGCAGCGTCATCCGCTGTCGCCCGGTGGGCGTCCTGAACATGGAAGACGAGGCCGGCGACGATGCCAAGCTGGTGGCGGTGCCCCACGACAAGCTCACCACGGCCTACCTGGATGTGAAGGATGTGGACGACCTGCCCCAGCTGCTGCGTGACCAGATCAAGCACTTCTTCGAGAACTACAAGACCCTGGAGAAGGGGAAGTGGGTGAAGGTGCGCAACTGGGATAACGCCGAGGCCGCCCGCAAGGCCATTACGGATTCCGTGGCCGCCTACGGCAAGTAAGACTGCCTGACCCGGAGGGCCGCCTCCCGGGCCAGGGCAAAACCCGGGTGTCTGCCAGCGGCAGAATGACAGGCCCTGTTTGCAGCACGACTCAGTCCAGGCTGGCCAGCAGTTGCTGGCAGGCCTGTACCTGCAGCGCCTCTTCCGCATGCCGTGGTGTCAGCGCGGCCCCCTTCTCCAGCAGTTTCCGGGCCTGCTTCTCGCCATTGCGACCATCCACCTTGATCAGCGCCCTGGCGTACTCGTAATAGAGTCCGGCATAGCGGTCGTTCAGCGCCAGAGCCCGCTCGAAGTACTCTTCCATGCGACCCTTGCTGGCACCAAAGGTCATCCTGGCCAGAAAGCCCCCCGCCTTTTCCACAATCCCGGAATGCACGCCACCCAGCAGGGTAATGGCGTAGATGTTATCCGGATCCTCTTCCACCAGCTCTTCCAGCTGGTCCATGACTTCACTGGTATAGCCGGTGCCCATGGCCCCGGTGGCGGACATGTCCTCAATCACACGGGCCTTGCCGTAGGCATTGCCGAAACGGATCATGGGGTGGTCCGGTGCCAATGGCAGGATCTCCTCCGTCAGGGTGATCACCTCTTCCAGAAGGGCCTCCCGGCGTTCTTCATCCGTCTCGATCTGGGTGGCATACAGCGCCTGTGCGTAAAGGCCCGGGAAGTAACCCGCCGGCCCCAGTGCCAGCCCCAGATCCCGCGCCTCACGGAAACGCCCCTCAAACAGCAGCCGCCAGGCCTCCCTCAGATGGGCCGCATATTCCCCGTAGTGGGACTCCAGTGGTCCGGAATACTGGGCAAAGCGCTCATCGGTCTTTGCCTTTTCCTGCAGCAGCTTCTCGGTGTATTCCCTGGCCTTGGGCCAGCGCTGTGCGTCTTCACGGACACTGTCCGCCGTGGGCAGAGGGCCCCGCAGCCCGTCCGTCATGGACTGCCATTCCGCCCGGAGTTGTTCATCGCTGATATCAAAGCGGGGCAGCTCCGGCGGGTAGGGCTGCCAGTCGGAAGCCTGGGCCATAGCACCACAGGACAGAAGAACGAAAGACAGCAGCATTAACAATGCACGTTTCATGGCGTTATGACCTCTGATGATGTGTTCTTGCTCCAGCATAGCGCTATTGCCCCATCGGGGTGGAAAACTCCCGGAATCCTGGACAAGAATGGGCGGTTCCGTTCCATGTTGGCCTCTTCGGCACAATAACAACAGCAAAACCCCAAAGCCACTTGAGCAGGGATTCCCGGTAAAGGCTATAGTTATCCCCACAGAACCACAGTCACTGTCAGGAAGGGCAATGAACGACGAAAACCAGCGCGAAAAGCTCAGACAGCATTTTGCCCAGCGCGTGACCACACAGGCACGGCAACTGCTTGAGCTGTGGCAGCAATACCGTGACCAGGGGGCACCGCCAGCGGGGCTGCGGGAAGACCTGATCCGGGCCAACGACAAGCTCGACCGCTATGCCCGTCGCTTTGCCATGGAAGGCCACCAGAACGCTGCCGCCACACTCAGCCAGGCACTGGAGCAGTGGCCACCGAAGCAGCCCATGGACACGGCCATCAGGGACGCATTGCAGGCTGCCATGGACCAGCTCAGCGAATGCACCCTTCGCCGCAGCGACCGCCAGCAGGAAGGCACGCCACCCCGCACCTACCTGCGCCCGCCTGTCTATATCGCACTGAACGACCAGGACAATACCCGGCGTATCATCCGCCAGATGGAATTCTTCGGCTTCCGCGCCAACGGCTTCAGCGACCCGGAAAAACTGCAGGAAGAGGCCATACGGCACAAGCCCGACACTCTGGTCATCGATGTCAATTTCGGCGACGGCGAGGATGGTGGCATTGCCCTGGTGGAGCAGGTCCAGAAGGCCCACGAGACCCCCATACCGGTGATCTATGTGAGCGAGAAAGACAGCCGCATCGAGACCCGCCTGAGGGCCGTGCGCTCCGGGGGCGAGGAATTCTTCCACCCCACGGTGGACCCCTCCCAGCTGATCGAGAAAATCGAGAACTACAGCCACAGCAACCCCGTGGAGCCCTACCGGGTCATGGTGGTGGACGACTCCAGGGCCCAGGCCAAGTTCATGGAAAACGCCCTGATCAAGGCCGGCATGCACAGCTGCATCGTCACCAACCCCATGGAGGTCATGGCCTCACTGGAGTCCTTCTCCCCGGAAATCATTGTGCTGGATATGTACATGCCGGAATGCACCGGCATGGAAGTGGCCAAGGTGATACGCCAGCAGGACCACCTGCACCGGGTGCCCATTATCTACCTCTCCGCGGAAGACGATGTGGCCAAGCAGCTTCATGCCATGAGCATGGGCGGTGACGATTTCCTCACCAAGCCGGTGGATGCCCGCCACCTGGTGGCCACGCTGCACAACCGCGGCCGCCGCGCCCGCTCCATGAAGGCGCTGATGGTGCGGGACAGCCTGACCGGACTGTACAACCACAGCCACACCATGCACCTGCTGGAGAACGAGGTGCACCGTGCCGGCCAGAGCGGACAGCCACTGTGCCTGGCCATGCTGGACCTGGACCGCTTCCGTGTTATCAACAACACTTACGGCCATGCCATGGGGGACCGGGTACTGCGCAGCCTCTCGCTGTTTCTCAAGCAGCGGCTCAGGAGCAGCGACCACATCGGCCGTTACGGCGGCGAGGAGTTTGCGGTCATCATGCCCGGGACTCAGGCCACCGATGCCCGCCATGTCCTCAACGAGATCCGCACCAAGTTCGCCGAACTGCATCACCCGGCGGGGAACGACGAATTCAGCGTGTCCTTCAGTGCCGGACTCACACAGTGGCAGGGTGAATCCCTGCAGCGGCTGTGTGAAAACGCCGAAAGGGCCCTTGTCCAGGCCAAGGAGCTGGGGCGCAACCGGATTCACAGTGGCGACGAGTTGACCGGCTGACCCCCTGGGACAGCCCGACGGCTTGGTTCACGCCCCTTAATGGGGCGTTTTTCCTGGCCGGGACAGCACAGCCGGAGGTGCACCACGGCCGCCCTGATCCGGACAGAGCCCGGCGAGGGCGAAAAAATCCGGCAAAAGCGCCGGCGGGATGGTTGATGTTATTGCCAATAACGGTCAAACTTCCGTGAAATTGCGCTATTTTGTGGGCAAATTAAACGAAATTCATCAGGCTGCGGAGACTGAACAGGGTGGCTACCATACTGGTTCTGCATGGCCCCAATCTTAACCTGCTCGGCACCCGGGAACCGGAACGCTACGGCCATGACAGCCTGGAGAGCATCAACCAGCGCCTGCATGCCCAGGCCCAGTCCGCCGGCGCCCACCTGATGAGCCTGCAAAGCAATGCCGAATACGAACTGGTGGAGCGCATCCACGAGGCCCGCCAGGAAGAAGTGGATGTCATCCTCATTAACCCCGCCGCCTTTACCCATACCAGTGTCGCCCTGAGGGACGCCCTGCTGGCCGTGGCCATTCCGTTCATCGAAGTGCACCTGTCCAATGTGCATGCCAGGGAGCCTTTCCGGCAGCATTCCTATTTCTCGGACATTGCCAGTGGTGTGATCAGCGGATTCGGCCCCCAGAGCTACGAACTGGCATTGCAGGCGGCCCTGAACCGGCTTAAGGCCTGAAAACAACGAGAGCGCGTTATGGATATCCGGAAAGTCAAAAAACTGATTGAGCTGCTCGAAGAGTCCGATATCGAGGAGCTTGAAATCAAGGAAGGGGACGATGCCGTTCGCATCTCCCGCCGCCGTGCCGCCGCACCGGCACCCGCACCGGCACCACAGCCGGCGGCTCCGGCCGCGGAAGCCGTGGGCGCCGACCGCGCCCAGGAAAAACCCCCGGAAGAAGCCCCGATGCCGGAGGGCCACCTGGTCCGCTCCCCCATGGTGGGCACCTTTTACCGAGGCCCCTCCCCCACTTCGCCGCCCTTTGTGGAGGTGGGCCAGAGAGTACGCAACGGCGAGCCCCTGTGCATTGTGGAAGCCATGAAGATGATGAACCAGATCGAGTCGGACATCAGTGGCACCGTCACGGAAATTCTGATCGAGGACGGCCAGCCGGTCGAGTACGATCAGCCCATGTTTGTGATCGTCTGAATGGCGGCTTTGCTCGGGAAAGAACGGCATGATTGATAAAGTACTGATTGCCAATCGGGGCGAGATCGCCCTGAGAATACTGCGCGCCTGTAAAGAGCTGGGCATCCGCACCGTGGCGGTGCACTCCAGGGTGGACCGTGACCTGATGCATGTGCGCCTGGCGGACGAATCCGTCTGCATCGGTCCTGACAGCGCCAGCGAGAGTTACCTCAACATTCCGGCCATTATCAGCGCCGCGGAACTCACCGACGCCCAGGCCATCCACCCCGGCTACGGATTTCTGGCGGAAAACGCCGACTTTGCCGAACAGGTGGAGAAAAGCGGATTCCGCTTTATCGGCCCCTCATCCAGCGTGATCCGCCTGATGGGCAACAAGGTCTCCGCCATCCGCGCCATGATCAAGGCCGGGGTGCCCACGGTGCCCGGCTCCAACGGCCCGCTCAATAACGACGATGAGCGCACACTGCAGGTGGCCCGTGACATCGGCTACCCGGTGCTGATCAAGGCCGCCTCCGGCGGCGGTGGCCGTGGCATGCAGGTGGTGCACAACGAGCATGCCCTGCTCAAGGCCGTGCAGGTGACGCAGCGGGAAGCGTCCAGCGTGTTCGGCGACGACACCGTCTACCTGGAGAAGTACCTGCAGCGACCGCGCCATGTGGAAGTGCAGGTGCTGGCGGACAGCCATGGCAATGTCATCCACCTGGGGGACCGGGACTGCTCACTGCAGCGCCGCCACCAGAAGATCCTGGAAGAGGCACCGGCGCCGGATGTGGACCCGGATGCCCGCCAGGTGGTGCTGGATGCCTGCGTCAAGGCCTGCCAGGAGCTGGGCTACGTGGGGGCCGGCACCTTCGAGTTCCTGTACGAGGACGGCCAGTTCTTCTTTATCGAGATGAACACCCGGGTGCAGGTGGAGCACCCCATCAGCGAAATGGTCACCGGCGTGGACATAGTCAAGGAGCAGCTGCGCATTGCCGGCGGCGAGACACTGCGCTACCGCCAGGAGGACATACGGGTGCGTGGCCACGCCGTGGAATGCCGCATCAATGCCGAGGACGCCAAGACCTTCATCCCCAGCCCCGGCAAGGTGGAGCGCTTCCACCCGCCGGGTGGCAACGGTGTGCGGGTGGACTCCCACCTCTACAGCGGCTACAGCGTACCGCCTTTCTACGACTCACTGGTGGCCAAGCTGATCACCTACGGGGAAGACCGAGACACGGCCATGGCTCGCATGCGCAACGCACTGGACGAGCTGGTGATCGTGGGCATCAAGACCAATGCCAGCCTGCACCACCGGCTGGTGCGGGACCCGGCTTTCCTCAACGGCGCCTTCAGCATCCATTACCTTGAACAGCTGATGCGGGAATAACCATGGCCTGGGTCCATCTGCACATCCACACCGATCCGGATCAGGCCGAGGTGCTTGAGGAGCTGATGCTGTCGGCGGGCTCCGCCGCCGTCACCCTGCAGGACGACGCCGACCAGCCACTGTACGAGCCGGACCTGGGCAGCACGCCCCTGTGGCAGAGCACCCGGGTGACCGGGCTGTTTGACGACTCGGCGGACCTGGAGTCCGTGAAAGAGCAGATCAGCGAACAGTTCCACCAGCAGACACAGACGCCCCTGGAGTCCATGGAAGTGGAGCTGGTGGCGGATCAGGATTGGGAGCGGGCCTGGATGGAGGACTTTCACCCCATCCGCTTTGGCGAGCGCCTCTGGATCTGCCCCAGCTGGCACACACCGCCCCAGGAAGAGGCCGTCAACCTGATGCTGGACCCGGGCCTGGCCTTTGGCACCGGCACCCATCCCACCACGGCACTCTGCCTGGAGTGGCTGGACAGCGCCGATGTGCGGGACCTGGAGGTGGTGGATTACGGATGCGGTTCCGGCGTGCTGGCACTGGCCGCGCTGCTGCTGGGGGCCAGAGAGGTGGTCGGCACCGACACCGACCCACAGGCACTGGAGGCCAGCCGCGACAACGCAAGGCGCAACGCCGTGGCCGACCAGAGGCTGCGTCTGTTTGTGCCGGAATCCCTGCCACCGGGGCAGTGCGACCTTCTGCTGGCCAACATACTGGCCCAGCCGCTGACCAGCCTGGCCCCGTCACTGGCACAGCTCGTCCGCCCCGGCGGCGAGATACTGCTTTCGGGCATTCTCGCCAGCCAGGCCGAGTCCCTGCGAGAGCGCTACAGCGAGTGGTTTGACATGGACGAGGCGGTGGAACGGGAAGGATGGGTCCGTCTCCACGGCCGACGCTTATTCTCACCTGCGGTCTGAGAGCGGGAGCATTTTCGCCACCGGCATTAACCGCTACACTGTCAGCCACCACCGCGATGGCGCCAGAGGGACTTCATGAGCGTTCAGGTCAGGCACACCCGCTGCCCCCAGTGTAAAACCCGTTTCCGGGTCACCGAGGAACAGATTACCGTGGCCGCCGGAAAGGTGCGCTGCGGACAGTGCCGCACCATTTTCAACGCCCGCGCCCACCTGCTCAGCAACCCGCCACCCTCATTCAGCGACAGCCCGGCCCCACGCCAGGACAAAGCCACCAGGACACCGGAGCCGGAGACAAAACCGGACAGCCGGCCCGGTGCCCCCGAGCCGGACTCCTTCCTCAGCGCACGCCGCAGCCCGGAACCGGAAGACGACGATGAGCTGATCTTCCAGGACGACCCGGAAGAGGATGCCACGGAAGGCCATTATGCGGGGCGCCAGCAGGACCAGCAGAGCGAATACTCCAGCAGCTTCCTGTCACTGGATGAAGAGGACCTCTCCAACTGGGCGGACGATCGGCACAGCGACACGGCCCCACCACCGGTGGATGAAAGCTGGGCGGAAAGCCTGCTGGCCGATGATGACCAGGACGAGCGCCGCGAAGGGGCAGAATCCCGCCGTGGCCCGGACTCCAGGGGCCTGGCCACAGGGGACCCTGACCAGCGCAGACCCGCTGACGGCAAACCCGTGGACAGAGACAGGGACGCCGGGAAAGACGACACCCAGGAGGCGGACAGCCCCCCGTCCGGCAGTGACCCGACCCCGGTGGACGAGGAAGACTGGGAGGCCATGATCGACTGGGACAGCCTGGACAACCTCCCGGAGATCCCGGACCCCACCGCACAGTTGCAGCACACCGCGCTCAGAAAGCCCGCCTCTGAGCCCGCCTCCCAGCCCGGGCCAACCGCGGAAAAGCGCCCGTCACTGTCACTGCAGGCACTGCAGGACGACGACAGCGCCCCCAGGGCGCACCGGGAGGCCGGCACGGACTGGCGCCAGCTGCGCGCCGAGCCCATTGCTGCCAGCCCGGTGGAACGCTCCCCCTCCCGCTATCGCTGGTGGTGGCGCGCTCTGGCGGTGCTGCTGGCCCTGGCACTGGCGGCACAGACGCTGTGGCTGCAAAGGGAGGCACTGGCCATGAATGAGAGCCTGCGCCCCCTGTATGTGCAGGGCTGCCAGTGGCTGGGCTGCGAGCTGCCGACACTGGTGGACCGCAACCAGCTGGTGGCACGGGACCTGATCGTACGCAACCACCCCGATGAGAGCGGAGCCCTTCTGGTGGAAGCCCAGCTCCATAACAGGGCCTCATTCCCACAGCCACTGCCGGCCGTGGCACTGAGTTTCTCCAACCTCAACGGCGACATCGTGGCCCAGCGCGTCTTCCGCCCCTCGCAATACCTGGCGGTTGAGCCCCCCGGTGAGATTGCCGCCAACCGGGCTCTGCCCATCCGCCTGTCACTGAAGGACCCGGGGCGTGAGGCCATCAGTTACCGCATTGATTTCCTGGGCCTGCCTGAGGCGGATTAGCCCCCAGGCCGCTCACTGACCGCTCCGGGCCTTAAGGGCGGGAACAGATCAGACCCCGCAAGTCAACGCAACAGCGCAAAAAATAGTCAGTTTTTCCCGGCTTCGGGGCCTTTATCGGCGCCACCCGGACGAGTATCATTATCTCCCCCTGAGCTGGACAACTTTTGATCAATGTCCGGCTGCTGCCCGGCCCGACAGGTCCCATAAAGAAAGCCAGACCGGCCCTCAGGGCCAGTCCGGAGCGACAGGCCAGTCCGGATCGAAAGGAGAGAACGGTGGTTGCCATTGGCCCCTACACCCTGCCCAACAACCTGATACTGGCCCCCATGGCCGGTGTCACGGACCGCCCCTTCCGGCTGCTGTGCCGGCGCATGGGCGCAGGGCTGGCGGTGTCCGAGATGGTCACCGCCGACCGTCGCCTCTGGCACACCCGCAAGTCCCGCCTGCGCATGGACCACCGGGACGAGCCGGAACCCCGCTCGGTCCAGATCGCCGGCGGCGATGCCGCCATGCTGGCGGAGGCCGCCCGGGTCAACGCCGAGCAGGGGGCGCAGATCATTGACATCAATATGGGCTGCCCGGCCAAGAAGGTCTGCAACAAGGCCGCCGGCTCCGCATTGATGAAGGACGAGGCGCTGGTGCGTGAGATCCTGCAGTCGGTGGTGGCCGCCGTGAATGTGCCGGTGACGCTGAAAATGCGCACCGGCTGGGACACGGACAATCGCAACGCCCCCACCATTGCCCGCATGGCCGAGGATGCCGGCATACAGGCACTGGCCATCCATGGCCGCACCCGGGCCTGCGCCTACCGGGGCGAGGCGGAATACGACACCATCGCCCGGGTCAAGCAGAGCGTGTCCATACCGGTGTTTGCCAACGGCGACATCGACACGCCCCGCAAGGCCGCCCAGGTGCTGTCCCACACCGGCGCCGACGGCCTGCTGATCGGCCGCGCCGCCCAGGGCAGCCCCTGGATTTTCCACGCCATCGGCCATTACCTGGCCACCGGTGAGACCCTGCCGGCACCCCCACTGAGCCGGGTGCACGCCATCCTGTCGGAGCATGTGCAGTCACTGCACCGCTTCTATGGTGACTGGCAGGGGCTGCGCATTGCGCGCAAACACGTGGGCTGGTATCTGCAGGCCCACGACAATGACCGGCGTTTTCGCCAGACATTCAATCAACTGGAGTCGCCACGGGCACAACTCGACAGCATTGACTCCTATTTTGCCGTACTACGAAAAGAAGAGGTATTCGTCGCATGAACGCAGAAACCCTGTCAGCCGAGAACAGTACCCAGCAGGACAACCCGGCCCTGCAGTCCGACGCCGAGAAAGGCCAGTCCGTAACGCTGCGTGATCATGTGGAGACGGCGCTGAAAAACTATTTCGACCAGCTTGATGGCGCTCCGGTACAGGATGTCTACCAGCTGGTGCTCTCCGAAGTGGAAGCCCCGCTGCTGGAGAAGGTCATGGACTATACCCGCAACAACCAGACCCGCGCCTCTGTGATGCTGGGTCTGAACCGCGGCACACTGCGCAAGAAGCTCAAGCAGTACGGACTGCTCTGAGACCCGGGCGCATTGCACCACCGCCCTGCCGCACCCCGTCGTACAGTGCCCCCCAAAGGCCCCAGGCAACAGGCCCCTGGGCACTGCTTCTTTCCAACAGACTACGGAACAACATGACTAACACCGACTCCGCAACGCCACTGCGCCGCGCCCTGATCAGCGTCTCCGACAAGACCGGCATCGTCGATTTTGCCCGGGCACTCACCGAAGCCGGCGTGGAGCTGCTTTCCACCGGTGGCACCCACCGCCTGATCAGCGAGGCGGGCATTCCCGTCACGGAAGTCTCGGAACACACCGGATTCCCGGAAATGATGGCCGGGCGGGTCAAGACACTCCACCCCACCATTCACGGCGGCATACTCGGCCGCCGCGGCACCGATGACGCGGTGATGGCCGAACACGGCATTGCCCCCATCGACCTGGTGGTGGTCAACCTCTACCCCTTTGAGGCCACCGTGGCGAAGCCCGACTGCGATCTGGACACGGCCATCGAGAACATCGATATCGGCGGCCCCACCATGGTCCGCGCCGCCGCCAAGAACCACGCGGATGTGGCCATTGTGGTGAATGCCTCGGACTACGCCCGGGTGCTGGAGGAAATTAAGCACAACGACGGCAGCCTGACTCAGGCCACCCGCTTTGACCTGGCGGTGAAGGCCTTTGAGCACACCGCCGCCTACGACGGCGCCATTGCCAGCTACCTGGGCGCCCGCCTGGACAAGGCCGCGGAGCCCGAGCCCTTCCCGCGCACCTTCAACCTGCAGCTGGAGAAGGTGCAGGACATGCGCTACGGGGAGAACCCCCACCAGAGAGCCGCCTTCTACCGTGAGCGCCACTGCGACGAGGCTTCCGTGGCCGGCGCCGTGCAGCTCCAGGGCAAGGCCCTGTCCTTCAACAATGTGGCGGACACGGACGCCGCACTGGAGTGCGTCAAACCCTTTGCCGACCCGGCCTGTGTCATCGTCAAGCACGCCAACCCCTGCGGCGTTGCCATCGGCGCCGACCTGAAACAGGCCTATGACCTGGCCTTTGCCACCGACCCCACCTCCGCCTTCGGCGGCATCATTGCCTTCAACCGCCCGCTGGACGGCGAGACCGCACAGGCCATTGTGGACCGCCAGTTTGTGGAGGTGATCATCGCCCCCCATATCAGCGACGAGGCACAGGCGGTGCTGTCGGCCAAGAAAAACGCCCGGGTGCTCAGCTGCGGCCCCCTCAACGGCGACCGGCTCTGTGGCTTTGACTACAAGCGCGTCACCGGTGGCCTTCTGGTGCAGGACCGGGACCTGGGCATGGTGGACCGTGACGGGCTGAAAATGGTCACCGAGCGCACCCCCACGGACGAGGAACTGGAAGACCTGCTGTTTGCCTGGGAGGTGGCCAAGTACGTCAAGTCCAACGCCATTGTCTACGCACGGCACGGCCGTACCATCGGCATCGGCGCCGGCCAGATGAGCCGCGTCTACAGCGCGAAGATCGCCGGCATCAAGGCCGCCGACGAGAACCTGGAGGTGAAGGGCTCGGTCATGGCCTCGGACGCCTTCTTCCCCTTCCGTGACGGCATCGACTCGGCGGCGGCGGCGGGCATCCGTGCCGTGATCCAGCCCGGCGGCTCCATGCGCGACCAGGAAGTGATCGACGCGGCCAACGAGCATGGCATCGCCATGGTCTTCACCGGCATGCGCCACTTCCGTCACTGACGGCGACCAGAGACACACGGGGACAGACCATGAACGTACTGATTATCGGCGGCGGCGGCCGCGAACATGCACTGGCCTGGAAGGCCGCCCAGTCGCCACAGGCAGAGAAGGTCTTTGTGGCCCCGGGCAACGCCGGCACCGCCCGCGAGCCCGGTGTTGAGAACGTGCCACTGGATGTGCTGGACCTGGAGGGGCTGGCCGCCTTTGCACGGGACAACCAGGTGGGGCTGACCATTGTCGGCCCGGAGGCCCCCCTGGTGGCGGGGGTGGTGGATTACTTCCATTCCCGTGACCTGCCCATTTTCGGCCCCACCAGGGGGGCCGCCCAGCTGGAAGGCTCCAAGGCCTTCACCAAGGACTTCCTGGCCCGCCACAAGATCCCCACCGCCGACTACGGCAACTTCACCGAGGTGGAGCCGGCACTGGCCTACCTGCGTGAAAAAGGCGCCCCCATTGTGGTCAAGGCGGACGGGCTGGCCGCGGGCAAGGGCGTGATCGTGGCCGAGACACTGAAGCAGGCGGAAGACGCCGTGCGTGACATGCTCTCCGGCAACGCCTTCGGTGACGCCGGCAACCGGGTGGTGATCGAGGAATTCCTGGACGGTGAAGAGGCGAGCTTTATCGTCATGGTGGACGGCCACAACATCCTGCCCATGGCCACCAGCCAGGACCACAAGCGGGCCGGCGACGGCGACACCGGCCCCAACACCGGCGGCATGGGAGCCTACTCACCGGCCCCGGTGGTCACACAGGCCATCCACGACCGCATCATCCGGGAAGTCATCCGCCCCACCGTGGACGGCATGGCCGCCGAAGGCCTGCCCTACACCGGCTTTCTCTACGCCGGACTGATGATCATGGCCGACGGCACCCCCAAGGTGATCGAATACAACTGCCGCTTCGGCGACCCGGAAACCCAGCCCATACTGATGCGCCTGCAGTCCGACCTGGTGGCACTGTGCCAGGCGGGGGTGGAGGGCACACTGGACCAGCAGGACTCCCTCTGGGACGAGCGCGCCGCACTGGGCGTGGTGCTGGCCGCCGGCGGCTACCCGGGCAGCTACAACAAGGGCGATGTCATCACCGGACTGGACCGGGCCGACGGCGACCACAGCAAAGTCTTCCACGCCGGCACCGCCCTGGACCGCCAGCAGGTAGTCACCGCCGGCGGCCGTGTCCTGTGCGCCACCGCACTGGGCAACACCGTCAGCGAAGCCCAGCAACGCGCCTACGATGCCGCCAAAGCCCTCCACTGGAACGGCGTCACCTACCGCAACGACATCGGCTACCGCGCCATCGCCCGCGAATCCCGGGGTCGGACCAAGCCAAATGACTGAAAAAAAGGGCTTTTCCGGCATTTTTGGCCGGAAAATGCCCTTAAGAGCACCATTTTACCCCCAAAAACCCCCTTCTAAGGGTCTTCGGATGTCTTCGGGGTCGGACCAGACCACTTGACTGATTTTAAAGCGATTTTCAGGGATTTTTGGCCGAAAAATACCCTTAAAAGCACCATTTACTACCCAAAAACGCCCTTTTAAGACTTGTTACCGGTTTCGGTACCTCAGCACCTGAGAGACTTCTTTTTACAGTGATCACTCGTTACGGAATGCCAATACATATGGACATCCGCATATGCAGACTTTAGTATTCGCTCATCACCCATGGCGGAGCGCGGATAATGAGCACCATCAAAGTCGGCATCAACGGTTTCGGACGCATCGGAAGGCTGGCCCTGAGAGCCGGGTTTGAGGATCCTTCACTGGAGTTTGTGGCCATCAACGACCCGGGTGCCGATGCCGTCACACTGGCCCACCTGCTGAATTTCGACTCCGTGCACGGCCTCTGGCAACGGGAAGCGGTCGCCGAGAACGGCGCCATCCGCATTGGCGACCGGACCCTCACCGTCACCGGCAACAAGACCCTCAACGACACCGACTGGTCCGGCTGCGATCTGGTCATTGAAGCCAGCGGCAAAATGAAAACCGTCGCGGTACTGCAGGACTACCTGGACCAGGGCGTCAAACGGGTGGTGGTCACGGCACCGGTTAAAGAGCCCGGCGCGAAAAACCTGGTCATGGGGGTGAACGATCATCTGTTCGACCCCGCCACGGACCGCATCGTCACGGTCGCCTCCTGCACCACCAACTGCCTGGCGCCGGTGGTGAAGGTGATCCACGAGAAGCTCGGCATCCGCCACGGCTCCATCACCACCATCCACAGCCTCACCAACACCCAGACCCTGCTGGACGCTCCCCACAAGGACCTCCGCCGCGCCAGGGCCTGTGGCAGTTCACTGATCCCCACCACCACCGGCTCCGCCACCGCCATCGTGGAGATCTTCCCGGAACTGAAGGGCCGCATCGACGGCCATGCGGTGCGGGTGCCACTGACCAACGCCTCACTCACGGACTGCGTGTTCGAGGTGGAAACCGCCACCGACCGGGATCAGGTCAACGCCCTGCTGAAAGAGGCCACCGAAGGGGAACTCAGGGGCATTCTCGGTTACGAGGAACGCCCGCTGGTGTCCATCGATTACAAGAGCGACCCCCGCTCGGCCATCATCGACGCCCTCTCCACCCTGGTGGTCAACGGCACCCAGGTGAAACTCTACGCCTGGTACGACAACGAATGGGGCTACGCCAAACGCACCGTGGCGCTGGCGGTGAAAGTGGGAGCCGTCTGAGGTGAGCCCGGGCATCCGACAGTACCTGGTCATCACCGGTAACTACTGGGCCTTTACCCTCACGGACGGAGCCCTGCGCATGCTGGTGGTGCTGCACTTCCACGAGCTGGGTTATTCGCCACTGGAAGTGGCCATGCTGTTTGTGTTCTACGAGTTCTTCGGTGTGGTCACCAACCTGGTGGGGGGCTATCTCGGTGCCCGTCTGGGGCTGAACCGCACCATGAACATCGGCCTCTTCCTGCAGCTGGTGGCCCTGGCCATGCTGGCGGTGCCGGCGGCGGTGCTGACCGTGCCCTGGGTGATGGCCGCCCAGGCCCTGTCCGGCATTGCCAAGGACCTCAACAAGATGTCCGCCAAGAGCGGCATCAAGCTGCTGGTGCCAGGAGACCAACAGGGCAGGCTGTACCGCTGGGTGGCGCTGCTCACCGGCTCCAAGAACACACTCAAGGGAGTAGGCTTTTTCCTCGGCGGTGCCCTTCTGGTGTGGTCCGGCTTCCAGGGGGCCATGGTGATCATGGGCTCGGTGCTGTTTCTGGTCTGGCTGGCCAGCCTCTTCCTGCTGGGTCAGGACCTGGGGCGCAGCAAGAGCAAGGCGAAATTCCGCCAGATCCTCTCCAAGAGCCGCGCCATCAACGCCCTCTCCGCCGCCCGTCTGTTTCTGTTCAGCGCCCGGGATCTGTGGTTTGTGGTGGCACTGCCGGTGTACCTGCACAGCGTGTTCGGGTGGGATTTCTGGCAGGTGGGGGGCTTTATGGCCACCTGGGTGATCGGCTACGGCTTTGTGCAGACACTGGCGCCGTACTTGACGGGGAAAAACACCGGCACCACCCCGCACAAGGGCGTGATTGCCGCCTGGGCGGCGGGGCTGGCACTGGTGCCGGCGGCCATCGCCCTGGGACTGGCTCAGGAGCTGTCGCCCCAGATCGTGGTGGTGGGCGGCCTGCTGCTGTTCGGCGTGCTCTTCGCCGTGAACTCCTCACTGCACAGCTACCTGATTGTCAGTTTTGCACGGGGCGACGGGGTGTCACTGGATGTGGGTTTCTACTACATGTCCAACGCGGCGGGCCGTCTTCTGGGGACGGTGCTCTCAGGCGGGGTCTATCAGCTCTATGGACTGGAAGCCTGCCTGTGGATCTCCAGCGCCTTTGTGGCACTGGCGGCACTGCTGGCACTGGCTCTGCCCGAGCCCGAGCCGGCGGCACAGTCAACGGGTGCCTGATGGCCACTGTCACCGTCCCTGAGGGTGACGTATCATAGACAGTCCAAAGCGCGATGGGAGACACAGGTGTTAGCACTGGAACCGGTACGATTCTTCAAATGCCTGGCGGACGAAACCCGCCTGATGCTGGCGCTGCTGATTCACCGCGAGGGGGAGCTGTGTGTCTGCGAGCTGACCCATGCCATGGACGCCTCACAACCCAAGGTTTCGCGCCACCTGGCCCAGCTGCGCGGCTGTGGCCTGCTCAGCGACCGCCGCCAGGGCCAGTGGGTCTACTACCAGCTGGCCGACGACCTGCCCCACTGGGCAGGGGACATCCTCAAAGCCAGTGCCGAAGGCGAACAGCAACGTCTGCAATCCCTCCAGTCCAAACTCCGTTACTTGGATAACCGCCCAAATCAGCGCTGCGCCTGTGGCCGAGTCATAACCCCTTCAGCATGGGATGCTCAGGGGTGTAGACGTCGCTAAAGGCAAGCGACCGGATGCGGCAGCTCCTCATTGACCAGCTTCTGCACACGATCGCGAATGTCGTCGCGCACCTGGCGGAAGGCCTGCCAGATCTCCTCCTCAGTGCCCTGCGCCCTGGCCGGGTCCGGCAATGGCCAGTGCAGCCGTCGCGACCCCGCCCTGGGGCAGGGGCAGTGCTCATCCGCATGGCCGCAGACCGTCACCACCAGATCCGCCGCCGCCATCATGGCCTCCGTCACCCGGGTGGATTCCTGACCCTCGATGGCCACCCCCAGCTCCGCCATGACCGCAATGGCCCGGGGATTCTTGCCGTGGGCCTCAAGCCCCGCCGAAAAGGACTGCACCCGATCCCCTGCCAGATGCCGCAGAAAACCCTCCGCCATCTGGGAACGACAGGAATTGCCGGTGCAAAGAAACAGAATATTCACGGAACACCTCTGAGTAGTTAAAACCGGATAAACGTCTGGCACAGATACTGGCCAGCCGTGGATTCGGATGCGCAAAACCGGGCACTGATGCATCCAGTGTAGCCCAGGCCTGCTGACTCAGACACGCCCATTGCGGATTTGCTACAGCCGGGTGAGGTCATGCTTGTCTTGGTACTTGCCCAACCCAGGGAGCTGCAACCTGAATCCAAGCACGAAGAACTACCAAATGTCTGGGTTACGACTGAGTACAGCCCTGAACTCATCCGATCTTTTCAACGCCACACCTGTAGTGCTTGACAGGTTTAAGCGGAGTGGTCGGCTTTTTATTAGAAAAAATATAATCCGATCACAAAATTAGTGATACCAAATTGACATAAAATTTAAGCAATTTAATCATAGCTGTGGCACCTGCCAAACGGAAATAATTATTATTTAACAAGGAGGAATAACCATGAACAAGTTAAGAGAGTCGTTCATTTTAAAAATATTAGCTTTGCTAATATCTATCTCAATAGCAATACCCGCTTATACCAACGAGATTTCCTATGCAGAAAAAACCCCACCCAATGAGAATTGGTTTTATCAGCAAGGGAACAAGCTTGTTAGCAAGCTAAAAAATCAGATTGAAAAATCTATTAATGAAAGTTTTGAGGAAAACATTTTCAAGTTGATAGGAGAACAACTTGGGGATAGCTTTGCCAAAAAATTTACTAAAGACTTAGCTGGCGTTGTATCAGTAGGCCCCTTTGTATCATTGGACAGTTTACTGGTCCTTTCCGGACTGACGAACTCAGGAGACGAGAGAGTTTTAATGCAGATCCGGGTTATGACTGAAATTCTTCTTGAAGCCATTGATACTTCAAAAGAAGAAATAATTGCAGCAGTTGATAAGCAGTTTCAAGACGAGACTGAAGCTCGCTTAAATACTATTATTAGAGAGCTGGACAGATACAACTCCCGTTCTGAAGCTGGAAGAAGAGCTCATCACTGGAAACTGAACAGCCTCATAAATGATGCCAGCTATGTCATGGAGCGATTTGAAATTAAAAGCGAAAAACACATTGACAACATTCATTTATATATTAACATTGCGTCTCTACAACTTATAATGGAAAAAGAATTCACAGAGTGGAGATATCTTGAAAAAATAAACCCACACGCCGGAGAGGAGGAAATAAAAGCGGAGGTTAACTCTGTTCTTGCAACTCAGATATACCATGCCAACAAATTCATAACATCAAGGACTATTGGTAGTCTGGAACACTGGAGAAATAACTTTCATAGCCAATTCCCTGACATAGACAATATTAATGCTGCATTCGAAAGAATACCTACATTGAGTGAATGGAAAAAAATAAACGGCCACTCGAAGGAGGGGTTACTGGAGGAAGAACGTAAGTCCTCTGCAGTTTTCTCTTACTCTATGGGCGGCGAGAAAGTGGAGTTCATGCAAATAGTCAAGGAACTACCCTTTGGAATGTGTCAAGTTTATGACACATCCAATAAACTGGTAGGCCAGTATGCCTCACAATCTATGCCCGTTGGTCCATACTGGGTTTATTATGGGTGCGATAAGTCTGGAAATAAAAAACTTTTCCGGCGGGCGGTCGAAAATCATAGAGATAGCGACGAAGCTTTTTTTCAGTACCTGGAAGACGGCTATTTACCAGCAATACAGATGGTAGATGCTTGGTGGGATTTAGCAGAAGTTAACTACAGCCGCCCTATCTCAGAAGTCGAATCCCATATATTGAATAAAAAGCCATGACTGATTAATTAAGTATATTTATAGCGTCAGGAACATCTTGGCACCGGCTACCCAGTAAAGTGTATAAAACCCCAACACAAAAAACGCCCCCACATGGGGGCGTTTTTTGCATTTTGACCAATTGCGCTCAGGTGGATAAACCCAAGCAACAAACAGGCAGAAAGCTTCCTTACCAGTTCAGGGCATAACCCAGACCCAAGCTGCGCCCCTCACCCTTGTTAAAGGCGGTTGGGATATTAAAGGCGCGGCTCTGGGCAGGGAAGTAGTCCTCGTTCAGCAAATTCTTCACCGAGAAGCTCAACTCACCCGGGCCGGCGTCGAAGCGGGCCACATAGTCCACCAGTGTGTAGCGCTTCACTTCACCGCGACCAAAGCCAGAACCATCACTCGGTCCCGGGGCATCCGGGAACTGGTCACGCTTGCCAACATGCAGCAACTGCAGACGGTTGTACCACCAGTCTGCGGTCTGATGCCCCACATAGGCCGTGGCCTTAAGGGGGGGTATGCGTGTGCCGTCCAGACGCTCACGCTCACCGTCGGGCTGTGTCTGCAGGCCCTCGGTCCAGCTCAGTGTGCCACCCACACTGCCCTGCTCTGTCAGACGCAGATCCAGTGTGCCTTCCAGCCCCCAGATGTCCTCTTCGAACTTCTGGATGCGCAGATCGTCATCAAAGGTGGTGCCATTGTCCGACTCACTGTAGAAGACGGCGCCGGAGGCGCTCACACGGTCCCCGAAATAGCGCAGGCCAATCTCGTAGTTGTCCACCTTCTCCGCGTCAGACTCAAAGTCCTCCGCGTTAAGTGTGCTGTTGGCACCGAATTCACCAGCGTCACTAAGCACACGGCCCAGATCAGCAATAGAGAAGCCCTGTGAGAAGCTGGCAAACAGGTCCACGGAGTCACTGACGAAATACACTGCGCCCAGGTTGAACAGGGTTTCCCGGTATTTCAAGCGACCACCCAGCACGGTATTGCCGTTCACGTTGGACTCGACGGTTTCCGTATCCACATTGATAAACTCACGTCGTACGCCACCACGGATCACTGCCGCCTCACCCAGTGGCACTTCCAGCTCGGCAAAACCGGCTACAGCGTCCTGATCCATTACCGGCGCGGTAGGGGCTACCTGTTGTCCATCGTCGTCAAGACTGTTGGGCTTGGTTTCATCCGCCAGATAATCCAATCCCCAGGTCACCGTGGCCCCGGGCTTGATAAACGCCAGTGGGCTGTTCACTGTGGTTCGGGCACCCAGCTTCTCTGACAGAAGCTCCAACTGGTTGAAACTGGGGAACTTGGGAAAAACCTGGCGCACATCGCCATAATACAGGTCAGCATTGAACTCCTGACCCAGCAGATCGCCATGCTTATAGCTGATGCGGGCATTGGTGTTTTCTCCACTGGGCTCTTCACCCGGAATTGCATCCTGGGAGGCGTTGTTCAGACGCACCGCCGGAGTACGGCCATCTTCCAGGTTAAAACCGAAGGTGTAGTTGGAGTCCTGCACATTGCGGAAGTCGTTGAACATCAATTCGACACGCTGGCGACCACCGTCAAAATTGAGGCCGGTCTTGGCCAGTACGTTGTACTCCTCGGTATCGGCAAAGCCGCCCTGAACACCCAGGCCGCCAGGCGGGATACGCTTGCCGTCCGCATCAAAGCGGCCACCCCGCTCCACGTAACTGCCTGCCAGCACATAATCCAGGTTGCCCCTGGTGCCGGACACCCGGTGTTCGGTTTCAATATCCTCGGAGCTTTTGTGGTGGGTGGTGGAGGCGCGAACCCCTACCTGGGAGTAGCCCGCCAGCTCCGACTCGTCGGCTTTCTTGGTGATGATATTGATCACACCGCCGGTGGCGCCAAAGCCATAGACGGCGGTACCACCACGCACCACTTCGATGCGCTCAATGGCGGAGGGGGAAATGCTGTTCAGCCCCCGGGAGGCATCCCTCAGCGGGGTGGACTGGGGAATCCCATCGATCAGCACCAGGAACTTGCGCCCCCGCAGTGTCTGGCCGAAGTTGCTCATGGCTTCGGTGCTGGGGGCCAGGCCGGGCACGGTCTTGGCCAGGATATCGTTGACGTTGCGGCTGACACGGACCTGATCCGCCAGCTCCTGGCCTTCCACCACCGTGATGGAGCGGGCCACTTGCGAGGAAGAGGTTTCGGTACGTGTGGCACTGACCACCACCGGAGCCACATTCAGGGCGGTTTCCTCCTGGGCCGTCACAGCCTGGGGCAGCAGACCCAGTGACAGGGTCAGTGACAGCGCACAATAGCGGTGCGGATTTTTGGTAATGGGCACGGAAGCTCTCCTTGAGCGGTAAATGGAAGATGACATCACAACAATCGTTACCGTAATAGTAATGCGAATTATTCACATTCAGTAAAATAAATCAACCCTCTTCGTACACCCAAAAACTTCTTCTCGTAAGGGATCACTTCCTGCAACACACCAGACTCCGGTCAAAGGGGATTGACAGGCAGCCTACCAATAATGAGAATGCTTCTCGTTAACGCATGACAAGCAATGCTAACTGCCTGCCCCGGTCATGCCCTTACCGAACGGGTGCCTTACCGGCCATTCCTGACCGGGACGCCCCTTTGACAGTCCGGAGACCCTTATGTCGGCCAACAAACCCATCACTGAGCCCGAACCCGCCTTGGCCCAAACCGCTCTGGCCCGTACCATTCAGCACTCACTGCTGAATACCCAGTCACTGAACGATTACCCGACACTGCTGGCCAGTGCCGGCCAGCGGGTGGCGGATCAGGTGCGGGGCACGGAGCGTCCCTTCACCGGGATCCGCCCCGGCGAACTGAGAGAGCGTTTCGGCCCGGTGGACCTGGAAGCCCCACTGGGGGATCTGGAGCCGGCACTGGAAGAGCTGCAGTCGCTGTACCTGGACGATGCGGTGTATTTTCACCACCCCCGTTACCTGGCCCACCTGAACTGCCCGGTGGCATTGCCGGCCATCGCCGGCGAGGTGATCCAGGCCTCCCTCAATACCGCCGTGGAGACCTGGGACCAGAGCGCCGGCGCCACACTGGTCGAGCAGACCCTGATTGACTGGACAAGCCGGCGCCTGGGTCTGGGAGCCCGGGCGGACGGGGTGTTTACCAGCGGTGGCACCCAGTCCAACCTGATGGCACTGCTGCTGGCCCGTGACAGCTACAGCGAGCGCCACTGGCACCACGAGACCCGCCAGCGTGGTCTGCACCCGGAGGCACACCGTCTGCGGATTTTCTGCTCACAGGTCAGCCACTTCAGTGTGCAGAAAGCCGCCGCCACACTGGGGATGGGCTATGACGCCGTGGTCCCGGTGCCCTGTGATGGCTATTTCCGCATGGACATGGCGGCCCTCGAAAACGCCCTGGAGGAATGCCGCCGGGAGGGTGGCCTGCCACTGGCGGTGGTGGCCACCGCCGGCACCACGGACTTTGGCAGCATCGACCCGCTGCCCGCCATCACCCGCCTGTGCCGTGAGCAGGCCATCTGGTGTCATGTGGACGCCGCCTATGGCTGTGGCCTGATGGTCTCGCCCCGCCACCAACACCTTCTGAACGGTATCCAGCAGGCGGATTCGGTCTCCGTGGATTACCACAAGGCCTTCTTCCAGCCCGTCAGCTGCAGCGCCTGCCTGGTGCGCGACGCCTGTCACCTGCGTCACCTCACCTGGCACGCGGAATACCTCAACCCCCTGAGCCAGAGCCTGGAAGGCACCCCCAACCTGGTGGACAAGAGCATGCAGACCACACGCCGCTTCGATGCACTGAAGCTGTGGCTGACACTGCGCACACTGGGGCCGGAGGGGCTGGGCGAGGCCTTTGACCAGCTGCTTCATCTCGCCCGACAGGGTTATATGCTGCTGCTCTCGGATGAGGCCATCGAGGTCATCCACCAGCCCCAGCTCAGCACACTGGTGTTCCGCTATCGCCCTGAGGGCGTGGCGGAAGAGCAACTGGACACACTGAACCAGCAGATCCGCAAGGCCCTGATGCGTTCCGGCGAGGCACTGATCGCGGCCACCCGGGTGCGGGGGCGACAGTACCTGAAATTCACACTGCTCAACCCGGCCACCCGCATTGGCGACCTGCAGGCCGTGCTGCGGCTGATCCGCCGCCACGGCGAGGCGGCCCTGGCCGAGAGCCGCCCCACAACCGGGTCCCGCCCTACCGAACAATCCGCAAAAACCAGGGAGCCTGCCCATGTCTGAACCCATCCGCGATGTGATTGCCATCGGCCTCGGGCCGTTCAACCTCAGCCTGGCCTGCCTGGCGGAGCCCATGGAAGACCTGGACCTGCTGGTACTGGATGAGAACAGCGGCTTTGACTGGCACCCGGGCCTGATGATGGAGGATGTGCGGCTGCAGACCCCCTTCCTGTCGGACCTGGTGACCATGGCCGACCCCACCAGCCGCTACAGCGTGCTGCAGTATCTCAAGGAGAGCGGGCGGCTCTACCGCTTCTATGTGCGGGAAAACTTCTTCCTGCTGCGCAAGGAGTACAACCGCTACTGCCAGTGGGCCGCCGGCAAGCTCAGCAATCTGGCCTTCAACCGCCGTGTGGAATCCGTCCACTACGATGACTCGGCCGGCTGCTACCAGCTAAGGACACGCAACCCACAGGACGGCACCACTTACCGCTACCGGGCCCGCAAGCTGGTGCTGGGCACCGGCCCCAGCCCCCATGTACCCGCCTGCTGCCATGACCTGCCCGGGCTGGTGCTGCATTCGGCGGATTACCTGCACCACAAGCAGCGGCTGCAGCAGTCAAAGTCCATCACCATACTGGGCAGCGGCCAGAGCGCGGCGGAGATCTTCGATGACCTGCTGCAGAGTCAGGACCAGCATGACTTCCGGCTGCAGTGGATCACCCGATCACCCCGTTTCTTCCCGCTGGAATACAGCAAACTGACCCTGGAGATGACCTCGCCGGATTACGTGGATTACTTCCACAATCTGGACCCGGCCACACGGGATCAGCTGGTGACCCGCCAGAAGCCCCTCTACAAAGGCATCAACAGCGACCTGATCAACAGCATTCACGAACGGCTCTACAGCCGCTCACTGGATGGACCCGTTCCGGTGCAGCTGCTCACAGGCACCGCGCTGAAAGATGCCAGTGCCGGTGCCCGGGGGCGGATCACACTGGACCTGATTCAGGAGGAACAACAGCGTCCCTTCCGCCAGCAGTGCGACGCGCTGGTGCTGGCCACCGGCTACCAGTATCGCCCGCCGGCCTTTCTCTCCGGCATCGGCGAGCGCATTCGCTGGGACCACCAGGGCCGGTTCCGGGTACGGCGTGATTACAGCATTGACCAGCACGGTGGCGAGATCTTCGTGCTGAACGCGGAGCTGCACAGCCACGGCTTTGTGGCACCGGATCTGGGCATGGCCTGCTACCGCAACAGCTGTATCCTGCGGGCACTGACCGGGCGTGAGCCCTACCCGGTGGAGTCCTCCGTCACCTTCCAGCAGTTCGGCGCCCCCATGGAGTCCGCCGGCAGTCCAGCGCCGGCCTCCGGGGCCCTGTCATGAGCCGCAGTCTGTTACTGGTGGCCATGACCGCCATGGCGGTGGTGGCGGACACCATGCTGGTGCCCTTTTATCCGGTGTTCTTCGAGCGGGTGTTTGACGTGACCTCCGCCACCCATGTGGGGGCCTATATCGCCGCCTGCTGCTTTACCGTGATGCTGGGCTTTCCCTTATGGGCCTGGGTGGCAAGGCGCTACCCGGTGCTCAAGCTGCTGGTGGTCACCCAGCTGGCCGCCGCCGTCTTCTCCGCACTGTGCTACCTGGCGGGGAGCCTGTGGCTGTTCTGGCTGCTGTCGCTGATCATGATCGCCTTCAAGGGCAGCTACCTGCTGATCTACCCGCTGCTGATGGGGGAGGTCCACGAGCTGCGTCGCAGCCAGACCATTGGCCTGCTGCTGGTGGTGGTGCATGCCGGCACACTGCTGGGGGCCACGCTGGGTGGCGCCGTGCTGCAGTATCTGGAGCCACGGCAGGTGTTTCTGGTCATGGCCGCCGGGGATCTGCTGCAGACCGCACTGTGCCTGTACCTGATCGCCCGTCATCCGGCCCCCGCCGCCACGGCGGAGAAGTCCCCGGACTCACGGGCACGGCCATTGCCCTGGGGCTTTATCGGCCGTCTCGGTCTGATCATGTGGCTGTTCTATTTTGCCGTCTTTCTGATACGGCCCTTTTTTGTGCCCTACTGGCACTGGGTGTCGGGCCTGGAGAGCGAGCTGATCGCGGGTCTGGTGTTTGCCCTGCCCGGCGTGGTGGCACTGGTGTTCTTCACCACCGATTACTGGCGCCGCCACGCACCGGACCCGCAAAGGCTGATCGCGCCAGCGCTGATCGTCTGCCTGACCGGGGCCCTGCTGCAGGGCAGCGGCAACACACTGGTGGTGCTGTTCGGGCGGGTGCTGGCGGGGTGGGGCCTGTTCCGGGCCAATGTCCTGCTGGACCAGCTGCTCTACCAGGTGAGCCACCCCGCAAGCTTCGCTCTGGATTTCAGCCGCATCAGCATCTTCCAGAACCTGGGAGTACTGGCCGCCTCGTTCACCGCCGGTGCCCTGGTGGACCGTGTGGGCATGAGCAGCCCCTTTGCCCTGGCCGCTGCCGCCTTCGTGCTGGCATGGCTGCTCTACAAAGGCGGCTTTGCCCGCGCGCCACAACCCACTCAGGAACCCGCCACCGGGAGCCACCGAGCCTGACATCAACACACCGAAAACCACTGACACTGACCACACAACACAGCAGGAGCCCTGTTATGGATTACCCCAGCGACCCTTTCCGGGAAACCCTTGACGGCCTCGGCCGCTTCCATCTGCGCCCGCTACAGGTGCCACAGGATCTGCCTCTGATCCAGGGCTGGCTGGATGCCCCCAGAGCCCACTACTGGGGCATGCAGTCCATGACCCTGGCGCAGCTGGAACGCCATTACCGGGAGCTGAACGAGGGCGGCAAAGCCCGGGCCTACCTGGGCTTCCACGAGGGCCAGCCGGCTTTCCTGATGGAATGCTACGACCCGGCCGCCGACCCCATTGGCCGCCACTACCAGGTAGAACCCGGGGACTGCGGCATGCATATTCTGCTGGCGCCACCGGCACGGCCCATCAGCGGATTCAGCCGCGGCGTTTTCCGCTTCATGATGAACTTCCTGTTCCGTATCCCGGGCGTACAGCGGGTGGTGGTGGAGCCGGACAGCCGCAACCAGGCGGTGCACGCACTGAACCGCCATGTGGGATTTGTCCACGCCGACACCCTGACACTGCCGGAGAAAACCGCCCACCTGTCCTTCTGCACCCGTGCGGATTTTGCCGCGGCCATGGAAGCCCCACTGGAAACCCCACAGCCACTGTCACGGCTGATGGCCTCGACCCCGCACATGGCGGCCACCCCCTTTGAGCCGCCCCACTGGGAAGCCGTCAACCGACAGCTGCTGTGCAAGGCGCTGGCGGAGTTTGCCCACGAGCGGCTGATTGCCCCGGAGCAGACCGGCTCCGGAAAGGGCTGGGGCTATTACCGGGTGAACACGGACGACCCGGCCGTGACCTACCACTTCCGGGCCCGGCTGATGCAGCTGGACCACTGGCACATCGACCCGGACTCACTGCAGCGTGAGCGCAATGGCCAGCCGGCGGCGCCGGATGCCCTGGCCCTGGTCACGGAACTGGCCCCCAGCCTGGGTCTTGCCGGTGACACGCTGGCCACCTATATGGAGGAGATCAGCAGCACACTGGCGGCCGCCGCCTGGAAGCACAGCCGCACCGGACTGGATGCCGACACGCTGGTGGAGGCGGATTTCCAGACCCTTGAGCGGGCCATGAGCGAAGGGCACCCCTGCTTCGTGGCCAACAGTGGCCGCATCGGATTCGATGCCATGGACTACCAGGCCTATGCCCCGGAAACCGGCGCGGCGGTCCAGCTGGTCTGGCTGGCGGTGTGGCGCGAGGACAGCTGTTTTGCCAGCAGCGAAGGCCTGGATTACGAGCGTCTGATGGCACTCAGCCTGGACCGTGACAGCCGCGCCCGCTTCCACACGATACTGCGGGAGAAGGGGCTGGACCCGGCCCGGTATTACTTCATGCCGGTGCACCCCTGGCAGTGGTTCAACCGCCTGGCCAGCCTCTTTGCCACGGACCTGGGTCGCCAGCGCCTGGTGTGCCTGGGCTATGCACCGGAGCGTTACCAGGCCCAGCAGTCCATCCGCACCTTCTTCAACCGGGACAGGCCCGAGGCCCCCTACATCAAAACCGCCCTGTCGGTGATCAACATGGGCTTCATGCGCGGTCTGTCTCCGGATTACATGAGCACCACACCCGCCATCAACGACTTTCTCCATGACCTGATCGACCAGGACCCCTACCTGGCCCGCACCGGCTTTTCCCTGCTGCGGGAGGTGGCCGGCATGGGCTACCGTCAGAGTCATTACGAGCAGGCACTGGACAAGCACAGCCCCCAGCGCAAGATGCTCTCCGCCCTGTGGCGGGAAAGCCCCATGCCGACACTGTCACCGGGGCAGAAGCCCATGACCATGGCCGCACTGCTGCACCGGGACCCACAGGGACAGGCACTGCTGCCACGGCTGATCAGCGCCTCAGGACTTGCCCCCGAAGAATGGCTGGAGCGCTACCTGCACTGTTACCTCACACCGCTGCTGCACTGCTTCTATGCCCATGACCTGGTGTTCATGCCCCATGGCGAGAACCTGATTCTGGTGATGGAAGGGCATGTGCCGGTGCGGGCACTGATGAAGGACATTGGCGAAGAAGCCGCCATCATGAACACCGACCTGGTGCTGGGTGAGAAGGTGCAACGTCTGACGGTGGCGGTACCGGAAGAGCTGAAAGTCCTGTCCCTGTTTACGGACCTGTTCGACTGCTTTTTCCGGTTTATGGCGGACATACTGGTGCAGCAGGGGGGCTGGTCAGAGCAGGGCTTCTGGCGCAGCGTGGCGGATTGCGTCAAGGCCTATCAGGCGGACCAGCCACAACTGGCGGAAAAGTTCCGCCGTTATGACCTGTTTGCCCCCAGCTTTACCCTCTCCTGCCTGAACCGGCTGCAGCTGGCCAACAGCCGTCAGATGATCGACCTGGCGGACCCGAGCAAGAACCTGCAGTTTGCCGGCCACCTGAAAAACCCCATTGCCGCCTTCGCGCCGGCGCCACAGGCCGAGGCCGTCATAGAGGACGGCGACGGCTGAGCAGAAACAGGAAGTAACTGCCCCCCAGCAGCGCCGCCACCAGCCCGGCGGGCAGCTGCTGGGGGTAGAGCAGCACCCGCCCCAGCCAGTCCGACAGCAGCATCAGCGCCATGCCCAGCCCCATGGCCAGCCACAGCTGCGGACGCACCCGTCGCGCACCCAGCAGCATGGCCAGATGCGGCGCCAGAAGGCCGACAAAGGCCACCGGCCCCATCACCGTGGTCACCAGCGCACACAGGGCGCAGACCAGCAGCAACAGCGCAAGCCGGACACGGGGCACATTCACCCCCCGGGACAGTGCCATGGAGTCGCCTATGCTGATCAGTGTCATCCAGCGGCTGCACAGCAGCGCCAGTGCAAACAGCCCGACTATGCCGCCACCCAGCACCAGTGAGCGGGTGCCTGAGGCACGGTAGGTGGAGCCACTGAGCCAGTTCACGATGTTGTGGGCCCCCTCGCCTCCCTGTGCCAGCACAAAATGCACCAGCGCCTCGATCATGGCCGCCAGTGAAATGCCCACCAGGATCACCATGGCCGGTGCGTACTCGGAACGGCGGCCCAGCAACAGCAACACCGTCAGCACCAGCAGGCTGCCGGCAAAAGCCACATGGGGGCCGGCCTGGTAAATGGAGGTGCCGGTCCAGAGGCTGAACAGCACCAGCGCCAGTGTGGCGCCGGCGGACATGCCGAGAATGTCCGGGCTGGCCAGCGGGTTGCGGATCAGACGCTGCAGTATCAGCCCGGCCACGGCCATGCCGGCACCGGCCCCGGCGGCGGTCAGCAACCGTGGCCATCGCAGTGAGAAAATCAGCTCCGATGGCCAGGAGAAAACCCCTCCGCCCTGGTCGCTGCCGGCCACATGGGTCAGTGAGCCGGCCAGCAGCGCCAGCACCACCAGTCCGGTCAGCCAGGGTATCGCCGGGTGCAGATGACGGGCACCCGGTGGCATGGCCAGTGCCCCACCCTGTCCCGCCAGTTGCCGGCGGGCAAAGACAATCAGTGCCGGTGCCCCCATCAGTGCCGCCGCGGTACCGCTGGGCACCAGGTTGTCGGACCAGACGCTGGCGGCCAGTGCCAGTGCGTCCGCCCCCATCAACAGCACGGCCCCCATCAGGGCGCTGAACAGCAGCTCGTCACCGCTGCGGCGGGTGCCCAGACTGCGGGCCACATTGGGGGCGATCAGGCCGATAAAGCTGATCACCCCCACCGCCGTGATGCTGCAGGCCAGTACCCAGAGCCCCGCCAGCAGCAAGACCACCAGCACCGGCCCGGTACTCAGGCCCCGGCCACGGGCGCCGGCCATCCCCAGGCGCAGCAGTGACAGCGGCCTTGGTGCCAGCAGGAAAATCACCGGCAGCAGCAACAGGTGGGGCCAGAGCCATTGGACCCAGCGCCAGTCGCTCTGGGTGAGATCCCCCGCGCCCCACAGGTAGACCCCTTCGGCGGCCTCCTGGTTGAGCAGGATAATGGCACCGGCGGCCGCACCCAGCAGAATGTGGGTGGCCATCCCCGCCAGCACAATGCCCAGCCCCCCCATGCCGTTGCGACCGGCAATGGCCAACACCAGCGCCACCGCCAGCAGCGCACCGGTAATGGCCACCAGTGCCCGGTGGTCCACCCCCAGCTGTGGCAGCCAGACACTGGCGCACACCAGTGCCAGCCAGGCCCCGGATGAGGCGCCCACGGTCATGGGGGCCACCAGGGGGTTCTGGGTCACCTGCTGCAGCAGGCTGCCCACCATCCCCAGAACCGCCCCCACCATGATGGCCAGAAGGGCCCTTGGCAGCGCGGAATGGAAGAATCGGACCTGGTCGAAACCGGCGGGCTCAGCCCCCGTGACCAGTGCCCACTGCTGGGCCAGTGGCAGTGCACCGTCCAGTCGCAGGTGCAGCCACAGCAGGGCACACAGCAGCAGCAGTGCCGTGGCATAACGCACCATTGCGGAGGAAAACAGTGACCCGGGGATAAGCGGCCCTGACAGAAGGGGGGAGCGTGAGGCGCTTTCAGGCATCAGGATCGATGGTCAGCAGCGCTTCGGTCATGTGCTCGGCCAGGTAGCGCAGTGACAGCACACCGCCATAGGGCCAGGTGGCCTCCACCGCCGCCACCCGGTCCTGCTCCACCACGGGCAACGCCTGCCACAGCGGTGTGGTAAACAGATCCCCCGCCAGGCGGGTGGGCTTGAGGTACAGCAGTATGCCCTCGTCAATGGCGCTCAGGTCGCTGACCGGCTTCTTGTTCTGTCCCCACTGGCTGGGTGGCTGTGGCATGGCCGGCTCCAGCCCCAGACGCTTCAGCGCGTGCTGTGGCAGGCTGTTTTCGCCGTAGAGTCGCACCGTGGTGGGGCCGCCGATCAGCACCACGGCCACTTCCGGCAGGTCCTGTCCGAAGTGTTCCCGCAACTTCCCGCTCAGCTTCTCAAAGCGCTGCTGTTGCCGGGCCAGTTTTTCCCGGGCCATGGACTCCCGGTCAAAGACACGGCCCAGGGTGAGAAAGATCTCACGGGCTTTTTCCACATTGTCATGGTCGCGGCGGAAGGCATCGAACCACAGCACCGGTGCCACCCGCTCCATGGTCCCGGCCAGCCCCTTCTGGTCCGTGGAGAGCAGAATCAGGTCCGGCTCCAGTGCGGCAATGCGCTCGATATTGGGCTCGGCCCTTGTCCCCACATCCGCGACCCTTTCCGGCAGTGGCGGGTTGACCACCCACTGGTTATAACCCTCGATATCCGCCACACCCACCGGGGTGATGCCCAGCTCCAGCAGATCCCCGGTGAGGGACCAGTTCAGTGCCACCACCCGCTGGGGTGTCCCTGGCAGGGTCTGCTCGCCACGGTCATCACGGACCGTGATTTCGCCGGCACCGGCCATAACGGCCAGGCTCATCAGTAAAAGAACGCTCAACAGGTGACGGGAAATGCGTGGCTGCAATGGGGGACCTCTTTATCTGGAATCCAAGTCCGGGGCCCTGAGAGTCAGGCACCCCGCAATGATTGACTGACGCTTCAGGCCACCACCGCCACCGGGTGGGGCTGCCCCGGCTGCTCCAGAAGGTGCAGGTCAATGCCGTAAAGCGCCTTCAGACGGGGCCCTGACAGAAGCTCACGGGCGCTGCCATCAAAGGCCAGCTCGCCATGGCGCAAAGCAATGATGCGGTCCGCATAGCGGGCCGCCAGGTTGATATCGTGGAGTATCACCAGCATGCCCCGCCCCGTGGTGCGGTTGAGATCCTTCAGCAGTGTCATGCATTCGTACTGATGGGAAAGATCCAGTGCCGAGGTGGGCTCGTCCAGCAACAGCAGCGGAGACTGCTGGGCCAGCAACATGGCAATCCACACACGCTGACGCTCGCCACCGGAGAGCTCGTCCACCAGGCGGTCGGCATAGGGCGTGACGGCGGTCTGGGCCATGGCCTTCTCTACAATGACCCGGTCGTCACGTCCCCAGGGACGCAGCAGTCCCCGCCAGGGGAAGCGCCCAAGGCGCACCAGCTCGCGCACGGTCAGCCCCGCCGCCGGTGGCAGTTGCTGTGGCAGAAACGCCAGTTGCCGTGCCAGTGACTTCTGGCTGTAATCCGCCAGAGGCCGGTCATTGAGCCGCACCTGGCCCTGCTGTGGTGTGATCTGGCGGGCCAGCAGCTGCATCAGGGTGGACTTGCCGGAGCCGTTGTGGCCGAGCACCACCGTCAGCTCATCACCGCTGAGATGCAGCCGGTCCAGCCGCAGTATCTCATTGCGCCCGTGGCGCACCCGGATATCAGACAGTGTCAGTTGCACGGGACAGTTCCTCCATTTGCAGTTGCAGGCGTTGCGGCCGTTTGCGCCTGGGGCAGGAAGCACAGATCTCGCCGCCCTGGCGGCGGTAATCCATGCAACAGCCCTTGCGGTCCAGCACCAGTGCCTCACGGCCGCACTCGAGGCGAACCGGCACCAGGGCACTCTGCTGGGTCAGGCCGGTGGCATCCAGCCATTGCCGGGACAGTGCCAGTATCTGTCGGGTGGTCAGGGCAGTGCTGATCAGGGGCAGACGACACAGTGCCAGCAGCAGTGTGTCCGCCACCAGGCGCCTGGCGCTGAGTGGCTTGATGGCGGTGACCTGGTTGAGCTGTTGCAGCAACTCCTGGCAGAGCCTCTCCAGCATGGCACCGGCCTGCCCGATCGATGGCCGTGACCAGCCCCGGGGCGGCAGGTAATAGCCCGCCACGATGCCCTTGTAATCCCCCTCGCTGCCCAGCTTCTGGCTCAGCGCCGTCAGTGGCGGCACCAGCCCGGCCCCATGTACCGCCGCCACCGCCAGGAACACCGGCTGCCAGTGCAGCAGTGTCCAGCAGCGCACGGACCAGTAAGGCATGCCCGCCTGGGGAAAGGCTTGCTGCCAGTGCTGATACAGGGCGCTGATGGCGTCCCGGTTGTCACAACCGGCTCGGATCAGCCATGGGGCCTTTCCCCGGCCACCGGCCGACGGATGCACCGGGCCCCGGGGGTCTGGCAGCGGCGGATCCAGCGCCTCCAGGGCGGGGTGCATCCTCAGCGCCAGAGACCTGAAACGGGCCTGCTCTGTGGTGACGGCTAAAGCCATGATTGCCTGCCAGGAACGGGTGAGACGTGGAGCCTTGATCAACCTTTGAGGATGCCGGGAATGGCACTTCCCCTTGATGGGTCAGTATGCCCCCAAGCCGCACTTAACGCAAATGCCAATCAGTCTTATTCAGACTCCTGGCGGGGCCACTCCCCCTCTCCGGACATTCACACGACAGGGGCGGTTGTGATTGCACCTGTTTACTTTCTATACTGAATCAGGGACGACGACTCGGGAGATTCGCCATGGCAATCAAGGAAAACCGACAGAGCCTGTCAGGGGAGACGCACGACGAGAGCGTTTCCCGCATCGCAGCCAGCAGGAGCAACCCATTCCTACCCCGCAGCCAGCCACAGACACCGGCCGGCAGCCCGCTGCCACCGGAGCGCTGGATGGCGGAAAAATTCCTCTCACTGGCGGGCAATCCGCCACTGGCACTGAACCTCTGGGACCGGGAGGAAGCCCGACCGGACAACAGTCCGGTTCATTACACCCTCAGGGTGTCGGACAGGGCGGCCCTGTACGAGCTGATGAGCAAGCCCAACCTGGCCTTTGGCGACCTCTACAGCACGGGCCGGCTACAGATCAGCGGCCACCTGCCGGATTTCCTGTACGCGCTCTACCACAGCACCAACAAGGCCCATGCCAGCCTTCCGAAATGGCTGCAGATGCTGTGGCGAGACCAGAAACCCCGCGCCACCGGCCTGAAAGAGGCCCGCAGCAATATCCACCACCACTACGACCTGGGCAACGATTTCTACAAGCTGTGGCTGGACCGTGACCACATGCAGTACACCTGCGCCTATTACGAATCCCCGGACATGACCCTGGAGCAGGCACAGCGCGCCAAGCTGGAGCTGGTCTGCCGCAAGCTCCACCTGCGCCCCGGCCAGAGCGTGGTGGAGGCCGGCTGCGGCTGGGGCGGACTGGCCCGTTACATGGCCCGTGAATACGGCGTCAAGGTGCGCGCCTTCAACATCTCACAGGAGCAGGTCAGCTACGCCAGGGAGCAGGCCGCCCGTGAAGGGCTGCAGGACCGGGTGGAGTATGTGCTGGACGATTACCGCAATATCAGTGGCGAGTGTGACGCCTTTGTCTCGGTGGGCATGCTCGAGCATGTGGGCACCGAGAACTACCCCACACTGGCGGCACTGATCAAGCGCCACCTGAGCCGTGACGGGCTGGCACTGATCCACACCATCGGCCGCAACCAGCCGGCACTGATCAATGCCTGGATCGAGAAGCGCATCTTCCCCGGGGCCTACCCACCCAGCATTACGGAGCTCACCGCACTGGCCGAGTCCGGCCCTTTCTCGGTGCTGGACATTGAAAACCTCCGTCTTCATTACGCCAGCACACTGGAGCACTGGCTGGAGCGTTTCGAGGCCAGCGCCGACCAGGTGCGTGAGTTTCACGACGAGAACTTTGTGCGGGCCTGGCGGCTGTATCTGGCCGGCTCCATTGCCGCATTCCGCACCAGCAACCTGCAGCTGTTCCAGATGGTGATGGCCCACCCGGAGAACAACCGGATTCCACGCCATCGCCAGCCACTGTTCGACCCCAACACCCGGGAGTATTTCTGATGACGGACACCTATGACGCCATTATTGTCGGCGGCGGCCCTGCCGGTTCCACACTGGCCTGGGCACTCACCCGCCAGGGGCGCCGTGCGCTGGTGCTGGACAAACAGGACTTCCCGCGGGACAAGACCTGCGCCGGATGGGTCACACCGGCGGTACTCAGGGCCCTTGAGATCAGCCCTGGCGAATACAGCCGTGAGCGGGTAATGCAGCCCATCTACCGCTTCCGCATCGGCATGATGGGGCAGAAGCCGGTGGAGAACGACCATGGCGATACGCCCGTGAGCTACGGCATCCGTCGCTGCGAATTCGACGATTACCTGTTGCGCCGCAGTGGTGCCACTCTGGCACTGAATGAGAAGTTCCGCACCATGGAGCGGGACGATCAGGGCCTGTGGCAGGTCAATGAGCGCTACCGGGCCCCCGTGGTGATCGGCGCCGGCGGGCACTTCTGCCCCGTGGCGGCCCGTATCGGCGCAGGCCCAGGGCGCCACGAAACCGCCGTGGTGGCCAAGGAGGTGGAGTTTGCCATGACACCGGAGCAGGCACGGGACTGCCTGGTGCGGGGTGACACACCGGAGCTGTGGTTCTGCCGGGACCTGGTGGGCTACGCCTGGGTCTTCCGCAAGGGGCACTACCTGAATGTGGGCCTTGGCCGTGAGGACAACCACCGGCTGGGGGATCATCTGCAGGCCTTTGTGCAGGACATGCAGCAAGCCGGGCGCATCCCGGAGGACATGCCAGGGCGCTTCCAGGGCCACGCCTACCTGCTCTACGACCACGCCCCCAGGCCACTGCTGGATGACGGCGTGATGCTCATCGGCGATGCCGCCGGCCTGGCCTACACGCAAAGCGGTGAGGGCATACGCCCGGCAGTGGAGTCGGCACTGATGGCCGCCGGTGTGATCGCCAGGGCCTCAGGCTCCGATTACAGTGCCAGCACACTGGCCCCCTATGAGCAGCAGCTGCAGGCCCGCTTCGGCCGTCGCCACAACCCCGGAGAGCAGGGCCTGGCCATCCCCGACTGGGCCCGCAACCATCTGGCGCCGGCGCTGATGCGCACCCACTGGTTCACCCGCAAGGTGGTCACACAGCGGTGGTTTCTGCACGAGCATGTGCCGGCCCTGTCACTGACCGGCTGACAAAAAAATGCCCCCGCAAGCGGGGGCATTGTGGACGGTCATTATAGCCCTGGCGGGTTATTTGCCAAGAAAGCTGCGGTACATCCAGACCGTCTTTTCCTGCTCGGTGATATAATCACTCATCAGTGAGTTGGTACCTTCGTCATCCGCCTCTGCCGACTCGTGCAGCAGCTTGCGCTGTTTCTCCAGTATCGTGGTGAAGCTCTCGAGGATGTACTCCATACACTGGTTGCCGTCACTGACGTCCTGACGCTCGGGAATGGCCGACTTGTTGGTGTAGGCACTGTAGGTGTGCATGGGGCGGTGACCCAGTGTCAGAATGCGCTCGGCCACTTCGTCGATCTTCATCAACAGGTCGTCGTACAGCTCCTCGAATTTCACATGCAGCTCGAAGAACTTGTCACCCTTGATGTTCCAGTGGTAACCACGGACGTTCATGTAAAACACCTGATAGTTGGCCAACAGGTCATTGAGACCTTCCGCCAGGCTCTGGGTCTTGGCCGTATCCAGGCCGATCATGTTCTTGGACATAGACTACTCTCCTTTGTCGAATGCTCTTCTATTCGCTGTGAATTCTGAATTTAATCAATCCGGCAGCTTAGTAACAGCACTTATTCATGACTTACGGACAGCATAACGAATTGGTTCCGTCAGTTGTGGGGTCAGGACTTTGGATTTTCAATGCGACTGATAGATCCTTGCTATGATGACACCATGACTCTGGCCCAGTCTGGACACAACCGGGTACGGGGGCAATGATAACCACTGACCCACTGAACATGGACAATGCCATGACTCACCGCTTAAACCTGAGCTGCCTGACCGCCTTGCTGCTTGTGACGCTGATGGCGACCAGCGCCATGGCCAAACCCGAGGTGCATGTGTTTGAGCTGGAAAACCGCAGCGCCTCCTCGTTGCTGCCCCAGCTTCAGTCCCTCTATCAGGGAGAGGACATTGTCTTCTCGCCGGATGGGCAAAAACTGATGGTGCGTGCCGAGGCGGAGCAGCTGGCGGAAATCGACCAGTTGCTGAACACACTGGATGTGCCGGCCAGGCAGCTGCGTATCCGACTGCGGGAGTTGCGCGGTGGCCAGGAGAACAGCAACAGCCGCAGCTACAGCACACAGCGCCAGAGCGAGCAGAGCCTGACCATGCAGGACGGCCAGGTGGCCAGCATCCGCTCCGGTGAGATCCGCCGGGTGCCGGTGGCCGTGCGCGGTGGCCGCGACCCGGCGGCCATTCTGGAGGAGGTGGACCTGACCAGCGGCTTCCTGGTACAGCCCAATGTGCTCAGCGAGCAGCAGGTGGAACTGCAGATCACCGCCATCAGGAACGACCCGGTGGTGGGCATGCCGGGCCATGAGACGGCGGCGGTGGTGACACTGCGCCGTGTGAGCCCGGGGGAGTGGGTAACGCTGGGTGAGGAAAGCAGCCGGCGCCAGAGCGACGGGCGACGTGTCATTTCCACGGAAACCGCCAGCGACCGTCGCTGGCAGATACAGGTGGAGCTGCTGGACTAGCCGGCACTAACTGCGGAGCAGCAGTGCCTTGGCCTCATTGGCACGGGCCGCCAGTGCGTTGTCGCCGCCACGGTCCGGATGCACCCGCTGCATCAGTCGGCGGTGTGCCATCACGATCTCCTCACGGCTGGCGGTGGCCGTCACCCCCAGCAGCTCACGGGCCTGGGCCAGTGTCATGGGGCCGTCATCCACCGGGGCCTCCCGTGCCTGCTCACCCGCACTGGCAGCACCACCACCGGCCGAGAACAGGGCCCGCAGACGGCGCAGAAAGGCCACGCGACGCAACCAGGGCAAGGCGGCCATCACCAGGCCGGCGAGAAAATGCACGCGGCCTGTCACCACCAGCACCAGACTCAGCACCGCCACACCGCTCACCACTGCGTAAAAAAGGCCACGGCGACGCTGCTCCGGCGTGGCCTGCTGCCACTGGCGTAACAGCAGAAACAGCAGCAGTGTCAGTAACAGCCCGAAAAACAGATGCATGAAAAGAGACCTCGGAACACTTGTGACGGGCATTATACCCCATGACAATCCCGGCAGGGCCCGGCATCTTTTCTATACTGACCGCAGCGTATGACCATTCCTTGTCAGGGGACCTTATGGATATCCACAGCAACCAGTACTTCGCCATCAACCTCAATGTCCGGGGCATACAGCCATCGGCCACATTGCGCATCAATGAGCACAGCAATGAACTGATGGCCGCCGGGCGCCGGATCATCAAGCTGGGCCTGGGCCAGTCCCCCTTTCCGGTGCCTCCCTCCGTGGTGCAGTCACTGCGGGACAATGCCTGGCAGAAGGACTATCTGCCGGTGAAGGGGCTGAAAAGACTGCGCCAGGCCATTGCCGATTACAGCAACCGCAGCCAGGGGGTGAAGGCCCGTGCGGAGGATGTACTGGTGGGGCCAGGCTCCAAGGAGCTGCTGTTTCTGCTGCAGCTGGCCTTCTACGGGGATCTGCTGATCCCCCGCCCCAGCTGGGTCAGCTACGCGCCACAGGCGCGTATCATCGGGCGCACCGTGCACTGGCTGCCCACCCATGCCCGCAACAACTGGCAGCTGACCGCCGATGAGCTGGACATTATCTGCCGTGACGACCCGACCCGTCCGCGCATACTGATCATCAACTACCCCTCCAACCCCACCGGCTGCACCTACAGCGACGAGCAGCTTCTGGCCATTGCCAATGTGGCCCGCAAGTACAAGCTGGTGCTGCTCTCCGATGAGATCTACAGCGAGCTGCACTACCAGGGCCAGCACAAGTCCATTGCCCGCTATTACCCGGAAGGCACCATTATCAGCAATGGACTGAGCAAGTGGTGCGGTGCCGGTGGCTGGCGCCTGGGCTACTGCGTCTTCCCGGAGGAGCTGCGGCCACTGCAGGACGCCATGGCCATTATCGCCAGTGAGACCTTCACCGCCACCAGCGCCCCCATACAGTACGCCGCCGTCAGTGCCTTCGAGGGCAGTGAGGCCATCAGCGATTATCTCCACCACAGCCGTCGCATCCTGTCGGCACTGGGGGATTACTTCTACCGCCGCCTCACGGCCATGGGGCTGGATCTGGCCGCGCCACAGGGGGGCTTTTATGTCTTCCCGGACTTCAGCGCCTACCAGCAGGCACTGGCAAAGCGGGATATCCGCACCAGCGCCGCACTGGCCACGGCACTGCTGGAGGAGACCGGGGTGGCCATGCTGCCGGCCAGCGATTTCGGCTTTCTGCCGGACACACTGAGCACCCGCATGGCCTTCGTGGACTTTGACGGACAGCAGGCCCTTGACCTGGCCATGGCGGACTATCAGGATCAGGACATTGACGAGGCCTTTATACACAGCGCCTGTCCGCGCCTGGAACAGGCACTGGACGCGCTGGGCCACTGGCTGGACACCCTGTGACAGGACACACCATGAACGACATTGCCCGGTTTGCACTGGACACCGCCCTGGAGGCGGGAGCACTGATAGTGGAGGAGCGTGCCCGGGGGCTGGAACACGACTACAAGGACGGCCAGGAGCTGGTCACCCAGGCGGACCTCAAGGCCGACCGGCTGATCGGTGACGCCATCCGCGCCCGCTTCCCGCAACATCGCATCCTCTCCGAGGAGGCCATGCCGGATCTGCGCCAGGCCCGTGAGCTGGAAACGCCCCTGTGGATCATCGACCCCATCGACGGCACCGTCAATTACGCCTACGGCCACAGCCAAGTGGCGGTATCCATTGCCTATGCGGAAAAGGGCCGGGTGCAGTGCGGCGTGGTACATGCGCCCTTTCAGGGGGAGACGTTCAGGGCCAGTCGTGGCGAGGGGGCTTTTCTCAATGACCGGCCCATCGCCCCCAGCGGTGGCCAGTCACTGCGACAGTCACTGGTGGCCACGGGCTTTCCCTACGGCAAGGAGAACCTGCGACCGCTGCTGGACCGGCTGGACAAGGTACTGCACCAGTGCCGTGACATACGCAGGAATGGCTCGGCGGCACTGGATATCTGCTGGGTGGCGGCGGGGCGTCTGGACAGTTATTACGAGACGGTAAGCCCCTGGGACTTTGCCGCGGCACGGCTGATCGCCATGGAGGCGGGGGCCAGAGCCGGGCATTTCTCACCGGTACCGGAAGGCTACCCGGAGGATCTGTGGGGGCAGGATATCCTGATCAGCACACCGGCACTGTTTGCCCCCATGCAGTCGCTGCTCGCCTCCTGCCCGTGAAGCGCCGGCTTCAGGCCACTTCCGTTTCACTGTAGACCATCTCCAGCACATGGCCCCAAGTCCGGTCCCAGTCCTGAGTGGGCTTGTGCTTGAAGTTGGAGCGGGTAAAGCGCTGTATGCGCCCTTCCAGCTGGGTCATCAGAAAGGCGGCACCCTGGCCGTAGCTGCCGGAGGGAACGAGCTTGTGCTCCAGTTCACCCAGCTTCAGCACCTGGCGCAGCTGCATTTCAAAGCGCTCGAAGAAGTGCGCCGCACGGGACTGGAGCTGGTCGTCCTCGCCGTTCAGTGCGGAGCCGTTGAGCACCCGGACAATGCCCGGATTGCGCTCGGCAAAGACCAGCAGCAGATGACTGAGCTGGGCCAAGCGCTCACGGGGATCGGCCACGGTTTCCATGATCTGGGGGCAGCGGGCAAACACCGCCTCCTCGGCAAAATTGATCAACCCGTCAAACATCTTGCGTTTGCTGGGAAAGTGGCGATACAGGGCGGCCTCGGTAACGCCCACCTGTTTGGCCAGTCCAGCCGTGGTAATACGCTGATTCGGTGCTTCTTCCAGCAACTTGGCCAGTGTCTGGAGAATCATCTCACGTCGGTTAACACGCCCTTCCGCCATCACTGCTGCCCTTCCTTATTGTGGTTTGATACTAACCATACGGCAGCTCATACGTAACAGACCATAAACCGGTTTTAAGAAATGAATAAATTGTCATCTTTAGAAAAAAAGCCCCTCCATGGGTGAGGAAGCGCTGGCATAGGCTTTTTTCGGCATACGTCCTGCAAGCAGAGCTTCACGGCCACTTTCAATGGCCAGGCGCATGGCACGGGCCATACGCACCGGTTCCCGCGCCTGGGCGATGGCGGTGTTCATCAGTACACCGTCGCAGCCCAGTTCCATGGCCACGGTGGCGTCCGAAGCCGTCCCCACACCCGCATCCACCAGAATGGGGACGGTGGCGTTTTCCACGATCATGCGGATATTGTAGCGATTCTGGATGCCCAGCCCCGAACCAATGGGGGCCCCCAGTGGCATCACGGCAACACAGCCGATCTCCTGCAGACGCCTTGCGATCAGCGGGTCATCGCTTGTGTAGACCATGACCTCAAAGCCGTCCTTCACCAGCGCCTCGGCGGCAATCAGGGTTTCCCCGACATCCGGGTACAGGGTTTTCTCATCACCCAGCACTTCCAGCTTCACCAGGTTGTGGCCGTCCATCAGCTCACGGGCCAGATGGCAGGTGCGGATGGCATCACGGGCGCTGTAGCAGCCGGCGGTGTTGGGCAACATGGTGAACTGCTCCGGCGGCAGTGCGTCCAGCAGGTTGGGTTCGTCCGGGTTCTGGCCGATATTGCTGCGGCGCACGGCAAAAGTGATGATCTCGGCACCGCTGGCATCAATGGCCTCACGGGCCTGTTCCAGGTCCCGGTATTTGCCGGTGCCCACCAGCAGCCGTGATTGATAATGACGGCCGGCGATGACCAGCGGATCCTGGTGTTCTGTACTCATAGTGTCTCTCATGACATGCCTGGGCGGAGGTTTTCAACCGCCGCCAATGGCGTGGACGATCTCCACCCGGTCCTGCGGGTGCAGCTGGTGGGATTCGTGCTGACTGCGGGGCACGATGGTTTCATTGACCTCCACGGCCACGCGACGACCGGTAAAGGCCAGCTCCGCCAGCAGGCCCGCCACCGTCAGCCGGTCTGGCATGGAACGGGTTTCACCGTTGACCTGCAATTGCATCAGGGCATTCCTCGGAATGGGTTCTGGGGATTCATGACTCTCTGACAGATAATATGGCGACGATCCGGTGCGGATTCAAGGACCTGGCCAGGTGGCCAGTGCCGCACAGGCCCGTTACAGGGCCCGGTGCTGACGGGGATTTCTCAGGCACTGCAGTCACAGCGATGGTATTGCAGCGTGTCCATGTTCAGTGCGGTCAGTGCGCCGCCGTAGACACAGCCGGTGTCCAGCGCATGGATGCCGGGTGTGTCCGCCTTGCCTTCCAGGGCCGCCCAGTGGCCGAAAATGATCCCCGTGCTCTCACGCCTCGGGTAGCGGAACCAGGGTGCGTAGCCTGGCGGGGCCTGATCCACCTTGCTGTCCAGATCCAGTGTGCCGTCCTGGGCCACGAAACGCATGCGCGTGAGGTAGTTGGTAATGACACGCCAGCGCTCAATGCCGCTGAGCCCTTCCTGCCAGCGGTCCGGCTGGTTGCCGTACATCTGCCTGAAAAACGCCTCCGCCTGATCCCCTCGCAGCACGGACTCCAGCTCACGGGCCAGGCTCAGCGTCTGTGGCACTGTCCAGACAGGGGGCACACCGGCATGGACCATCAGCAGATCCCGCTGCGGGTCATAGCTGGCCAGTGGCCGGTGTTGCAGCCAGTGCAGCAGCTCATCCCGGTCCGGTGCCTCGAGTATGGGGGTCATGGTGTCCTTGCCACGGCTGCTGTGGTCCCCCTTGGCCACCGCCAGCAGGTGCAGGTCGTGGTTGCCCAGAACCGTGACGGCGGACTCCCCCAGATCCCGCACAAAACGCAGCGCCTGCAGTGAATCCGGGCCACGGTTGATGATATCCCCCACCAGCCAGAGGTTGTCACTGGACGGATCGAACCGGAGGCTGTCCAGCAGACGCCTCAGGCTGTCGTAGCAGCCATGGATATCACCGATGGCGTAGTCCGTCATGGCGGGCTCCCGGTCTCGTTTGCTCTGTTTTCCAGTGGTTTATGGTAGAGATAGTCGGCCATGGCAACAAAGTCCGCCAGGGTCAGGTTCTGTGGCCTCAGCCCCGGGTCTATGCCCAGTTCCGGCCAGTCCCGGTCGTTGAACAGCACCGCCAGTGCCTTGCGCAGTGTCTTGCGACGGGCACTGAAGGCGGTACGCACCACCTTCGCCAGCAGATCCCGGTCCATGGCCGGCATTGGCGGGGTGTCATAGGGCATCAGACGGACAATGGCCGAGTCCACCTTGGGCGCCGGGCGGAAGGCGCCGGAACCCACGGGAAACAGTGGCTGCACCTGGCACTGGTACTGGGTCATCACCGCCAGCCGCCCCCACTGGGAGTCCCCCGGCACCGCGGCCATGCGCTGCACCACTTCCTTCTGCAGCATGAAGTGCATGTCGTGGATGCGGTCGGCGTAGCTGAGCAGGTGGAAGATCAGGGGGGTGGAGATGTTGTAGGGGAGGTTGCCGACGATGCGAAGCGGCTTGTCCCGGGTCAGCTCGGCGTAATCAAAACGCAGCGCGTCTCCCTGCAGAACGGTGAATTCCGGGTAGTTGAAAAACTGGGTACGCAGTCCCGGCACCAGATCTCGGTCCAGTTCCAGCACCGTCAGTGAAGGGTTGTTCACCAGCAGTGACTCGGTCAGTGCTCCCATGCCGGGGCCGATTTCCAGCAGGTTGTCGTCGGGTTTGGGGCCGATGGCCCGGACAATGCGATCGATCACACCCGCATCGTGCAGGAAGTTCTGGCCGAAGCGCTTGCGGGCCTGATGCACCGGCGGCTCCTGTCGGCTCATTCCCGTTTCTCCGCCTGGGCCCTGCGGCGCACCATCAGTGAGGCATAGGCCAGTGCGGTATTGAGGCTGCCACCGTCGGCCCGCCCCGTGCCCGCCAGATCCAGTGCCGTGCCATGGTCCACCGAAGTGCGGATAATGGGCAGGCCCAGCGTGATGTTCACCGCCGCGCCAAAGCCCTTGTACTTGAGCACCGGAAGGCCCTGGTCGTGGTACATGGCCAGCACCGCATCGGCGTTTTCCAGATGGTGGGGGGTAAACAGGGTGTCCGCCGGCAGTGGACCTTCCAGGCGAAGGCCTTCACCACGGAGTTGCTCCAGAGTCGGGATGATCACATCCAGCTCCTCGCGCCCCAGGTGCCCGCCCTCACCGGCATGGGGGTTGAGCCCGGCCACCAGGATGCGGGGGTGGGTGATGGCGAAAAACCGGTTCAGGTCCCGGTGGAGTATGCGGGCCACCTGCCGGATTCGCTCGCCGGTGATGGCACCGGCCACGTCCTTGAGGGCCAGATGGGTGGTTACCAGCGCCACCCGCAGCCCTTCCGTGGCCAGCATCATCACCACCCGCTCCACACCGCACTGGGCCTGGAGGAATTCCGTATGGCCACTGAAGGCAATGCCCGCCTCGTTGATGATGCCCTTGTGCACAGGAGCGGTGACCAGTGCCTGTGCCTGCCCCTCCTGGCAGGCCCGGGTGGCCCTCTCCAGGGTGGCCAGCACGTAGGCGCTGTTGGCGGCGTTCAGCTCGCCGGGCACCACCGGTGCCTCACAGGGCCGATGCCAGACACTCAGCTCACCACCACTGCGGCTGACGGCCTGCCCCGGCTGCCAGTCCGTCAGTGTGCAGTCCAGCCCCAGCAGGGCGGCCCGCTCGGCCAGCATGTGCCGGTCCGCCACCGCCACCACATCGGCGTTGCGCTTGCCCATGGCCCACTGCAGACTCAGGTCCGGCCCTACCCCGGCGGGCTCACCGGGGGTCAGCATCAGTATGGCGCTGCCACTCACGGTGTCATCCCCAGTGAATCCATGGGCACCTTCACATCCACATAGGCCTCCTCGCGGATTTCCGTCAGCCAGTTCTCCAGCTCCAGCTCGAACTGACGCTGCTGGAGTGTCTGGCGGGCCTCGCTGCGCTGGACATCCTGGCCGATATCACGGGTCCGGCGTTCCTCGACCCGCAGCAGATGCCAGCCGTACTGGGTGCGCACCGGGCCGGCGATCTCGCCCACCGGGGCGTTTTCCACCGCCTGTTCAAAACTGGACACCATTTCACCGGGGTTGACCCATCCCAGGCGGCCACCCTGGTTGGCGGAGCCCGGATCTTCCGAGAATTCCCGGGCCAGTTCGCCAAAGGAGGCGCCCTCCTCAAGGCGCTTCTTCAGCTCGCGGGCCAGTGTTTCCAGGTCCCTGTCGTCCGTCCCGGGCTGTGAGGCCAGCAGGATATGACGCACCCGGCTCTGCTCCACCTCACGCTGGGCACCGCCACGACGGTCCAGGGGGGTTACAATGTGGAAGCCACTGCCGCTCTGGAGCACTTCCGAGGGCTCCTGCACCGAGAGCTGGGGAATCACGCTGGCGGCCAGTGAAGGCAGCTGCTCGGCACGGCGCCAGCCCAGCTCGCCCCCCTGCAATGCGTTGCGACCATCGGATTCGGCCACCGCCATTTCACGGAAATCCGCCCCGTCCAGCAGTTGCTCGCGGATGGACTCGGCCTTGGCTTCGGCGGCCTGGACCTCTTCGCGGTCGTTGAAGTTGCTGACGGACACCAGTATGTGGCCCAGCAGATATTCCACGCCGGAGCGCTCGCGGCCGGCGGCGGAGCTGAGGTAATTGTCCACCTCCCGGTCCGTGACCCGGATGCGCTGGCCGATCTGTTGCTGCTGTATGCGGCTGACCAGCATTTCCCGGCGGATCTGCTCCCTCGCCTCCTGGAAGGTCAGGCCTTCCGAGGCCAGTGCCTGCTCGAACTGCTGCAGGCTCATTTCATTACGCCGGGCGATACTGCGCATGGCGTCGTTCAGCTCGGTGTCACTGATGCGCATGCCGACCCGCTCCGCCATCTGCAGCTGCAAGGACTCGGTAATCAGCTGCTCCAGAACGCGCTGCTCCAGCACACCCGGGGGCGGCATGCGCGTCCCCTGGGCCTTGAGCCGCGAGCGAATGGTGCGGACCCGGTTCTCCAGCTGCGACTGCAGAACCACGTCCTCCTCCACCACCGCGATCACACGGTCCAGAGGTTCGCGCTCGGCCTGGGCCGGGGTGGCCAGTACCAGCGCCAGCACCATCAGCGACAGCAGGGTGCCCCATCGTTGCCGGAATCCGTGTGTGGTGCTGACTGTCATGGTTGATGCCATGGTAGGTGCCATATAAACCTCGGTGTTGGCGGATCCTGTTACGGCAGTCGCCCCTGACGGGTGCGGCTGCTGCCTGGCTGTGGCCAGGGCTCGTGCTGTTCAAACCCGGGAATGGCCTCGGCCACACTGGCCGCGGCGCTGCCGCCGCCGCCCAGACCCCGCAGCTGGATCTGGAACAGGACGCGCCGGTCCAGGCCATCGTCCCGGGTACGGAAGGACTGCGCCACCAGCTGCAGGCTCCAGCAGCAACTGGTGAATTCCAGCCCCGCCAGTGTGCCGGCGGTGCCCTCAAGCTCCATGTCGTAGACCCAGCGACCGATCAGGCGGGTGCGTTCACTGACCGGAAGGACAAGGCCGATGTCACTTTGTTCCAGCGGCTCCCTGGCGGTGGCGTCATAGGTATGCCCCATACTGGCCACGGTTCTGAAATCCTCGCTGTGGTAATTCAGCTGGCTGCGCCCCTGAAGGGTGCGCTCCTCCTCCACATCCCACTGGCCGGCCACGGACAGGCTGAGGTTGTCCAGTGGACGCAGCATGGCCTCACCGGCCAGTGGCGACACTCCCCTGTCCGCAAGGCCTCGGCCGTTGATGGACACCCGCTGTTCCTCAAAAAGGTACTGCTGGCCGAGGCTGAAACGGGCCCGCTCAAGGCCCAGCTCATCCCGGAAACGGCTGGTGACGGCCGTGGTCAGACGGTTGTTGTCGCCCACCCGGTCGCCGCCGGTAAAACGGTCACGGGCGAAAAGCTGGGAAAAATTGAAGGAGGTCACCGAGGTGTCAAACAGCGGAATCGACTCCTGCTCCCGGAAGGGGGAGTATACATAATACAGTCTTGGTTCCAGCGTCTGGATGAAAAACCGGTCACCCAGTGTCAGGTCCCGCTCAAAAAACAGCCCCGTGTCCAGGTCCACAAAGGGCACGCTGCGGCTGAACCGCCCCGGCTGTGGACTATCTTCCAGCAGGTACTGGCTATGATCAAGCATCACGGAACTGCGCACAAAACCCGCCAGCCCGCTGTGGCCGGCGGACACGGAAGGCTGCAGACGCAGCCGGTTGCCCAGTGCCCGATCGCGGCCCTGCAGGCCCGTGTTATCCCGCCAGAAATAGACATACTGCCCCCTGCTGCGCCAATCCAGGCCACCCGCCTCGCCATAGGCATCCAGTGACAGTGCCGGCAACTGGGCGTAGGGGCGGTCTTGCCGGGCGATGGCCCGGTCCAGTGTCTGGAAATCCCGCACCGTGCCGGTGGCGCTCAGCCCCTCGCCGCTGTAGCGGGTGACGGCGCTGCGTGGCAGGTGAGTGGTGCGGTCCAGGTTCAGGCTCCGGTTCAGGTCGGTGAGATAGTCCCGGTCACTGACCGCATTGTAATCCAGCTCGGAGTGCCAGTTCCGGTTCCAGCGTGCCTTGCTGTTGAGGCTCAGCCCCCAGCGACGGCCATCCTCACCGGGGAACTCCTCACTGAAGTCATTATCACTGTTGATAAACCCCACCCCGAGGTCGGTCTGACCCCAGCGGCTCAGGTAACGCCCTTCCAGCTCACTGAACAGGCCCCGGCGGTGAATGTACTGTGGGGTGAAGGTGGCGTCGTAGTGGGGTGCCAGGTTGAAGTAATAGGGCTGGGCAAAAAAGATCCCGGCATCGGCGCTGGACGAGCCAAACGAAGGGTAAAGAAGGCCGCTGCGGCGGCGGTCATCAATGGGGAAGCTCATCCAGGGCACGTAGAACACCGGCACGTCCCGCACCTGAAGACGTACATGGCGGGCGGTGCCAAACCCCGCCTCCTGGTCCAGGTTGACCCGCGAGGCCACCAGCGACCAGTCGTTGTTGCCCGGCTGGCAGGTGGTGAGATAGGCCCCGTTGATGCGCATGGCCTCATCGCCACTGCGCTGCAGCGACTGGGCCTGGCCGCGCATATGGGACTCATGGAGCAGGAAGCTGGCGGTGTTGAGGCGCATATCACCGCTCTCGGCATCAAAAACGGCGGAGTCCCCGGTCAGCAGGAAGCCCTCGCCACGGCTGCTGACCGACCCCCTGAGGTGGGCAATGCCACTCTGCTGGTCGTATTCGGCATTGTCGCTGCGGGCCTGGAAAGGGCCACGGGCGATGCGCACATCGCCGCTCATGGACAGTGATTCCTCAAAGCGGTAACGGGCACTGTCACTGGTGATAAACACCGCCCCGGCTTCGGGGGTCACCGGCGGGATCATGGCCGGCGCCTGGTAGGTGCCGCCACAGTAGGCCGGAGTCCGCTCACGGAGATCCCCTTCCAGGGCACCCATTGGCCGCCAGTCCATGTCCGCCGCACTGGGGGGCTCCGCCTGAAGCGGCACCGACAGCAGTGCCGTCAGGGACAGACCCAGCCACCGGCTTGATGCTTTTACAGAACCCATCGGCACAGATGCTATCCCCTTGACGGCCCGGGAAGCGGCGGGTAACGGGGCCGCTGCTCAGAGGGGAGACAGTTTACACGTCGCGTTCTGCCTTGTTAACGACTCATGCGGGCGGGCCCGTGATTCCGTCACGGAACAGGGCCTCAAGGGCACAACGGCAATCCCTGGCATAGACCCGGGCCCTGATGCAGAATATCAGCCACCGGTGAGGGAGCCCTCCCGGACGCCCATGCAACCCGAGGATTTTATGGACAACCGTTACCGGAGCCTGACCCAGTGGCTCAGCCAGGTCCTGCCCGCCGCCCCCGACAGCCTGGAGCCGGTGGCCGGAGACGCCAGCTTCCGGCGTTATTTCCGGGCCCGCCTGACCCGTTCCGGGTCGTCACGCTCCTGGATGGTCATGGACGCGCCGCCGGAGAAAGAGGACTGCGGCCCCTTTGTGGCCATTGCCCGTCACTGGCACCAGCAGGGGCTGCATGTGCCGGAGGTCATGGCAGAGGACCGGCAGCAGGGGTTCCTGCTGCTGGAGGACCTCGGCGACCGGCTCTTTGGCCAGGCGTTTCTGAACGACCAGGGCAAGCCGGACCCGGCACTGGCGGAGCCGCTCTATGACAGCGCCATGGACGCACTGGTGCGCATACAGACACTGCCTCAGGACCTGCCACTGCCCCCCTATGACGCGGCCCTGCTGGAGCGGGAAATGCAGCTGTTCCCGGACTGGCTCCTGAAAGAGCAGCTGGGGCTGACCCTTTCCCCACAGGAGCAGGCCCTTCTGGACACCACCTTTGCCCGGTTGCGGGAGTCCGCCATGGCCCAGCCGGCGGCCACGGTGCACCGGGACTATCACTCACGCAACCTGCTGGTCACCGAGGGCCACAGCCCCGGCATTATCGACTTCCAGGACGCGGTGGTCGGCCCGGTCACCTACGACCTGGTGTCACTGCTCAAGGACTGTTACGTGCGCTGGCCCCGGGAGTCGGTGGCGCGCTGGATGGAGGATTACCGCCAGCGCAGCCAGGCACAGGGCCTGCATAATGCCGACAACGCCACCTTTACCCAGTGGTTTGAGCTGATGGGCATGCAGCGCCACCTCAAGGCCGCCGGCATTTTTGCCCGGCTGGCACGGCGTGATGGCAAGGTCCGCTACCTGTCGGATGTGCCCAACACCGTGCAGTACCTGGTGGAAGCCAGCCAGCGCCAGTCCGCACTGCGCCCCTTCGGCGACTGGCTCGAGGCCCGGGTCTGCCCGGCACTGGAACAGCTCGGCGGCAGCCCCTCATGAACACACTGATACTGGCCGCCGGTCGCGGTGAACGCATGCGACCGCTGACACTGACCACCCCCAAGCCGCTTCTGTGCGTTGGCGGCCAGCCGCTGATCGTGCACCAGATTCACCGGCTGGCCGAATCGGGCATACGGGATCTGGTCATCAATACCGCCTGGCTGGGTGAGAAGATCGAACAGACACTGGGGGATGGCCGCCAGTACCGCGTGGCCATCCGCTACTCCCGTGAGCCTGAGCCACTGGAAACACTGGGCGGGCTGCGCCATGCACTGCCACTGCTGAACCAGGGCGACTGGATACTGGTGGTCAACGGCGATATCTGGAGCGACTTTGATTTCAGCCGCCTCTGGCCACTGCCGGACCCGCAACAGTGCCTGGCGCGACTGGTGCTGGTGGACAACCCGCCACAGCACCCGGAGGGGGACTTTCAACGGGACTCCCGGGGGCAGGTGCACGCCAGCGGGCCGGACAAAAAGACCTTTGCTGGCATCAGCCTGCTGCACCGCCACCTGATCGAGCAGGCGCCGGCCAGAGAGAACCGCCTGGCGCCGGTGCTGAAAGCGGCCATGTCCCAGGGGCAGGTGCAGGGGCTATACCACCCGGGGCAGTGGCAGGATATCGGCACGCCGGAGCGCCTTGAGGCACTGGACCGGCAGCTGCGCCAGGGAGCACAGCCGTCATGACAGAGGCGGGACCACCATGAAGCAAGGCGGACAGGAAAGGCCGGAAACACGCCATCAGCCACAACTGCCCCGGGAGCTGCCTGAGCTGCTGCGGGAGCTGGAGGCCTGCGGCCACCACGGCGTGCGGGTGCTGGAGCGCACCGGGCTGCCCTTCTGGGGGCGCCCGCAGCTGTTCCGGCTGATGGGCTTTGTGGCCAAGGCGGACGGGCGCGTCACCGAGCTGGATATCCAGTACGCACAGAGCCTGATGCGCTCCATGGCCCTGTCGACCCGTCAGCGGCGCCGCATGATCCGCCGTTTCCAGCAGGGCAAGGACCTTGACCGCCCCAAAAACCCCCTGTGGCTGCGCTGGCTGACGCCGCGCTGGCCCGGCACGGCATTGCGGCTGGCACTGGCACTGGGGCACCTGTGTCACCAGGAGGGGCCCGCCTCGCCGGCCCGGGTGAGCCGCGCACAGAGCGCACTGAACCAGATGGGGCTGCCGCCGGCGGCGGCCAGGCGCATACTGACCAGTTACCAGGGCAAGGTCTGGATCACCCGCCCCAGTGTCGGTGTAGTACCGCCGGTGAGTGGCTACAGCCATGCCTGCGACGTGCTCGGCGGCCAGCCCTCGGATTCCCTGCTGAGCCTGCGCCAGAATTACCGCCGCCTGCGGGGGCGCTACCATCCGGACCGGGCCCAGCACCTGCCCGCCAGCGAACAGCAGCAGGCCCGGCAGAAGCTGGAACAGCTGCAGAAAGCCTGGGAAATTGTCTGCCACCGCCACCCGGACGCCGAGCAGCCAAGGCGCAGCCGTCGCTAGTGTCCCGTCCGGGGGAGCATCACAGCTCCCTGCCCACCCGGTGCTTTTTCAGCCAGGCCCGCACCCGGTGGGCGATGCGCTTCTGGCTGGCGGGGTTGTCCACACCGCTCAGTGGCATGGTCTGCTGGTGGTAGTTGGCGAACTCGCCACGCCTGGCATCGTTACGGCGGCGCTCGCCGTCACCGGAGGGCTGCCGCGAGTCCACCAGGTCCAGCACCGGCAGGTCCCAGCCGGTGCCGAACAGCGCCTCCAGATCCCGGTCCAGTGGCGCCTGGAACCGAGCCGCCAGCCACACCATGCCAAGGCCACCCTCCGGCAGCTGGCGTGGGTTCTGCCGCACGAAGCGGGCCACGGTATCCGCGCCGGCCCCCACGCCGATCAGCACCACATTGTTGTAACCGGCCTGGCGCAGATGCACCACACCCGCCGCCACACGGGCCAGTGACTGCCCCTGAAAGACCTCCATGGCATCGCCCTGCCGGGGGAGATCCCCCGACATCTCCAGTGTCAGCCCCCTGGCGGCTGTGTCTTCCTGTGCCTCCTGCCCGGCCTGACCCTTGTTGCCGTCCTGGTCCTGACCATTCTCTTCCTGCCCATCCTCCTCCCGCGCGCCCTCCTCCTGCCCGGCGGGCACCCCACCGGCGGCAAAGACACGCTCGGGAACGGACGTCACCCCCATGGGCGGCAGCCCCATGGCCAGTGTGCGCCAGCCCCCATCCGGCAGATGCTGGCGCAGTGCCTGCACCAGTGTGGCATCCGGCGACTGCCCGGTATCCGCCACAATCAGTGCCGCCCCCTGTCGGGAGGCCGTGGTCTCCCTCAGCTCCAGTGCGGCAAACCGGCCCTCGCCGCTGTCGAGCATCACCACCTGTTCCGGGAAACGCGCCTTCAGTGCCTGGTCCCTGTTGCCGGTGACCAGCACCAGACGGGGCCCCTCGGGCTCCTCCTGTGCCGCCTCGCCGTCCGGTTGTGCCGGGTCCTCTTCCTGGGCCGGCAACGGCGTCAGCCACAACAGGGCCAGCAGGCACACCAGTCCCCAGCCTGGCCGGGCTCTTCTCCACATCGCTGTTCTCCAGAGTCGTTTGAGGTGGCTTTGGTCAGCCCCCCGCTTCCGGTAAACTATAGCCCCTTTACGCGTAACCACAGGAATCTCCATGAATCAGGCCCTGATTGCTCCGTCCATTCTCTCCGCCAATTTCGCCTGCCTCGGTGAGGAGGTGGACCAGGTGCTGGCCGCCGGTGCCGACTGGGTGCACTTTGATGTCATGGACAATCACTACGTGCCCAACCTGACCATCGGCCCCATGGTCTGTGCGGCACTGCGCAAGCACGGCGTCACCGCCCCCATCGATGTGCACCTGATGGTGCAGCCGGTGGACGACCTGATCCGCCAGTTTATCGACGCCGGCGCCAGCTCCATCACCTTCCACCCGGAAGCCTCCGCCCATATTGACCGCTCATTGCAGCTGATCCGCGACGGCGGCTGCCAGGCGGGTCTGGTGTTCAACCCGGCCACGCCTCTGCATTACCTGAACCATGTCATGGACAAGCTGGACATGGTACTGCTGATGTCCGTGAACCCGGGCTTTGGTGGCCAGTCCTTTATCCACTCCACACTGGAGAAGCTGCGCCAGACCCGGCAGAGAATCGACCAGAGCGGCCTGCCCATCCGCCTGGAAGTGGACGGGGGTGTCAAGAGCAACAACATCCGCGAAATCGCCGCGGCCGGCGCCGACACCTTTGTGGCCGGCTCCGCCATCTTCAACGCACCGGACTACCAGCAGGTGATCCGTGAGATGCGCGAGCAGATTGCACTGGCACGCAGTGTATGAGCCTCAACCCCTGGCCTGACGCCATACTGCTGGACCTGGACGGCACCCTGGTGGACAGCGCGCCGGACCTTGCCATGGCGGTGGACACCATGCTCACCGCACTGGGAAGGCCTGCGGCGGGGGTCGACCGTGTGCGACTCTGGGTGGGTAACGGCGCCCGGAAGCTGATCGAGCGGGCCCTGGCGGGCACCGGCGACCCGCAAGCCGATGGCAACGACGGCCCCCAGACACCCCACAGCGAGGCACTCTTCCAGCAGGCCCGAGAGGCCTTTTTTACCGCCTACCGGCGTTGCAATGGCCACAGCAGCAAGCTGTATCCGGGGGTGGCGGCGTTTCTCAGGGAAGCCAAGGCCCGTGGCAGCCATCTGGCGGTGGTGACCAACAAACCCGCCGAGTTTACCGGGCCACTGCTGAAGGCCATGGGCATCGAGGGGGACTTTGAGGCCGTGATCAGCGGCGACACCCTCACGGACAGTGACGGTGAGCCGGTGCGCAAGCCCGACCCGGCACCCTTGCGGGAGGCATTGCGGCAACTGGGCATTGCCACGGAAAAGGCCCTGATGGTGGGCGACTCCAGGGCCGATATGGACGCCGCCCGGGCACTGGGCCTGCCGGTGGCGGCGGTGACCTACGGCTACAGCCAGGGCACGCCCGTGGCCTTGCTGGGGCCGGATCATGTGGTGGACTCACTCACCGAACTGCTGTGACCCGCCACCGGCTCTTCTTCAAGGCCCCTGTCAGTCACCCCGTGTTGCGTCGACCCGGGGCCTTAGGTAATCTTTGCAGTTCAATCAACACGCTTTCCCAACCGGAATCACAAGGAGACCGGGTGTGACCACCGGACTGAAAAAAGCCACTGCAATCGTGCACCCTGCGCGCTGGGCAAATCCGCGCTGGCGATGGTAATGCATTGCCTCTGATTCCGGGTGTGCGCCAGGCAGCCCCCTTTGCCCATGCTTTTTTCAGGAACTTCTTATGAACCCCGAACAGTTTGCCGCCTATGCCGGTGAAGGCTACAACCGTATCCCCGTTTATCGGGAGGTCTTCGCCGATCTCGATACACCGCTGAGCACCTACCTCAAGCTGGCCGATGGCCCCTACTCCTACCTGCTGGAGTCCGTCCAGGGGGGCGAGAAATGGGGCCGTTACTCCATTATCGGGCTGCCGGCCCGTGAGCGGCTGCGTGTGACTGGCCACCGTGTGGTCCACGAGCGGGACCAGCAGGTGCTCCACGAAAGCGACGAGACGGACCCCCTGGCCTTTATCGAGGCCTTCCAGAACCGTTACCGCTCACCGGACCTGCCGGAGCTGCCCCGCTTCAACGGCGGACTGGTGGGCTATTTCGGCTACGACACCGTGCGCTACATCGAGCCGCGACTGGCGGGCAAGGCCCCCCCGGACGACCCCCTGGACACCCCGGACATTCTGCTGATGCTCTCCGACGAGGTGGTGGTGTTCGACAACCTGAGGGGCAAGCTCAGCCTGATCGTGCAGACCGACCCGGCACGTCCCGATGCCTACAACCAGGCACTGGCCCGGCTGGATGAACTGGAGAGGGACCTGCGCCGGAAGAAGGCCAGTGGTCCCGCCAGCCCAGAGGCGCACCCGCCCATCCGTGAGGAGGACTTCCACTCCGGACTGAGCCAGACGGATTTCGAGACGGCGGTGGAGAAGATCCGCGAGTACGTACTGGACGGTGACGTGATGCAGACGGTGCTCTCACAGCGCATGTCCGTGCCCTTCGCCGCGCCGCCACTGAACCTGTACCGGGCACTGCGCACACTCAACCCCTCCCCCTACATGTATTTTCTCAACCTGGGGGACTTCCACATCGTCGGCTCCTCACCGGAGATACTCGCCCGTGTGGAGGACAACGAAGTCACGGTGCGCCCACTGGCCGGCACCCGCAAGCGCGGCGCCAGCCGGGAACAGGACCAGGCACTGGAGGCGGAGCTGCTGGCGGACCCCAAGGAGCTGGCGGAGCACCTGATGCTGATCGACCTGGGGCGCAATGACATCGGCCGCGTGTGCGACACCGGCTCGGTGAAGGTCACGGACAAGATGGCCGTGGAACGCTACTCCCACGTCATGCACATCGTCTCCAACGTCAGCGGACAGCTGCGCTGCGACCTGACCCCCATGGACGTGCTGAGGGCCACACTGCCCGCCGGCACTCTCAGTGGTGCCCCCAAGATCCGCGCCATGGAGATTCTCGACGAGCTGGAGCCGGTCAAGCGCGGCGTCTACGGCGGCGCCGTGGGCTACCTCTCATGGACCGGCAAGATGGACACTGCCATCGCCATCCGCACCGCCGTGATCAAGGACCAGACACTGCATATCCAGGCCGGCGCCGGCGTGGTGGCGGACTCGGTGCCCCGCCTTGAGTGGAAGGAAACCAAGAACAAGGGCCGCGCCATCTTCCGGGCGGCGGACATGGCCCTGCGGGACTTCCATGACAGTTATACTGACGGCGGGGGACAATGACATGCTGCTGATGATCGATAACTACGATTCCTTCACCTACAACCTGGTGCAGTACTTCGGCGAACTGGGGGCCGAGGTGGTGGTGCGGCGCAATGACGCACTGAGTGTGGCGGACATTGAGGCCATGAACCCGGAGCGGATTGTCATCTCACCGGGCCCCTGCTCACCGGACCAGGCGGGCATCTCCATGGACGTGGTGCGCCACTTCGCGGGGCGGGTGCCACTGCTGGGGGTCTGCCTGGGGCACCAGTGCATCGGGCAGGTGTTTGGCGGCCGAGTGATCCGCGCCGGGCAGGTGATGCACGGCAAGACCTCCCCCATCCACCACCGCAACCAGGGGGTATTCCATGGTCTGGACCAGCCCTTCCAGGCCACCCGCTACCACTCGCTGGTGGTGGACAAGACGGCACTGCCGGAGGTGCTTGAGATGACCGCCTGGACCGAGACAGACTCGGGGGAGCTGGAAGAGATCATGGGACTGCGCCACCGGCATCTGGCGGTGGAAGGAGTGCAGTTTCACCCGGAGTCCATCATGACCCGACAGGGCCATGATCTGCTGAAGAACTTCCTGCAGACGCCGATGCCGGAAAAGCCGGCCCGCAGCGCCTGATGGCGCCGGCCACTGACCGATAACAAGACAGCGAAGGACAGGTTATGGATATGAAAGCCGCACTGGCCCGGCTCGTGGAGCGACTGGACCTGAGCACCGAGCAGATGCAGTCCGTGATGCGCCTCGTCATGAACGGCGAGGCCACGGACGCCCAGATCGGCGCCTTTCTGGTGGCACTGCGCATGAAGAGCGAGAGCGTCGACGAGATCACCGGCGCCACCATGGTCATGCGCGAGCTGGTCACGCCGGTGAGCGCCAACGCCCACCCACTGGTGGACATTGTCGGCACCGGCGGTGACGGCGCCAACCTGTTCAATGTCTCCACCGCCGCCGCCTTTGTGGTGGCCGCCGCCGGTGGCCATGTGGCCAAGCACGGCAACCGCTCCGTCTCCTCCAGCAGCGGCAGCGCCGACCTGCTGGAGGCGGCGGGCATCCGGCTGGACATCACACCGGCGGACGTGGCCCGTGCCGTGGAGCAGATCGGCGTGGGCTTCATGTTCGCACCGGCCCACCACAGCGCCATGAAGCACGCCATAGGCCCGCGCAAGGAGCTGGGCCTGCGCACCCTGTTCAACATACTGGGCCCCATGACCAACCCGGCGGGCGTGCGCCATCAGCTGATCGGCGTCTTCAACAGCGCCCTGTGCCGGCCCATGGCGGAGGTGCTCAAGCGCCTCGGCTCGGAGCACATCCTGGTGGTGCACAGCGACGACGGGCTGGACGAGATCAGCCTGGCGGGGCGCACCCATGTGGCGGAGCTGAAAAACGGCGAAGTGCACGAATACGACATCACCCCCGAGGAGCTGGGCGTGCCCTCACAGTCCCTCTCGGGGCTGACCGTCACCAGCGCGGCGGAGTCGCTGGCGCTGATCCGCGAGGCACTGGGCCGAGGCCATGAGCCCCGCACCGAGAAGGCCCGTGACCTGATTGCACTGAACGCCGGCGCCGCCATCTACGCCGCCGACCTGGCCGGCAACCTTAAGGACGGCGTGTCCATGGCCGCCGACGCCATCGGCTCCGGACTGGCCAGCGCCAAGATGCAGGAGCTGGCGGATTTCACCCGCTGCCTGGACTGACCCATGACCCGGATTGCACACCCATGAGCGAACAGACCCCCACAATCCTGCGCCGCATTGTCGAGCGCAAATGGCAGGAGCTGGACCAGCGCAAGGCCCAGCTGCCACCGGACGAATGCCGCGCCGAGGCACAGGACCAGCCCGACACCCGTGGCTTCGCCGCCGCCATGCAGGCACGGGTGGCCCGTGGGGAACCGGCCGTGATCGCCGAGATCAAGCAAGCCTCACCCAGCAAGGGCGTGCTCCGTGACCCCTTCCACCCGGCGGCCATCGCAGAGGACTACCAGCGAGGAGGCGCCACCTGCCTGTCCGTGCTCACGGACCACGACTTCTTCCAGGGCAGCGAGGCGGACCTCATTGCCGCCCGTGGCGCCTGCTCGCTGCCGGTGATCCGCAAGGATTTCATGGTGGACGACTACCAGATTTACGAGAGCCGCATCGCCGGCGCCGACTGCGTACTGCTGATCGCCGCCTGCCTCACCCGCACCCAGATGCAGCACCTCAACGGCCTGGCCCGTGAGCTGGGCATGGATGTGCTGCTGGAGGTGCACAATGGCGAGGAACTGGAAGCGGCCCTGTCCGTGGACAGCCCCCTGCTGGGCATCAACAACCGGGACCTGCACAGCTTCGAGGTCTCACTGGAAACCACACTGGCACTCAGCAAGGCGGTGCCGGAAGACCGGCTGATTGTCACCGAAAGCGGCATCCACACCCCGGAAGACGTGCGGCGCATGCGGGACAATGACATCCACGCCTTCCTGGTGGGGGAGTCCATGATGCGCGCCGACAGCCCGGGGCAGAAACTGCAGGCGCTGTTTTTCCCGACGGCCTGATGAATCACCGGCGCGCGCCATGGCGCACCATTGAGCAGGTGGTGGCCCTGCTGCGCAGTGCGCCACAGGGCGGGTGATACATTATTCGAAGCCGTCTTCGGCCATCGAGTGGTGTTCCAGGGGCTGCCCTGATCCGCTAACCCCCTCATGGGGGTCAGAGGCGACCCGTATCACCACCTTGCCACGGCAACGGCCGCTGCGACTGCGTTGGTAGGCCTGCTCGCTATCGGCAACGGCAAATTCACTGTCGATCACCGGACGGAGTGAGCCCGCCTCCACCAGCGCTGTCAGCGCTTCCAGATCCTGCCGCCAGGGCTTCACCACCAGGCTGGCGGCGTTTTTGCCGCTCAGGCGATAGAGCGGTGTGGCCAGCATGGAGAAAGCATCACCCCCGGTGGAAATAAACCAGCCGCCAGGGGCCAGCATGGCGGCGCAGCTGCGGGGGGATTCAAAGGAGGTGACATCAAACACCAGATCAAAGGGACCGGCGCTCTGGCGGTAATCACCCGCCGTGTAATCAATGCTCGCATCTGCCCCCAATGCCTGCACAAACCCCAGGTTGCGGGTACTGCAAACCGCAGTGACATGGGCCCCCAGGGTCTTGGCAATCTGCACCGCAAAGTGGCCAACGCCACCGGAGGCGCCAATAATCAGCACCCGGCTGCCGGCTTTCACCCGGCCCTTGCGCAGCCCCTGCAACGCGGTCAGGCCAGCCAGGGGCATGGCGGCGGCTTGGGTAAAGGACAGGGACGCCGGCTTATGGGCCACACACTGGTGGTGAATCAGCGTCTGCTGGGCCAGGGAGGCCGTGCGCAGGCGCATGTCCATGCCATAAACGGCGTCGCCAATGGCCAGGCCGGTTACCCGGTCACCCACCGCCACCACCGTGCCCGCCAGATCATCCCCAAACAGGGGCCGCTGGCGCTTGCCCAGCACCGGTTGGGTCACCCGGGCCAGTGGGACGTTCAGTTTCCAGTCCTTGGGATTCACAGAGGCGGCCTGCACCTGCACCCGTACATCTTTCGGCCCTGGCTCACCGGGTGCCGCCACTTCCTGAAGCGCCAGCCGGGCTTTCAGCCCCTGGCGTCGGGTTACAATTGCCTGCATAGCGGTTCTCTTGAGTTGTGGGAGCCATTTATTTTCGCGCATCTCAAATAATCCGATACCCTCCCGGATAAAAGCGCCTACTCTTTCACCTGAGCGCATCGTGGAATCACTACTCCGCAAGGGAAGCGGCGGTGTCAGCAACACAGTGAACCAAGCGCCCGCGCAAAAAGAAAGCCTGACCCTGAAGTTCGAAGACAAAGACGGCGTCAAGGCAGAAGTCCCGAGCCAATAATCCCGGTCGGCCTCCTTGCAATCCCCGGAGCTGGAAACCCCCAGCTCCATTGCCGATACTAACCAGTTATTGATGACGGGAAAAACGTGTAACCGCCATGAAAAATGCAGCCTGAAAAAGCCATATAACGAGTGAGAATCACATGATTGAGGTAGGCAAGGTCAGTGAGTTATGGCGCTATCCGGTGAAATCCATGGAGGGAGCCCGGGTAGAAGAAACCCTGATACAGAAAGAGGGAATGCTGGGTGACCGCAACTGGGCGCTTCGGGATGAATCCATTGGCGAACTCAGTACCGTCCGGAAACTGCCAAAACTCCTTACATTCAAAGCCACCTACGACGAAGAACCCCGCCCGGGCAAAGTCCCCCCGGTCACCATCCAGTTACCGGATGGCAGCCTGGTCAATAGCGCCGATAGCGCGATCAATAAGGCGTTAAGTGCCGCTGTTGGCCGACCCGTGAGCCTCTGGCCCCTGCAACCAAAAACCCACCTGAAGCACTACCGCTTAAAGGTGCCCGCAGGCGCTGCAGCGATGAAAAAACAGTTCGCCACCAAAGAAATGCCGGACATGTCCTCAGTATCCTGGCGCTTCATGATGGAGCTTGCTGTTTTCGCAACCCCACTGGGCAGGTACCACGACGTCTACCCGCTGCATTTGCTGACCAACAGCTCCCTGAAAAAATTAAAACAACTGGAACCCGACGGGGATTTCCGGGTCGAGCGCTTCCGGCCCAACCTGCTCATCGATACCGGCACAGAGGCTTTTGCTTTTGATGAATTTCAATGGGTGGATGGCCAGCTGTATATCGGTGAAACCGTGTTAAAAGTCGTTTCGCGAACGGTGCGCTGCTCCATGCCCGCCCAACCACAAGTCACCCTAAAGAAAGATGCGAAAGTGCTAAGGACCCTGGAAGCACACACCCAGCGTCACCTCGGGGTGAACATGTCAGTGATCAAGCCTGGCATTATTCGGCAGGGTGATACCGTCCTCTTTGAACCGGCTAACCGCTCCTATTTATCAAAGCGCGTTAATGCCCTTTCATCCGGGTTAAGGAACAGTGCGATACAAAGTTCATTCAAATTGATAGACCGGATCACGAAACAGCGTTAATTGTTATAAGGAGGGTTTCCGGGTGGTAAAGGCCCCTGGAGTTCCCCAGTAAATTGCACACGCCGCATCAGTGCATGACCTGGCTGTGTTTCATGTTCTGGTCATTCGAGCGGTCTGTCGGTGCAGGCGGAACACCCGGAGCAGGCACTGTTTTCCCTTCCCTGGATCCGGGTAACTGATCCAGAAAAATCAATCCACCATTGGCCCCGTGTGTCTGAAAACAGCAGCTGGTGGCCCTGCTGGCACCCATGGCTGGCGAAGCGCTCCGGGCGCCAGCATACCGCACCGCAAACACTGGGCAACACGGCCTACCCGGCCCTGAAGGTGGCCCCGGGGCGATATGTCTTTGACCATCGCGACCGACTCTAACGGACCTTCATGTTGCGCTTGGTAAAGTAGGTGGTGAGGGGTTGATACCAGGAGCCGAGCAGTCGCACCACTTTGTCGAGCACTTTGGCGTCGTAGCCCACCAGCACGCGGCGCCTGTTTTTCTCCACGGCCTTCAGGATCTGCATGGCCGCGCTTTCAGCGGAGGTGGCATTGAGCAGTCGGTCGAAGCGCTTGCGCGCCTCTTCGGCGTCGGTGCCCATGGTCTCGGTGAGTTTCTCGTCGAGTCGCGCTGCCAGGGCGATGTTGGTTCGGATGCCGCCGGGGTGCACACAGGTGGCGCTGACTCCGGATTGCGCCATATCCAGCTCCTGACGCAGCGCCTCGGTATAGCCGCGTACCGCGAATTTGGAACTGTTGTAGGTGCCCTGGGTGGGCAACGAGATCAGGCCGAACAGGCTTGAGGTGTTGATGATGTGGCCTTCACCTGTGGCCTTCAGATGGGGCAGAAACGCCTGAGTCCCCCACACCACGCCCCAGAAATTGATGTCCATGATCCACAGAAAGTCTTCCGGCTTGACGTGCTCAAGCGTGGCCCCCAGCGCCACACCGGCGTTATTGAAGACCAGGTTCACCTTCCCGTGGTCAGCCACCACCTGCTCCGCCCATGCGGACACCGCCTCCCGGTCGGCCACATTGACCCTGGCGGTGGTCACTGTCACATCCCCGCTCTGGGAGGCGAGCCGCGCCGTTTCTTTGAGATCCTCTTCGTTGACATCGCTGAGCGCCAGGTGACAGCCGCGACGAGCAAGCTCCATCGCCAGGGTGCGACCCATGCCCGAAGCCGCGCCTGTTATCGCAGCCACCTTATTGCTGAAAGATTTCATTCTGAGTTCCTTGTTATTGTTGGGTGACCAATCGACCAATGGGGTCAGAGTCAGCGTACTTTCAGCCGCGTTGATTCGCATTGGCCGAAAATAAGGGCACCGTTAATGGCGTTGCCAAGTCCGGGTTCAGCTCCGGGGAATGACGACTCCCCTTTGTGAGCCGTTGCACACACATCAGTGGGACAGCAACAGGGGGATGATGGGGTATGGAATCAAACAATGCCGACGTCACAGGTCGATCAGTCGATGGGTCGGACCCCGACAGCGTCAGTCATGGCAACCAGCGCTGTCGGGGCCGCAAACACGCTCAATGGCGATCAGTTATCCTCGTTATTGTCTTTCTCCCGCACTGAGTGCGCCTGGTGGTTACCCCCCTTCAGGGTGTTGCCAGGCGCCTGCAGGACAACATTGTCGTTTTCATCCCGGATGGTGAGAGCGGCGCTGTCGTACCCCACGCCAGGCTCGCCGGCATCGGTGAGCGTCCACTTCGCAGTGCCCATCTGACGGTGGTCTCCGACTCTCAGTCTTCCCACACCTTCGCCTTCATAGGTGTCGAACGCAGCGGCCGGCGGGGCAGGCTCACTCTCGGGATCGTCCGTGCAGGCGGCGGCGGTCAGCTCCTCTAGATGGAAGGAATTGCCGGCGCCCCAGTTCACCTGGAGCCGGTTCGGGCCATCACCGGTATCACACTCGAGACGGAAACCATGGGTGACCCGGTCGCCGGATTCGTCGGCGAACCGGCCACCACCGGTCATGAAGCCCTTCTGGTCCGCTGCGTCTTCCGGTGGTCCCATGTCACAGGCCGTTACGTTCTCGAAGTCGGCGCTCGCCTCGCTGACAGCCACGTCCCCGAGCAGCTCCGACTGCAGAAACAGGGCCCGCTGTGTCACCTTGTCTGCTATGCCGTCCCCGTTGCGGTCCTCTGTCTCGGTGTGATTCAGGAACAGTGTCCCCAGGGGACCCAATGGGATTTCGACAAAGTTTCCATCCACCTCGACCGGCTCACCCTGCACACTGGCGGAACCGACAAAGGAGCTGCTATGAAGCTCGCATGAGCCTGCCTGAGTCGCTGCCACACTCGCCTGGGAGTGCAGGACAGTGGCCTCGACGAGGGTTTCATCCAGCAACTCCAGAATGTTGATGATTTGCACGTCCGCGGTGAAGCTGGTTCCAATCGCCACCGAGCCCGGCCCCGGACCCTCACCGAATTCCGTCTCGGTTGAAAGCAGCCCGCCCGCCACTACGACCCCCATATCCAGGGTGGTGGGAGGGAGCAGGGCCGCCCCATCATCGGCACAGGGGACCGATTGATCGTTGGCTATCAATGGCTCGGCCTCAACCAGGTCCACCCGCAGGGCACTGGCCCGACAGGAAAACTCCTCTGCGTCGAAACCCTGTGCAGAAACCCCAAGAGGGAACACGCCAAAAAGACAGAGCCCCAGGAAAAGGGCAATGCACCTTTTGCGAAAAACATCGGCTACAACGCGATATTGATGCTTACTGTCAGGGCTATAAATGTTCCGTTCCATTATCAATACTCCTTCCATTCCATTGAATAAGCCATCTGAGGCAGACAGCCCTCGCACTTTCCAGCAGAAAAATGTGATGCAAGTCACAAGCCAGGATAATTAATGCCATTGAATCATTCGGTTGGCGCATGCATTGCCGGCGGAAGAAGAGAGAGTAAGTTTTTCCGACAGGTGCGCAATCAGAAGCCCATGCCGGAGCCCAATTGACATACCCCGGGGACAGCCACAGTATCGGGTATTATGTATGGAGCCAAAGACGAATCCGAAGGCCGCAACAACGGCGCGCCAGGAGAACCCGTAAAGATACTCGACGCAGCCATCCACCGCCTTGCCGAACGCAACGCCGTGGAAGGCGTATCGCCGGTATTCGAGGTGATCGAGGCGGCACAGGCCCTGATGTTCAGCCCTGAAGGGCTGGACGCACTCTACCAGCGCGTGCCAGCCATTGAGGCCGCCGGGTTCTTTGGCGGCAGCGACTGGGACTATCCCCAGACCCTGGTCCCCTCACTGGCGGTACGCACGGTGCGCCACGGGGAAGCGACTGCAACCCTGGTGGAAAGCCTGAGCCAGATTCGTCTGCTGGCGGTGGCCAAAGGCGACTACAGCCACCCCTCCATCTCGGCGGAACACGCCCACCACTTTCTGGCTCAGGTCCTGGCCATGAACCTGGACCTGGTGGTCAGCGACCTGCAGGAGAGCGACCGGCTGCGGCCGGACAGACTCGGTTACGCCGTCCAGAACCTGCACCATTACCTGCTGCGGCACCTGGGTTACGAGAACCTGCTGGAACATCTGGTGGCGGAAGTCTGGCGGATTCTGGCGCAGCGCCCGGTCCAGGTGGAGGGTGTCAAACAGATGGTGACGCAGATTTCCGTCTGTCTGGAAAAGCCCGACGCACTGGGTGGCGAGGTGAGCGAAGACGCCCTGCAACTGACCCGCGCCGTGTTCAGTCCCAGTGAGGGTTGCCGTGAAGACCCCGGCCTGGATGTCTATGCCGAAAGACTGGCGGAGATGGACGACGCCACCCTGCTGCAGGAGGCCATCGCCTTTGCCCAGGCCATGCACAGTACCGGCCTGGTCTCGGCGTATATGCCGGTGTTCATTCGCTACCTGCGTGGCCGCTGGAACGCGCTGATCCCCACGGCCCTGGGCCTGAGCCACACCGGGGCAGACGCCTTTCACTGCTACCCGGCACTGATCAATGCCCTGATGGATGAGGCCCTGTTTCCCGAGACCAGCCAGTGTGCCTATGGCCTGGCCATGATGCTCGAACGGGGTATCCTGTACGTGCCTGCCGTGGCCCCTTCCCTGTGGCGTCAGATACGGCTGCCCCTCTGCGACGCGGCCGCTGAGAAGATTGCGGCCGTCTTTGGCAGCCGCCGTTCCCCGCAATGTTTCCTGCTCGCCGACGTACTGAATGTACTCGGACGACCGCTGGGGGTGGGGCAGGGCAATTATCCCACCTGCCAGTCCACCCGTGCCCTGTCCATGTGGGCGTACAACATGCCGGCGGAACTGCTGCGGATGCTGGCCTGGGCGGCCCGGGACGACGAGGTGGTCATGCGCTTTGAGGGCGTGAGCATCTCCTCACGGGACCTGGGGACCGGCCTGGCCAGCGAGCCTCCGGTGGATGTGGACGCGGTGTCACTGCTGACCGTGCCGCACCTGGACCGCATCTATTTTGAAATGGGCCGGCGCAGCGCCGGGCGCGGTGAAGACCCCCACAAGTGGGTCAACGCCGAATTCCACGGCGACCATGTGGGCCACGGATTCCGCATCGCCGTGGACGTGTTCACCGGTGGCCTGAAAGACTTCGAAGGGTTTGTCCGCGACTTCTATGCCGCTTATCACCCCTATTACAACGGCAACATCCCCGTCATCAACCCGCAACCGGCCGGCATCGCGGTGACCGACAGCGCCACCCGCTTTCTCGGCTGGCATGCCATCACCATCCAGCGGCTGGCCCTGGACAGTGACGAGGCCATGCGGGTGTACTTTTTCAACCCCAACAACGACAGCGGGCAGAACTGGGGCCAGGGCATTGTCACCTCCACCCATGGCCACGGCGAACTCTACGGTGAGGCCTCGCTGCCGGTGGCCGAGTTCGTCTCGCGACTGTATTTATTCCACTTCGACCCCCTCGAAAAGGGAGAGCCGGGCACTATTCCGGCCAATGAAGTCAACCTGGCCATGCAACTGGCCCGGGAAAGCTGGGCCCTGGGGCGTTAGCTCGTGTCCCGCCTGGGTATTCCCACGAGCGGGCCTCAGGCCCAAGCCACGGCCTCCCCCTGAAGCGACGGTGTAACACCCCACAACACACCGCCGCTCAAGGACGCAAAACAAAGCGGCATTAAACACGATTTAACAATCTCAAGAGCTAGCATGGTACCGACACTGTCAACCAATCGGTGCTAAATCATGCTGTATGACACCCAAACCTCACCACGCCAATGGCTCTGGCTCCTCCTGAGCGCCCCATTCATTCTGTCCGGATGTATCGATAGCGGAAGCCGCTCAACACTGGACGGCGACGGACAAAGCGCCGACACCACAGTGAGCACGCAAAACAACAGAAACCCCAAAGCCGATGAACAAAGAAACGACAGCTCCAGGAAGGATGGAGAGCAGGACGATGGATCCACTGCCGTGGAAAACGTGGCCCTTCTCAGCTGGCAGGCTCCCAGCCACCGCAATAATGGTGAAAGCCTCTATCCCGCTGACATCAAGGAGTACCGGATCCGCTACGGCACAACCCGGGAGCTCCTGGACCTCGCGGTGACGGTCCCGTCCGATGGCACCCTCGACATGGAACACCGCATTGAGGACCTGGAAGCCGGCGAATGGTTCTTCACCATCCAGGCCGTGGACTACAACGAGAACATCAGCAACCAGGCCGCCCTGGTCAGCAAAACCCTCTGATCAGCGACTGTCTGAACCCTTCCGTGGCCGGCAACAGAGGGGAGCGGCTCTTTTGGCCTCGCAGCGGGTTACCATACGGACCCCTTGGTCCTGTACTGCGGCTGGCGTCGTAGTAGACTCTGGTGTGACAATGATCCGGTCCAGACACAAACCACATCGCCGGGGCAGGCCCGATCAGGCCCCATAAGGAGTTTGGTATGACGCGGAAGATGGCATTTGCAGTGACGGCAGCCTTAGCGGTGCTGATGGCCGGTTATGCCCATGGGGAGAACGACACCCCGGACATGCATGAGCCCACGGCCGAGAAACTGGAGCAGGCCCTGGCCGGCGAGCATCGCAGTGAGCGCAACAAGGCGCGGGATCAGTACCGTCACCCCAAAGAGACACTGGCCTTTTTCGGGCTGCGCCATGACATGACGGTGGTGGAGATACTGCCCGGCAGCGGCTGGTACACGCAAGTGCTGGCGCCGGTACTGCGGGAAGAAGGCCAGCTGTACGCCGCGCACTTCTCACCCGACAGCGAAGTGGATTTTTACCGCCGCATGCTGGCGGACTACCGCGACAAACTGGCCGCGCACCCCGACGTCTATGACCAGGTCAAGATCACCGTCCTGGCGCCACCGGAACACACGGAGATCGCCCCACCGGAATCCGCCGACCGGGTACTGACCTTCCGCAGCGTACACAACTGGATTCGCAACGGCGTGGCCGAAGAGGCCTTTGCCGCCATGGCCCGGGCGCTCAAACCCGGTGGCGTGCTGGGCGTGGTTCAGCACCGCGCCGGCGACGACATGCCCCCTGAGTCCGAGGTCCGCAACGGCTACGTCCATGAGGACACAGTCATCGAACTGGCGGAAAGCGCCGGACTGCGCCTGGACGCCCGCTCCGAGATCAACGCCAACCCAGACGACACCCGCGACCACCCCGAAGGCGTCTGGACCCTGCCACCGACCCTGCGACTGGGGGAGAAGGACCGTGAGCGCTATCTGGAAATCGGCGAGAGTGACCGTATGACACTGCGGTTTATCAAGTAGCTCGCGGAGCTATTCCGGACCAGAGGGGCCAGAGTCACGGGTCCCGGCCTGCCCCACTCCGGTCACGACTCCAGCGTGGGCACCAGCCTGGAATCCTCCACCGCCGCCGTGCGGTGGTGAACGATGGCCTTGTAATCGGGGCTCTCCACCATCGCCAGGAAAGCCTCCAGCGAGGGGTAGCGCACCAGCAACACCTCATCCCATGACTCCTCCTCGGGCCCAATCAGGGTCCCGGTGGGCTGACCCGACCAGACCAGCTCACCCCCGGCCTTATAAATGCAGCGGATCGCACCACGCCCGTATTCCCGGTAAGCCTCGGCGCCGCTGACACCGGTCCGCCGGTCCTCGTATTCAGCCTGGCCACGAAACTTCAGCAGGTTGAGCATCACCACAGGCTGGCCTTTGGGTGTCGCGGACAGGACATCGGAAATGGCTTTGCGGGTGGGGTTGACGGTTTTCATGGGAGCACTCTCCGGTTTGTTGTTCTGCTTGCATAATGCGCGCCCCCGGAACAGAGCCGAAGGCGCGATGGGAAGGGCGTCGCCTTACCTGCACTGGTGACCACCTGTTGGCGCCTTCGTATATGCTGATAATGTACTTTTATGGTCAATTGGGCACAAGTTACTGGCTTTGACTGGGACCAGGGTAACTCCCGAAAAAAAGCGGAGAAACACGGCGTAAACCAGTCCGAAGCGGAAGAAATATTCTTTAATGAGCCGCTTCTGGTGCTGGAGGACGCCAGACACAGCCAGATTGAGGCCCGTTTTCATGCGCTTGGTAAAACCGATGAGGAAAGATTACTCCACATCACGTTCACACTGAGCCAGAACGGTACACTGATTCGCGTGATTTCCGCTCGCGACATGCACCGTAAAGAGAGGGCTGTTTATGAGCCAACAAAAAAAGATACCTGAATTCAAAACCGAAGCAGAAGAGCGGGAGTTCTGGGAAACCCATGATTCCGCCGACTACCTGGACTGGAGTCAGGCCAAGTCACCCTCGTTACCGAAGCTGAAACCCTCAACCAGGACGATCTCACTCCGGCTGCCAGAACCCCTGCTTGATCGGATCAAAATTGAAGCCAACAAGCGGGATATGCCCTATCAGTCGCTGATCAAGGCTTGGCTTGCGGCTAATGTGAACGACAGCCGTCGCACTGGAAGGGTTAACGCTGCCAACACGGGCAGCACTCGAGTGGAGGCGAGGCCGTAACGGAAAAGCTGTCGCAGTGCTTGGCCTGGCTAGGGCTAGCGCGGTATAGTTGTACGGAGTTTCCGTACACAATGGTGAAGTCATGGACATAATCAGTGTCAACAAATTCAGGGACAACCTGAAAAGCGTTGTAGAGCAAGTCATTAGCAAACACGAACCCCTGAAGGTGACGCGTCGTGCTGGTGAGGCTTTCGTGGTTATGAGTGCTGAGGACTGGGAAAGGGAGCAGGAAACCCTGTATGTGCTTCAGAACCAGGACCTGATGCAACAGATTGCGGCCTCCCTCGACACCCACAGCCGTGGCCAGGGATACACACCTGATGATGAGCAGATGAATGAGATCACTGGTATTTGAGGGCGGCACCTGGGAAGCCTATGAAAAGATGCGCGAGACCGACAAGAGGCTGCACAAAGCACTCTGCAAACTGCTGAAAGAAATGCTCCGCTCGGAAGACCCATCCACTGGTATGGGCAAACCTGAGCCACTCAAACACAACTTATCAGGCCTCTGGTCAAGACGCATCTCACAGAAGGACAGGCTCATATACCGGTTCGACGACAAGGCCATTTATATTTTCGCCATTGGAGGGCACTACGACCAGCCCTGACGCCAGAGCGCACCGGCGGACGTTAGTGCGTTGAACTCGACAGGCCTGTTATGCACACATCAATCGGCCCTTGGGCTCAGACACGGGGCGTCCGAGTTCTTTAAACATTCAAGGCTCTTCAGGAAATCCAGCTCGCAGCTTATGACTTCGCTGAAGACGGGTTCAAAGTAGGGTTCAAAGTGGTTTGCTTTCACCGTTGCCACCCTGATGTGGGAGTTATTCACCCTGCGGATAACCGACTCGATAAAAGGGGCAACCGTATCGTCGGTCGCTCCCAGTATCAGGGCCGGGACTTTGATATCCTTCAATCGCTTGAGAGGACGGTAGGGGGCCATTGTCAGCAACGAGCGGGCAGCAACACGGTTGTCGTACTTGCGCCCGAGACTGCGCTCCGCCAGTTGCAGCGCCTTGTTCGCATCATCCCGATCCATTGAGGAAAAGACCCCGGGCGCACTGACAACCGGAATATAGTGCGGCCGTCCCGGTTTCATCCAATCGACCAGCCCCCAGAGGGCGAACCGCATCAAACGCACCGGTGGCACTGCCTGCACCGCCGCCATGCCATCCAGCATGGGAACCTGGGCGATCACCCCGGCCAGCTCCGGGTGATCCGCAGCCAGATCGACTGCATGGCCTCCTCCGAACGAAGACCCCCAAACCACGATCCGGTCGGGATCAACGCCCGGCCGGGACTTCAGAAAAGCCAGGGCGGCCTCGGCGTCCCACAGACGCTGGCGGGCAGAAATGATTTGCCGCGGAAGCCCGGCACTGTCCCCCCAACCGCGGTAATCAAAGGTCATCACCACATACCCGGCCCGGGTGAACTCTTCGTAAAACGACACCGTCAGTGAGTCCTGGACACCTCCCCATCCATGGACCATCAGAATGGCTGGCATGGATTCCCGGCGGTCACTCACAGGTCGGTGGAGTGTGGCGGCGCACCAGGTACCTCTGGAATAAAACCCTGTTCGTTCACTATCGCAAGTAAGGTCCTCGGGGCTGTATCTCAGTGTTTCCATGGTGCGGCTCTCCGGGTAGAATTTTCTTGTATAGCATTCAAGAAACAACCTTATCACTCTTGAATATCATTCAAGAATGACCCGAATGACTTCGTGAGCCGGCACATTGGCCAGGAACAAGCGCTGATTCGAATACTTGCCCCTGTTGGGGGCAGGTCAATCGGTCCGGAACAGACTTAATGGCTTTGTTGCACGGTCCAAGACTCACGCAACGGACCAATAACGTCCGCAACTGTTTCAAACGCAGCTTCTCTGGAACAACGGTAATGATCCCTGGCCCAATCCAAAACAATAGGACCTCGAATTTGTGAAGCATGGTGAGGAAAGTCCTCCAGGTATTCCTCCGTCAGAGCCACGCCTCTTGGGAAAATATGAAAATGCAGTTGAGACTGCTCTTCCCCAAACTGAGCGCAGTAGATGCGCAAGGGATTCACGGTTTCTTTCACCAGCCTGGTAACGTTGGCCAACAGAGGGCCAAGGTTCTCAACCGATTGACTGGGCAAAGCATCCAGCGATTGGACCGCAGCTAAGGGGGTGACGATCAAGTAGCCAGGCACTGAACAGGAGTCACAGTGCTCAATCACGAAATCTTCTGATCGGCCAATCTCAAAATTCATCAGTCCCTACTCGTGCAATACTGCTCAGCACATGCGGTTTTTGGAATGGAGGCGAAGCCGCAATGAAAAAGACGTTGCGTAACTAGCCTCGTCCGGCAACTGCGACACGCTTCTGATGATTGTGGCTTTGTGCATCAAAAGCCCAAAAACAGCATGTCCAACGCCGCGGAGATTTCATCCTGCTGCTCAGCAAGGCTACAAACGCCAGAACGCAATTCGCCTTCGGGTACAGCAGCCATGTACTGAGTGGCCATTACTAGCTCCTGATCCTCAATGCTAAATACAGGATTTAGCCGCTGGGCAGGGAAGGGCGCTGAGGATTTTGGCAACAGCGGGACGACAACTCGGGTGTTCAAGCCGCTGAGAAGGTCTGACTGAACGTCCAGCAGATAGCCGGCCCCACCATCATTTTCGAAGATATCGAAACGGGCCATCAGAACTTCCGGTGCCGTGCGAGAGGCAAACCATTAGCCTCAACGTAAGCGTTCGAACTTGCCAGGGCTCTGGCATTTTCTTTCAGCCACTTCTCCTGCTTATGCAGTTTCACAGCCTCCGCGATCCCCGCCTCTGCGGACCGTGAGACATTGATTCCCAGGCCTTTTGCCTCTTTGAGAAGAGCACTATCCAGCGATAGGTTCGTTGGCTTTCGGGTGGATTTGGCAACTTCAGCAGCTTGCATGGTTCAGCCCTCATGCGGAACGATGCGTCCATAATATGCGCATGTTATTTGCACATCAAGTTTGCGCGGCGGCAGATCTTTTCGCTGACGTAAGGTAATCCCCTGATTCAGTGGCCTAACGCCCGGCTCACGCGCCGGTTTGTAGCCGCCAAGCGGCGGAAAATCGGTCGCTGTGCAGCCGATTGTTAAATCTTTAGTTGTACGGCATTGTGAACATGAACAACATCCCGTACAGGAGCAGCCTTATGGATGCCATTAGCTACACAGCCGCCAGAACCAATCTAGCAAAAACCATGGAGCAGGTCTGTGAAGACCATTCTCCTGTGATCATCACCCGCAGCAAATCACAGTCAGTGGTGATGATCTCCCTTGAGGACTACGAGGCGTTGCAAGAGACCGCCTACCTCCTGCGCGCACCAAAAAACGCCCGTCGTTTGCTGGAATCCGTTGCCGAGCTGGAGCAAGGCGGTGGTCAGGAAAAGGAACTTCTTGAATGAAACTCATCTTCTCCGAGAACGCCTGGGAAGACTCTCTGTACTGGCAGAAAACTGACAAAAAGATCCTTAACCGAATCAATAAGCTGATCAAGGAAACCAAGCGAGAACCGTTTGCAGGTGTCGGTAAGCCCGAGCCTCTCAAACACAGCCTCGCCGGTTACTGGGCGCGGCGAATCAACGATGAGCACCGAATGGTTTACAAAGTAACGGATGACGCCTTGCTTCTCGCCCAGCTTCGGTATCACTACTGATTTAACGCTGGCATAGCCCCCAGAATGCATATAGCCCACGCGACCATAACGAACTTCATTTATTTCCCCAATAGGTCATAACAGTTTATTCTACGTCACAGAGGTCTATAGGCACGGGCTTAAAGCGCCCTCGGGAAGGCTCAAAGAGATATAAAACCCTCAACATCCGACACCGGCAATCCTCACCCGATCCCACTACTCCGAAAAAACCATCACTTCAATCGCATATTCCCAATATCCAGTCACTCTGACCGAGTATTCCCCGGATATCCATATATGCCGTCGCTTTTACTGGATATTGGGAGATACCAGTCTCCCTGTACGGTCGTGGCTCTCTGTGCCCCCACCCCGTCTTTAACCGTATGCCAACTCAATCCCCCACCCAACAAGAAATCCCCTCCAACCCCCGCTACAATCTGTCCCCATCACCGGAACACTCAGCTCCGGAATGCCTCATTCCTTTCACCCAAAACCCATCAGGAACTCACCTTGCGCCCATACGCCGACAACGACTACCCCGCCGATCACAGCCCGGACTGGAAGGTGATCCATGGTCTCTGGCCTTATCTGACGGAGTTCCGGGGGCGGGCCCTGTTGGCGGTGGTTTTGCTGGTGGCCGCGAAGCTGGCCACGGTGGCGACGCCGGTGCTGCTGAAGTGGATTGTGGATTACCTGGAAACCCACCGGGACCAGGGGGAGATGCTGCTGGCGATTCCGTTGCTGCTGGTGGTGGCCTATGGGCTGCTGCGTTTTGGTTCCACCCTGTTCAGCGAGCTGCGGGATGCGGTTTTTGCCCGGGTGGCGGAGCGGGCCATGCGGCGGGCCTCACTGCGGGTGTTCCGGCATCTGCACCGGCTGGATCTGGGGTTTCACCTGTCCAAGCACACCGGGGGGCTGGCCCGGGATATTGAGCGGGGCACCAACGGCATCAGTTTTCTGCTGCGTTTTACCCTGTTCAATATCATTCCCACCATCCTGGAGCTGGTGCTGGTGGCGCTGATACTGCTGGTGACGCTGGATGCCAGCTTTGCGCTGGTGGTGGTGGGGGCGGTGGTGGTTTATGTGATCTTTTCCGTGAAGGTGACGGAGTGGCGCACGCGCTTTGTGCGGGAGGCCAATGCCCGGGACAACCAGTCCAACTCCCGGGCGGTGGACAGCCTGATCAACTTCGAGACGGTGAAGTACTTCGGCAACGAGGGGTTCGAGGCGCAGCGCTACGACGGGGATCTGGTGGAGTGGGAGAACGCCCGCCTCAAGAACCGCCTGTCGCTGGCCACGCTCAACAGCGGCCAGTCGCTGATTATCTCACTGACCATGATCCTGATCATGGCCATGGCGGTGCGGGGTGTGGCCGCGGGGGATCTCTCCCTGGGTGATTTCACCATGATCAATGCCTTCATGATCCAGATGTTTGTGCCGCTCAACGCGCTGGGATTTGTCTACCGGGAGATCCGCCAGGCGCTGGTGAATGTGGAGCGCATGTTCCTGCTGCTGGAGCAGCCGCCGGCGGTGGTGGATGCCCCGGACGCCCGCCCGCTGCAGGTGCGTGGCGGTGAGCTGGTGTTCAAGGACATTCACTTCAGCTACGACGGGCAGCGGCCCATACTGCGGGGGGTGAGCTTTACCGTGCCGGCGGGGCACAAGGTGGCGGTGGTGGGGGCCAGCGGCGCCGGCAAGTCCACCCTGGGGCGGCTGCTGTTCCGGTTCTACGATGTGGAGCGGGGCAGTTTGCGGGTGGACGGGCAGGATGTGCGGGATCTGCAGCAGGACAGCCTGCGGGCGGCCATCGGCGTGGTGCCACAGGACACGGTGCTGTTCAATGACAGCCTCTACAACAACATCGCCTACGGGTGCCCCGGGGCCAGTGACGAGGCCGTACGCCGGGCCGCCCGGATGGCCCATCTGGACGGGTTTATTGCCTCTCTGCCACAGGGCATGGACACGCCGGTGGGTGAGCGGGGGCTGAAGGTGTCCGGTGGTGAGAAGCAGCGCATTGCCATTGCCCGTGTAATCCTCAAGGACCCGGCCATACTGCTGCTGGACGAGGCCACCTCGTCACTGGACTCCGCCTCGGAGCGGGCGGTTCTCGGCGCACTGAACGAGGTGGCCCGCCAGCGCACCACACTGGTGATCGCCCACCGCCTGTCCACCATCCGCGACGCGGACCGCATACTGGTGCTGGATGAGGGGCGCATTGTGGAACAGGGCAGCCACGAGACCCTGATGGCGGCCAACGGCCCCTACGCCACATTGTGGCGCAATCAGCAGTCACGGCAGAGCTGACGTGCGGATTGAGATCGATACCACTGCGGCCCACTTCGTCACCCTGTCCCTTCAGTCACGGAATGTCTCGGTGGTCCCGGTTTCCCCCGTAATCGCCGAACTCTCCACCCGCTTTGGCAACGACATGAGCAAAGATCCGGCGGACCGGCGAATCGCCGCCACCGCCGTCATTCACAATGCGCCACTGGTTACGGCCGACAGAAATTTACTGGGCAACGACAGGGTGGAGACCCTGTGGTAATCAGTGGGCTCCCAAGGGTGTCAGGACTCCATCGGAGGGGCTGAGGGGCTGAGGGTCTCAGTGACTCCAGCCCCTGCCATAGCGCCCGGCGTATCAGGCGCTTTGTGGGCTGGCCTCGAAACGCTGCTGCAGCCAGGACTTGATGCTGTCGGACTCGTACAGCCATTCCTGGCTGCCGTCTTCGTGCTCGATGCGCAGGCAGGGGACCTTGATGCGCCCGCCACCGGCTTCCAGGTCCTTGCGGTTGTCCGGGTTGTTCTGGGCTTCCCGCAGCTCGATGGGCAGTGCCAGGCGGGCCATTTCCTTGCGCACCCTGATGCAGAAGGGGCAGGCGTTGAACTGGTACAGGGCCAGTTTCTGGCATTCCCGGGCCACTTTTTTCTGCGCCTCGGGGCTGCGCTGGAGGCCCTTGGGGGTGCTGAGCTTTTCCTGGATCAGCACCACCGGGGTGAGAATCAGGCGCAGTGTGCGGAAGAAATAACGGATCAGGACTCGCATGGGTCAACCTTGTGCTGTTGGAGGGACTGTTTTGGCGGCTGCATGATAACAAGTTTAGGGGTGGCAGCGCAGGGTTGCGACAGTCAGGCGGTGAAGGGTGGATCAGGCCGGAGCCGGATGGCCGGAAATGGCCGGGCCTGAGGCCCGGCACTGGGGTCTGGTGGGGCTAGCGCACCACCATGCTTTGGGCGTGACGGACCATGTCGTCCGGGTCCGGCATGGCGTCCGGCAGTTTCACCCCTTTCTGGCAGGCGGGGCGCTGCTGCAGCTCGTCCATCCAGCGGCGCAGGTGGCTCAGGCCCTCCATGTCCACACCGGACCACTTGTAGGTGCGCACCCAGGGCCAGGTGGCCATGTCGGCGATGCTGTAGTCGTTGCCGGCCAGGTAGCGGGCCTCGCCCAGGCGGGTGTTGAGCACCTCGAAGAGGCGCCGGCATTCCTTCTGGTAACGCTCGATGGCCGGCTCGATCTTCTCCGGGAAGTAGCGGTAGAAGACATTGGCCTGGCCCATCATGGGGCCCACGCCCCCCATCTGGAACATCAGCCACTGCATGCACACAGAGCGCTGCCTGGGATCACGGGGCAGGAACTGCCCGCTGAGCTCCGCCAGGTACCAGAGAATGGCGCCGGACTCGAACACCACAAAGTCGCCGTTGGCCCGGTCCACAATCACCGGGATGCGGCCGTTGGGGTTGAGTTCGAGAAACTCCGGGCGCTTCTGGGCGCCCTTGCTCAGGTCCACACCGATCACGTTGTAGGGCAGCTGCATTTCCTCCAGCGCCACGGTAACCTTATGGCCGTTGGGTGTGGGGGCGGTATACACATCAATCATGGCACTGGGCCTCCTTTAATGACTGCCTTGGGGGCTCAGGCCCGGGCGGATTCGCGCTGACTGATGCGGTCGTACCAGGCCTTCAGGTGAGTCTGCTCCGGCTCGATGCCCTGGCGGATGACCTTGTTGAAGTCGATGGTGGTCAGTGCGTTGATGTCCGCGGCGGTGAGGCTGTCACCGACAATGTAATCGCGCCCTTCCAGGTGCTGGTTGAGGAAGTGGAAGAACTTCTTCGCCCCTTCTCGGCACTGCTCGCCCCACTCCGGCACCGGCGTCATGCGGTCCTTGAAGTAACCGCTGGTGTGCTGGAAGCACATGCCGGTGGGCAGGAAGAAGTAGAACTCGATCCAGCGCAGCCACTGCTCCACACGGGCCTTCTCCAGGGCGTCGCGGCCCAGCAGCGGTGTGGTGTCGGGGTACTGTTCTTCAAAATAACGGCAGATGGCCATGGTCTCGCAGATGGTGGAGCCATCCTCCAGCTCCAGCACCGGCACCTTTTTCATGGGGTTCAGTGCCTTGAATTCCGGGGTCAGGTTGTCCCCTTTCTGCAGGTCCAGCTCGATAAATTCCGCCTGGTCCAGCAGACCCTTCTCGGCCATGAACATGCGCACACGGCGGGGGTTGGGGGCCATTCTGGCTTCATGGATTTTCATCATGGGATTCTCGATGCCTCTTGTTGTGGTCACGGGTTGTTGTTGTGACAGAAGTCCGGTTTTCAGAGGGGCATCATGGCGTGAAAAGCGGGGTGGGAGCAAGACGCGGTGGCGGCCATGGCAGCAAGGTCCTGGCGGGCAGGGTCTCTGTATTGACTGGAAGGGAGGGGTTGAAGCCGGCTCAGGGGCCTGCGGAGGGCCCCTGGAGCAAGAAGCCCGACTCCCGCAAGGGGGCCGGGCTGGCAGTGCGTCTCAACGGGTGCCGTAGACCACCATGGTCTTGCCGCTGACCTGCACCAGGCCCTGGTCTTCCAGGGTCTTGAGCACGCGGCCCACCATTTCCCGGGAGCAGCCCACGATGCGGCCGATCTCCTGGCGGGTGATCTTGATCTGCATGCCGTCCGGGTGGGTCATGGCGTCCGGTTCCTTGCACAGGTCCAGCAGTGTGCGGGCCACACGGCCGGTGACATCGAGAAAGGCCAGGTCCCCCACCTTGCGGGTGGTCTGGCGCAGCCGCGAGGCCATCTGCTCGCCGATGAAATACAGTACACGGGGGTCGTCGTGGGCGATTTCACGGAATTTGGTGTAGCTGATCTCCGCCACTTCGCATTCGGTTTTGGCCTTGACCCAGGCGGAACGGGAATCCATGTTCTCGAACAGGCCCATCTCGCCGAAAAAGTCACCGGCGTTGAGGTAGGCCATGATCATTTCACGGCCGTCATCGTCCTCGATAATGACGGTGACGGAGCCCTTGATGATATAGAATAGCGAGTCACTTTTGTCGCCGGCATAGATGATGGTGCTCTTGGCGGGGTAACGGCGCCGATGGCACTGGGACAGGAAATAGTCCAGGTGCTGTGTACGGGTCTCTACGGGTCTGACGATACTGGTCATAACGGCTACCTATTCCTTCGATGACTTCAGCGGAAGCATGGGCACACTCACCGAATCAATACAGTGGCAGTCGCACTCCTGCCCCGTTCCTGAAGTGAGTATAGAACAACATTTCCCCTGAGTCCCCGGACCGAGTGTCAGGGTGCACAGGCTGTGATAGCCTTGGCAAAATCTGCGGCTTTTAGCCCGTTTTTTGTGGCTGGTTTGTCATTTTCAGACCCGACAGAAACCGTTTAAGCCTTTATTGCCAATTTACAGGAGTCGCCAACACTCATGAAAGCACGTATCGACTGGACGGGGGCGGCCAGCTTCCTGGGCACCTCCGGATCGGGGCACCCGGTGCAGATGGATGGCCCCCCGGACCACGGCGGTGAGAACCGCGGCCCAAGGCCCATGGAGCTGATGCTGCTGGGCCTGGGTGGCTGCACCTCCTTTGATGTGATGAGCATCCTGCAGAAATCCCGCCAGACGGTGACGGACTGTGTGACGGAACTGAGCGCGGAGCGTTCCGACTCGGTGCCCGCCGTCTTTACGCGCATTCATATCCATTTTATCGTAACGGGCAATGACCTTAAGGAAGCGCTGGTGAAACGAGCCGTGAAGCTCTCTGCGGAGAAATACTGCTCAGCCTCCATCATGCTGGAACAGGGCGGTGTTGAGATTACCCACGATTACGAAATCCGAACTCCGGCAGAGGAGGCGCAATCCGGTGTCTGATCCCTGTTCAAGCGCATTTCCAGGGGGCATAATACGCGCCTTTGCGCCGCTAGCCCGTAACGCCCTGGCCGGCGGGCCCCCTGGTCCTGGCGCCCTTGCGGCGGCGGGGTGTCTTTTTACTTCCGCACGGAGGGGCTGTTGATGGATAGCAAACTGGAACTCCACGGTTTCAACAACCTGACCAAGTCACTGAGCTTCAACATTTACGATATCTGCTACGCCCGCACCGAGGCGCAGCGTCAGGCTTATATCCATTATATCAATGAGATGTACAACGCCGAGCGGCTGACCCAGATCCTCACGGATGTGGCCAAGATCATTGGTGCCAATATCCTCAACATCGCCCGACAGGATTACGAGCCCCACGGCGCCAGCGTGACCATGCTGATTGCCGAGCACGAGCTGACCCCCGGCGAGGAGGACACCGAGGAGTCCCCCGGCCCACTGCCCGAGGCGGTGGTGGGGCACCTGGACAAGAGCCATATCACGGTGCACACCTACCCGGAGAGTCACCCCTACGAGGGCATCAGCACCTTCCGTGCGGATATCGACGTGTCCACCTGCGGCCTGATCTCACCACTGAAGGCCCTGAACTACCTGATTCACAGCTTTGAGTCGGACATCGTCACCATGGACTACCGGGTGCGGGGCTTCACCCGTGACAAGGACGGGCGCAAGCTGTACATCGACCACGACATGAGCTCCATCCAGAACTATCTCAGCGAGGACACCCGCAACGCCTACCAGATGCTGGATGTGAACGTGTACCAGGACAACCTGTTCCACACCAAGATGATTCTCCGTGAGTTCAACCTCAATGAGTACGTCTTTGGCGTGAATGCCGCGGACCTTCCCCAGGCCGAGGCGGACAGCATCCACGAGCGGCTGCAGAAAGAGATGCTGGAGATCTTCTACTCCCGCAACCTGCCCTGACAGCCCCGTACCGGGCGCCGGCAAGCACTCCGGCGTGGCTACCAGGTGAACTGACGGTGCTGGACCAGCTCCAGGATTCTCGGGCGCAGTACCAGGTCAATGGCCAGTGTCAGCTTGGTGCCGGGGATGACCAGTGTGTCCTGGCGTGACATGAAGCTGCCCTGGATCATCTGCAGCAGCCTTGGGAAATCCACCCCCAGGTAATCCCGGAAGTGAATCACGATCATGCTCTCGTCGTCCGTGGGCACATCCCGCACGATAAAGGGGTTGGAGGTGTCCACCATGGGCACCCGCTGGAAGTTGATGTGGGTGTTGGCGAACTGGGGCACGATGTCGTGCACGTAGTCGTCCATGCGGTTGATGATGGTCTCCACCACCTCCTGCTTGCGGTAGCCCCGGTCCCGTGTGTCCCGGCGGATCTTCTGGATCCACTCCAGGTTGACGATGGGCACCACGCCGATCAGCAGGTCCACGTGCTGGGCCACGTTGTAGCGGTCCGTCACCAGCCCGCCGTGGAGCCCCTCGTAGAACAGCAGCTCCGTGTCCGGCGGCAGTGAGCGCCAGGGGGTAAACTCACCGGGCTGGTAGCCGGCCGCCACCAGCTCGCGGTCCTCCTCCCGCACATAATGGCGGTACTGTCCGGTGCCGGTGCTGGCGTAGTCCTGGAACAGGGACTCCAGCTTGTCGATGTGGTTGGCGCTGATGGCAAAGTGGTTGCGATCGCCAAACTGGCCTTTCTCCGCGGTGCGGGACATCTGTCGCCGGGTATAGCGGTGGAAGCTGTCGCCATTGACCACGGCGCTGCGCACCTGCTCGCTGGCGAAGATCTTGCTGAAGGCCCTGCCGGTGGTGGTGGTACCGGCCCCTGAGGAGCCGGTAACGGCAATAATGGGGTAGCGCTGAGACATTCTGTATCCTTAGTGACCGTCACCGTTCAACCGGGCTTGCGAACGCTACTGCCCAGGGGTTTCATCAGGACCTTGGACTTGCGGTCCTGGCGGTAGTGGGCCCGTTTCTCCGCCGGCAACGCCTCCGGTGTCACCGGGGCAAAGCCCCGCTCACGGAACCAGTGGTCGGTCTGGGTGGTGAGCACAAAGAGCCCCTGCAGCCCCTCTGCCCTGGCGTGGCGCTCGATCACCGCCAGAATGCGGTCGCCTCGGCCAGAGCGGCGGTAATGGCCGGAGACGGCAAAGCAGGCCAGCTCGCCCAGCTGCTCGCCGGGGTAGGCATAGAGCGCCGCGCAGCCCACCACGGTGCCGTCCCGCTCGTCCACCACGAAGCGGTCGATTTCCGTCTCGATCAGCTCACGGGGGCGACGCAGCAGCACGCCCTGCTCTTCCAGTGGCTGTATCAGCTCCTGGATGCCGCTGATGTCTTCCGCCCTGGCCGCCCGCACGTGCTCGTAATCGTCGTCGCTGACCAGTGTGCCCAGCCCGTCACGGGTGAACAGCTCCTGCAACAGTGCGCCGTCCTCGACGTAGCTGATGATGTGGGCGCGGCGCACGCCGGCGGCACAGGCCCGGCAGGCGGCCTCCAGCACATCCCGGTCGTCCTTGGCCAGACGCCCGCCGGCCATGAGTGCCCGGGCCTGGTTGAGGTTGAGCTCACGCAGCAGCTCGCCGTCGGCGTCCGGCACCCCGTTGCGCTCGGTGGTGATAATCAGCTTTTCCGCCTTCAGGCTGGCCGCCACCTGGCTGGCCACATCCTCGTAGGAGAGGTTGAACACATCCCCCGTGGGGGAATAGCCCAGTGGCGGCAGCAGCACCACCTGGCCCTGGTCCAGCAGGGACTGTATGGCGGCGGTGTCCACGTTGCGCACACGCCCGGTATAAGCCAGGTCCACCCCCTCCAGCACCCCCACGGGACGGGCCGTGACCAGGTTGCCGCTGCAGACCCGGATGCGGGCCCCGTGCATGGGGGAGTTGACCAGCCCCATGGACAGCTGGCTTTCCAGCAGGCTGCGCAGTCGCCCCACCGCCTCCAGCACGCCGGGCAGGTCGCCCTCGGCGGTGACACGCAATCCGGCGTGGTAGTGGGAGTCCCGCCCGGCCGCCTGCAGCCGCTCCTGGATCTGGGGCCGTGCCCCGTAGACCACCACCAGGCGCACCCCCAGGCTGGCCAGCAGGGTGATGTCGTGGATGGTATTGATCAGGTTGCCGTGGGCCAGTGCCTCACCGCTCAGTGTCAGCACCACGGTGCGGCCCCGGTGGGCGTTGATGTAGGGGGATGAGTGGCGGAACCAGTACAGCCAGTCCTTGGGGTCGCTCACGGAGTCTCTCCTGTGGCCTTGCTCTGACGGGGCAGACAGCAGTGGGCCATCAGCCTGGTCAGTACATCAATGGTGGGTTGCAGCTGTGACAGGGCGATAAACTCGTCAGGCTGATGGGCCTGGTCGATGGAGCCGGGGCCCATCACCAGGGTTTCCATGCCCAGCTGCTGCAGGAAAGGGGCCTCCGTGGCGAAGGCCACCGCCTCCGCCTGGTGGCCGGTCATTTTCTCGCACAGGCGCACCAGTGTGGAGTCGGCCCCCTGCTCGAAGGGGGGCACACCGGCAAACAGCGGCTCCAGTGACCACTCCAGCTCACGCTCAAGGGCGATGGGCCGGATGCGCTCGGCCATGGCCTCACGCAGCTGGTCCAGTTCCATGCCCGGCAGGGGGCGCAGGTCAAAGTGCATCTCGCAGTCTGCGCAGATGCGGTTGGGGTTGTCACCGCCGTGCACATGGCCCGGGTTGAGCGTGGGCACCGCCACCCGGAAGGCCTCGTTGCGGTGGCGTTGCTGCAGCTCCTGACGGTAGGCCAGCAGGCTGCCCAGTGCCGCGTGCATGCCCTCCAGGGCGTTGCGTCCCAGTGCCGGATCCGAGGAGTGGCCGGAGCGGCCGTTGATCACCAGCCGCTCCATCATGATGCCCTTGTGCATGCGCACCGGGCGCAGCTCCGTGGGCTCGCCGATCACCGCATAGCGGGCCCTGGGGCGGCCCGCCTCCACCAGGGCCCGGGCGCCGCTCATGGCGCTCTCCTCGTCTGCCGTGGCCAGTAGGATCAGCGGCTCGCTCAGTGTGCGCCCCTGCAGTGACAGGGCCGCCTCGATGGCCAGGGGGAAAAAGCCTTTCATGTCGCAGGTGCCCAGACCGTACCAGCGGTCGCCCTTTTCCGTGAGGCGGAAAGGGTCGCTCTTCCAGCGGGTCTGGTCGTAGGGGACGGTGTCCGTGTGGCCCGAGAGCACCAGCCCGCCGGGCCCCTCCCCCAGCGTGGCGATCAGGTTGAACTTGCCGGGGGCACCGGGCACGGGCAGGGTTTCCACCCGGAAATCCAGCGCCTCCAGCCACAGCGCCAGCTGTTCGATCACCGGCCGGTTGCTCTGGTCCCATTGCGCACTGGCACTGCTGATGGAGGGGCAGGCGATCAGTGCCTCAAGCATGTCCTTTACTGTGGGTACGGCCCGTTGCATGGTGTTGCTTCCTGTTCACGCCGCCGCGGTTGCGGCTCAATGTGGTTCGGCTCAGTGTCTGGCTCAGGGCGCCGGTATGGGCTCGATCCGCTCCAGCCAGGGCGCCAGGCCGGGGCTGGGCAGCGGCTCGTTGTTCAGTGGCAGTGGCCGCCCCGGGTCATCGTCACGGCGCCACACCTCAAAACGCTCGATCTTGTCCAGTGCCAGTGGCTGGATCACCTCGCCCCCGTCACGGATCTGGTGGATATGCAGCGTCTCTTCGTCCCGGGACAGCAGCCGCCCCTCCAGTGTACGCCCTGAGCGCAGGGTGACACGCACACGGCGGTCAATCCAGGCGGCGGCCCGCTCCAGCTCCGACACATGAAACCGCGCCACCGGCTCCAGTGACGGGTCACGGGGCTGTATCGCGGGGACCGGCTCCGGCTCATCGGGGCGCACCAGCGCCACCGCCGGCCTGTCCACTGCCTGCCCATTATGATGCAGTACCAGCCCCTGTGCCTGTAACCAGTCCCCGGCGCTGACATCCTGCTGCTGTAGCAGGTCCACATCGGGGTCCTGTTGCCACTGTACCCGCAACGTGCCCCCTTCGGTCAGCCAGTCGCCGTAGAACTCGGCCAGTGAGTCGGTGGGCACCATGCCCGCCGCCGCCATGGCATCTCGCCAGCGGCTCTGGCTGAGCGCCTTCCAGTCCTCCAGGATCTTGTCCTCGTGGGCGGCGCAGTAATTGGAGAGGCGCCTCATAAAGCCGCTGTCATGGATCATCAGGTCCCCTGCCCGGGGCAGCGACAGATCCTTGTCGGGGCTCAGCCATTGCTGCCAGTCCTGCCACTGCACGGCCATCTGCCCCTGCACACGGCCCAGGTCCCCCGCATCCAGTGACAGTGCCAGCTGGCCGGGGCTCTGTGTCACTGACAGATCCAGTGCGATGCGGTCGATCCCCATATGCAGCAGGTCCGTGGGTGAGAGCACACGGCGATTGCCACAGGCGTGGAGCGCCAGTGGCACCTGGCCCATCAGCTGTGGCGGGCGGACAAGGGCCCAGGGGCGGAACAGGTTGGGCTTGAGCTGCACCTCCAATGCGCGAACCCGCAGGGAGGCCGTGCCGGGCCAGCGGCCGAGCCAGAGCCCGCGCAGCAGCGCCAGTGGCCCGGGGGTTTCCAGCTCCACTGACTCCACGGTGACCGGCTCGGTGATATCAAACCAGTACCAGCGCAGACCCTGCACTGTCACAGAGCCGCCGGGGGAGGGCCGCAGACCCTCCCAGCGCAGATCCCCCTGGTCGCTCCACTCACCGGCCAGCTTGTTCATGGTACGCTGGGCGCCGGTCCAGGCCAGCAGTTGCCAGACGCCCCAGAGCAACAGCACTATCAGGCTGAGCACGAACAGGACTTTTTTCATGAAACTCCCTGATTGACGGCTGTCACAGTTTTCCGCTGGCCAACGCCAGTACCCTGCGCTAAGGCGAATGTACCAGTGCCCTACCGGGAAACTCCAGTGCACGGGTTAACGTATATAATGGTACAAAGATCGCACTCTCAACAGGAGGCGTCATGAGCTCTGTCAACGACCACGCAAGATCTTTTATCCGCCACCCCCTGGACATGCCCATCGAGGTTCTGGAAGGCCGGGGCGGCAGGCACAACGGCGAGACCCTCAATCTCAGCCTGGGGGGAGTCGCCTTTCAGAGCCATCAGCCCCACACCCCGGGCCAGGATGTACGTGTGCGTATCAGTTGCTGCGACCCGCCGGCGGAAGTGGCCGGCCATGTGGTCTGGTGCGAGCCGGACGGGGCCCTGTTCGATGTGGGGGTGGCCTTCTACGACCCGGGTGATGCCTACAAGATGCGCATGGTGGAGCAGGCCTGCCATATCCAGCAGTACCGCCTTGACCGTGTGATCGAGGAGGGCCGTTACCTGACACTGGACGAGGCGGCCCGTGAGTGGATACCCCGCTATGCCAGGCGTTTCACGGAAAAACTCCCGGGCAACAACACCACCAGCAAAACGGACTCTTCACGGGAAGGCTGAGGGCCGCCCCGGCCCTGTTCAGCGCCGGCTGATCAGTGTCCCCACCCCCTCATCGGTAAAGATTTCCAGCAGTGTGGCGTTGGCCACACGGCCGTCGATAATATGGGCCGTTCCCACGCCGCCCTGCACCGCCTCAAGGGCGCAGCGGATTTTCGGCAGCATGCCGCCGTGGATGGTGCCATCGGCAATCAGGTCGTTCACCTGGGCGGCGTTGAGCCCGGTCAGCACCTGGCCATTGGCGTCCTGCAGCCCTGCCACATTGGTCAGGAGAATCAGTTTTTCCGCCGCCAGGGCCTCCGCCACCTTGCCGGCCACACTGTCGGCATTGATGTTGTAGGCCCGCCCGTCCTCGCCCACGCCAATGGGGGCGATCACCGGGATCACATTGCCGCTGGTGAGCATGTTGATGACATCGGTGTTGACCCGCACTACCTCGCCCACATGGCCGATGTCGATGATCTCGGGCCGGGTCAGCTCCGGTGAGGCGTCGGTGACGGTCAGCTGCCGGGCACGGATCAGGTTGGCGTCCTTGCCGGTGAGGCCGATGGCGCGCCCGCCGTGCTGGTTGATCAGCGACACGATCTGCTTGTTGACCTGTCCGCCCAGCACCATCTCCACCACATCCATGGTCTCGCTGTCGGTGACGCGCATGCCGTTGACAAAGCGCGAGTGGATATTCAGCCGCTTGAGCAGGTCACCGATCTGGGGGCCGCCGCCGTGGACGATAATGGGATTGATGCCCACCAGCTTCATCAGCACCATGTCCCGGGCGAAGCTGTTCTTGAGAGTCTCGTTTTCCATGGCGTTGCCGCCGTACTTGACCACAATGGTCTTGCCGGTAAACCGCTGTATGTAGGGCAGCCCCTTGCTCAGTACGGAAGCCACCTGCATGGCTGTTTCTCTGTCCAGCGCCATCGGCCTTGGGTCCTCTTGCTTGAATGTCAGGCTGTCAGTGCCTGTTGCGGGCGGCCCGTCGGGGCCACCCCTGGTGTGGATTAAAAGGGAATCGTCAGATCCGGCTGTATGCGCTGCATCTGTTCCCGGAACACCGTCTTGATCCGCTCCAGCCCGTCTTCCGTCTCCGCCTCAAAGCGCAGGACCAGCATGGGGGTGGTGTTGGAGGCCCGGCACAGGCCCCAGCCGTCGGCGTAGTCCACCCGCAGACCGTCGATATCGGTGACATTGCCATCACCGAAGTCCGCCTGGCTGGCCAGTGAGTCGATGATGGCAAACTTGTTCTCGTCGGTGACTTCCAGGTTGATTTCCGGGGTGCTGTAGTCCTCCGGGAAGTCGGCAAAAATGGCGTCCACGCCACGCTCGTCAATGCCCAGGATCTCCAGCAGCCGCGCGGCGGCATAGAGGCCGTCGTCAAAGCCGTACCAGCGCTCCTTGAAGAAGATATGGCCGCTCATTTCACCGGCCAGCAGGGCGCCCATGGACTTCATCTTGGCCTTGATCCAGGAGTGGCCGGTGCGCCACATCACCGGGCGACCGCCGAATTCGTTGATCACCGTGGCCAGTCGCCGTGAGCACTTCACATCGTAGATGATATCCGCGCCGGGGTTGCGGGAGACCACATCACGGGCGAAGAGCATCAGCAGCCGGTCCGGCCAGATGATCTTGCCGCTCTCGGTGACCACACCGATGCGGTCGCCGTCGCCGTCAAAGGCGATGCCCAGGTCGGCCCCTTCACGCCTGACCGTCTCGATCAGTGCCTCGAGGTTCTCGGGCTTGCCCGGGTCCGGGTGATGGTTGGGGAAGTTGCCGTCCACCTCGCAGTACAGGGGGATCACCTCACAGCCCAGTTCACGCACCAGCTTCGGCGCCAGCTCGCCGGCGATGCCATTGCCCGCGTCCAGCACCACCTTCAGTGGGGCGGCCACGGCAATGTCACCGACAATGGCGTCCAGGTAGGCGCTCTTCACGTCCTGCTGGCTGAGCTGGCCCTGGCCCTCTTCCAGGCGCTGCTCACGGATTCTCGTCAGCAGCGCCTGAATGGCGTCGCCGGCCAGTGTCTCGCCACCGAGCACCATCTTGAGGCCGTTGTAGTCCGGCGGATTGTGGCTGCCGGTGACCATGACACCGGAGCCGTTCTGCAGGTGATGGGCGGCAAAATACAGCACCGGCGTGGGCACACGGCCCACGTCGATCACGTCCACGCCGCTGGCCATGATGCCCTGCATCAGCGCCTCTGAGAGCTCCGGGCCGGAGTGGCGGCCGTCGTAGCCGACACAGATGCTGCTTTGCCCGCGCTGGCGCGCCTCGCTGCCAATGGCCCGGCCAATCACGGTGACAATCTCCGGGGTCAGGGTCTTACCCACAATGCCCCGGATGTCGTAGGCACGGAAAATGGAATCCGGCACTTCCACGGCCACCGGCGCTGTCTCCCTGATCTGCATACTGTCGTCCTCTCCTGTGGCCAGACCGAGGACGTCATCGTCCCCGTCCAGCATATCGATATCCAGTGACGTGCTTTCGTCAAACAGCGGCTCCCCGTCCGGCTCCCGGTCAGACCCTGGCGGTGTGGATGATCCGCCGCCACCGCGAGCTGTCCTGTTGGCCGCGCCGGGCTCGTCACGGGCCTTGCCCGACCGGCGTACTGCCGTCTGAAGCTGCCGGTCAAGGCTGTCCGCCAGTGCCGCGAGCATGGTATTGGACAGCACCGGCATGCGCACCGGCTCTCCCGCCAGGGCTTTCTGGGCCCAGCTGCCCAGGCTGGCGCAGTCACGGCGCAGCCGGCTCTGTTGGCGGAAAAACGCCACCCAGAGGCCGACAATCACCAGCACCGCCACCAACAGTGGGATGCCCCACAGCAGTGACCGGGGGAACACCGTGACGACGGCATTGGCCGGTGTGTAGCTGATGCGCCAGCCGTCCGCCGCCAGTGAACGGGTCAGTGTGTTCCGGTTGTCCCCCGGGTCACTCTGGCCGGTCCGGGCGATGGGCTGGGGGCTCCCTTCCACCTGCTGTGAGATCACCACCTCGCCGGGCAGTATTTCACGGCCGCCCCTGAGAACCGGCGCAAACAGCTCCTCGCCAAAGACCACCAGCAGTGAGCCCGGCACGCCGGAGGCCTCCTGTGCCTCTTCTCCCGCCACAGGGGCGGCGATCTGCACCAGCCACTGATCGTCACGGCGGAAGGCGTCCATCAGGCGGGTGTTATCCTGCTGTGCCCGACGTGCCAGGTCGATGCTGGCAAAACCCAGCTGGAATGAGCGCCCGGCGGGCTGCTCCACCGCGTCCGGCGGGAACAGGAACACCGCCCGGGCCGATGGCAGGGTGGCCTGCAGGGTTCGCTCCGCCTCCACCGACTCCGGGTCGGAGCCGGTTCGGGGCAACGGAGCCTGTGCGGCATAGCCGGAGACCAGATCAAGGACATAGCCCAGGTGCTGGTCGAACCGCTGTTGCAGCCTCTCGACCTGCTCCTCCGCGGCCTTCTCCATGGCGGCCTTTTCCGCCGGGGCCACCACCAGTAGCAGTGACAGCCCGGCGACCAGCAGCGCCCCCAGCAGCACCATCAGGCTCTGTATCAGGGGTGTCACCAGGGGCGGTGTCTGCCCCGCCGTTTCGCCGCCGGACTTGTCCCGGCCCGGGCCGGTTTTGTTACGCCACTTGATCATTCGCTGCTGTCCCCTGTTGCTGTGGGCCCTGTGGTATGGACTCCGTCTGTCATCATGAAAACCGCCACTCAGCGCCCCGTTGAACCAAATCCGCTCTCGCCGCGGAGGCTGTCATCAAAGCGCTCGACACAATCGAATTCGGCCTGCACCACCGGGACAATCACCAGCTGCGCCATGCGCTCGCCCACTTCCAGCGTATAGGGGCGCTCACTGCGGTTCCACAGTGAGACCATCAGCTGGCCCTGGTAATCCGAGTCGATCAGGCCCACCAGGTTGCCCAGCACAATGCCGTGCTTGTGCCCCAGGCCGGAGCGGGGCAGCAGCATGCCCGCCAGTGACGGGTCGCCAATGTGCAGGGCCACCCCGGTGGGAATCAGCTCGCACTGGCCGGGGGCCAGTGTGACCGGACCCTCGGTGCAGGCGCGCAGATCCAGCCCCGCGGACCCTTCGGTGGCGTGGTTTGGCAGTTCAATGCTCTCCCCCAGGCGGGGGTCCAGCAGCCGGATCTGAAAGCGGCGGGCCATGGAGAAACTCCTGTTGTGTTGGCTGTCGTATTGGCTAGGGCCGCGAGGGCTTGCCCAGTGATTGCCAGTGGCTGAGAAAAAGACGACACAATTGCTGCGCCAGTTCGGTCTTGGCGCTGGCGGTGAAGCCCTGCTCCCCATCGGGCCAGAACACCTGGACGGCATTAAGGTCGCTGTTGAAACCGATGGACGGATCCGACACATCGTTGGCCACGATCAGGTCCAGATTCTTGCGCTGGAGCTTGTCCCGGGCGTAGCGGGCCAGATCCCGTGTCTCGGCGGCAAAACCCACCACCAGAGGCCTTGGCGAGAGAGCCGCCACACCGGCGAGAATATCCGGATTGCGCACCAGGCGCATCACCATCTCCTCCTCGCCGTCCCTTTTCTTGATCTTGTCCCCCGCCACGGACCCGGGCCGGTAATCCGCCACCGCCGCCGCAGCGACAAACCAGTCGCAGCCCCGCTCCAGTGATTCCATGACGGCGGACTGCATCTCAGCGGCGCTGGTCACATCCAGACGCTCGACCCCCTGGGGGGTGGGCAGGTTCACCGGCCCCGCCACCAGGGTCACACGGGCGCCCCGTGCGGCGGCGGCGGCGGCGAGTGCAAAGCCCATCTTGCCGGAGCTGTGGTTGGAGAGATAGCGCACCGGGTCCACGGACTCCCGGGTGGGGCCGGCGGTGATCACCACACGCACGCCGTCCAGATCCGGCTGGACGCCCTCCAGGCTGTCCATGGACTCCAGTGCCGCCACAATCTCCGCCGGCTCCAGCATGCGCCCCGGGCCGGTATCGCCACAGGCCTGGTCCCCCTCGCCGGGGCCCCAGATGCGGAATTGAGGGTCTGCCTCAAGACGGTGCAGGTTGGCCTGTGTGCGGGCATTGCGCCACATGGCCTGGTTCATGGCCGGCGCCAGGCAGATGGGCGCCTCACTGGCCAGACAGAGGGTGCCGAGCAGGTCGTCCGCCATGCCAGCGGCCAGCCGGGCCATCACCTGGGCGGTGGCCGGGGCCACGATGATGCAGTCGGCCCAGCGGGCCAGCTCGATATGGCCCATGCCCGCCTCGGCGGCCGGGTCCAGCAGGTCACGGCGCACCGCACGGCCGCTGACCGCCTGGAAGGTGAGTGGTGCCACAAAGGCCTCGGCCCCGGCGGTCATCACCACCTGAACCTGGTGGCCCTGGCGCTGCAACTGGCGCACCAGGTCCACACTCTTGTAGGCCGCAATGCCGCCGGTGACGGCAACCAGAATCTGTTTGCTCACGCTAACCCCTGTTTTGACCGCTGCCTCTGGTGCAAGCCCGTTGCTTCAGTGCCCCCACAGCCCGGCCCGTGGCCGGGCTGTGGGGACGGCGCCCGGAAAGATGCACAGAATATCACAACCCGGCATTCCTTTCGGTGTTATGGCTTACCCGCAGTAAAACGGCGTATTACACTCCCCGAAGTCCAAGGAAGCCGGGATGATCAACCCATAACAGCAAAAGGATAGGCGCATGTCACCGGATCTGTCATTTCACACCCTGCCCGCCTCGGAGCGTCCCCGGGAGAAACTGCTCGCACGGGGGGCGGCCAGCCTCAGCGACAGTGAATTGCTGGCCATTTTCCTGCGTACCGGCACCGCCGGCAAGCCGGTGCTGGCCATGGCCCGTGAGCTGCTGGCGGAATTCGGCAGCCTGCGCCAGCTGGCGGAGGTCCCGGCGGAGCGTTTCTGCCGCGCCCCCGGCGTGGGGCTGGCCAAGTACGCCCAGTTCCATGCCGCCATGGAAATGGCCCGTCGCATCATGGACCAGCCGCTGCGGGACGGGGACCCCCTGACCAGCCCGGACACCACAAGGCGCTACCTGCAAAGCCGCCTGATCACCCGCACCCAGGAGGTGTTCGCCGCGCTGTTCCTGGACAACCGCCACCGGGTGATCCGCTATGAGGAGCTGTTCCAGGGCACCATCGATGCGGCCGCGGTCTACCCCCGGGAGGTGGTGCGCCGGGCGCTGGATTATAATGCGGCGGCGGTGATTTTCGCCCATAATCACCCTTCCGGCGTGGCCGAGCCCAGCCAGGCGGATATCCTGCTGACGGACCGCCTCAAATCGGCACTGGCACTGGTGGATGTGCGGGTGCTGGATCATATGGTGGTGGGCCACGGCGAGGTGGTGTCCCTGGCGGAGCGGGGCTGCCTGTAGGGCGGCCTGCGCAAAGAGGGAATCATGGGCGAATCGTGAATAATTTTTGCCTTTGCCAGCGCCATCTGGTATAAAAGCGTCCCTTTCCCGTCAGCGTCAGGCTCAGGCTCCGATTTCGTCACGACCTGGACGCGGTATGAATACACAGATTAACCAACGCGGAGTTGGAGGCGATTATGTCCAGAGTTTGTCAAGTCACCGGTAAGCGCACCATTACCGGCAACAATGTTTCACACGCTATGAACCACAACAAGCGTCGGTTTCTGCCCAACCTGCAGTCTCACCGCTTCTGGGTCGCCAGCGAGAACCGTTTCATCAAGCTGCGCATCTCCACCAAGGGCATGCGTATTATCGATAAAAAGGGTATTGACGCAGTGCTGACTGACCTGCGCGCCCGCGGCGAGAAGGTCTGAGGAGACAATCATGCGCGAGAAGATCAAGCTGGTTTCATCAGCAGGTACCGGTCATTTCTACACGACCCACAAGAACAAGCGTAACACCCCGGACAAGATCGAAATGAAGAAGTACGATCCCGTGGTACGCAAGCACGTGTCCTACAAGGAAGCCAAGATCAAGTAAGGACTTCCCGGTCCCGGCCTGACGGCTTCATAAAACCCGGCAATTGCCGGGTTTTTTTGTGCCCGGGAATTGGCCTCTACCCTATTCCCCTTCCTCCGCTTCCGCCCCGGCACTGGCCCCATGGTAGACAAAAGCCTCCCGCACCTCCTGTCGCAGCTGGTCGTCGTCCCAGGGTTTGGTGAGGAACTTGTAGATGGCGCCGCGGTTGATGGCGTCGGTGACCGAGTCCAGATCGGTGTAGCCTGATAAGATGATGCGCACGGTGCCCGGGTGCAACAGCTTCACACGGCTGAAGAACTCGGTGCCGGTCATCTCCGGCATGCGCTGGTCCGAGAGCACCACCTGCACGTTCTCCGCCGCCAGTATGCGGAAGGCTTCCGCTGCGCTGGTGGTGGCCAGTATGCGGTAGCCATCACGGCGCAGCAGACGCTGCAGTGAGCGCAGTATGTTGGACTCGTCGTCCAGTATCAGCAGGTTGCGGGGGGCCTTCTGGCCCTTTTCCTGGTGGGAGGTAAGCAGCTTCACCCCCGGCTCGTCCAGCTCATAATGAATCAGCTCGGCCAGGGGCATGGGTCGGGCCAGATGGTGCCCCTGCAGCTGATCGCACTGGTGGCGGATCAGGTAGGCGGCCTGGAATTCGTCCTCCACCCCCTGGGCCACCACCTCCAGTGAGAGCTTGTGGGCCATGCTGATCAGGCCCCGGGTAATGGCCGCGTCGTTGCTGTCACTGACAATGCTGCGGGTAAAGGACGCGTCGATCTTGATCCGGCTCAGTGGAATCAGCTTGAGCCCGCTGAGCCCGGAGTGGCCGGCGCCGAAGTCATCGATGACGATGCCCACCCCCATGGCCCGGATGGTTCTCAGTGACTGCAGGACCGACTGGGCGTCCTCGCCCAGCACCACCGACTCCACCACCTCCAGCTCCAGGCACTGGGGCGGCAGGCCGCTTTCCTCCAGGGCCTGGCGGACACTGGCTTCCGCCGCGCCCCGGTGGAACTGCACCGTGGACATGTTCACCGCCACCCGGTGGTCACTGCGCCCCTGGTCCAGCAACTGCCGTGTATCCAGGCAGGCCTGTTTCAGGGCCCAGTCCCCCAGGGCCAACAGCTGGCCGGTGCTCTCCGCCACCGGCAGGAAATCCCCCGGAGCCAGCAGCCCCTCCGTGGGGTGGTTCCAGCGCAGCAACGCCTCCATGGCCCGGAACTGGCTGCTGCCGGCGTCATAGATGGGCTGGTAGTAGAGTTCGAATTCATTGCGCTCCAGGGCCTCCTGAATCTCCCGCCGCATCCGTACCAGGCGCTTGGCGCGCTCGTTCATGGCGTTGGTGTACCAGTGGTAGCCGTTGCCACCCAGTGCCTTGGCCTGTCGCACCGCCAGGCTGGCATGGCGCAGCAGGTCCGTGGCGTCCCGGGTGTCATGGCTGCTCAGTGCCACACCGGCACTGGCGGTGAGATACACCGGCTCCCCCCCCGGAGTGGGCCGGAAGGGCTTGGCCATCTGGCCGATGACCGACTCCACCAGGCCGATGATGTCGTCATCCCCCATGACATTGGGCTGCAGCAGGGCGAATTCGTCGGCGCTGAGCCGGGCCAGTGTGTCCCCACCCTGCATGACCTGGCGCAGGCGGTCGGCGGCCTGCATCAGCAGGCTGTCACCGGCGGCCAGACCCAGCGAGCTGTTGATGGCCTTGAAATTGTCCAGGTTGACCAGTGTCAGTGACACCTGGGAATGGTGGCGCCGTGAGATGTTCAGCGCCTGTGCCAGACGGTCTCTCAGCAGTGAGAGGTTGGGCAGTGCGGTGAGCACGTCGTGGCTGACGTTGTACGCCAATGCCTGCTCCGCGTCCCGCTGGGCGGAGATGTCGTGCTGCAGCCCGACAAAATGGGTCACCCGGCCATGGCGGTCCGGCACCGGCGAGATGACCAGCTCGTTCCAGAAGGCGGTCCCGTCCTTGCGGAAGTTGCGCAGCGTCACCCGGGTCTCTTCACGGCGCTGCAGTGCCTGCCGCATCAGCAGCCGCTCCGGCTGCTGGCGCTCATCCCCCTGCATGAAGCGGCAGTTGCGGCCGATCACCTCCTCCGGGCTGTAGCCGGTGATGCGGCAGAAGGCGGGGTTTACATAGCGGATGGGCATATCCTCCGCCAGGGCATCCACAATCACCATGCCATTGGGTGAGGCCTCGATGCTGCGCTGCAGAAGCCGCCGCTGCTCCTCCGCCTCACGCCGCTCGCTGATGTCGTGGAGTATGTACAGCTGTGCCGGCGCCCCCTCCCAGTTGGCACTCAGGCGTTGCCAGTCCACGGGCAGCCAGCGACCCTCCTGCACCCACAGGCAGGTCTCGTAACTGTCCACCGTGGCCCCGCTCAGGGCGTCGATGGCGCTGGCCATGGTCTCCCCGCCGGTTTCTCCCAGGAGCTGCCGGGCCGAGTGGTTGGCGAAGACGATGTCCCGCCCCAACACCACAATCATGCCATCACGGGCATCTTCCACCAGATTCCGGAACAGCTCTGCAGCCGTCTCCGTCGCCCTACCCATAAGAGGTCTCCAGACTGCCTGTTCGTGAGCATTCGCTTATCGCAAAATGCCCTTAACGGTTGTGCGTAGCATCGGTTTCTGCACTACGCTATCAGAATAGAAGTAAACACAGGAAATGACACCATGGTCGTCCACAGCAACGACTCCGGCGAGTCTTCACAGCAAGAGCTGATCGCCCGCCTGAAACAGGCCCAGGACCAGCTGATGCAGTCGGAAAAGATGGCCAGCATTGGCCAGCTGGCCGCCGGCGTGGCCCACGAGATCAACAACCCCATCGGCTATGTGCGCTCCAACCTCACCACGCTGGGGGAGTATTGCCGCTCACTGCTGGCGGTCAACCAGGCCTATGAGCAGGCACTGGGGGAGGCCCTGAACTCCCCGGAGCTCAAGCGGGTGGTGGAGGAGCACGACCTGCCCTTTCTGCGGGAGGACCTGCCCTCACTGCTGGAGGAGTCCCATGAGGGTATTGAGCGGGTGAGCAAGATCATCCGCTCACTGCGGGACTTCTCCCGCACCGACAGCGGGCAGTTCGAGCCGGTGGATGTGCAGAGGGCCATCACCCAGGCCCTGACCGTGGCCCACAACGAGATCAAGTACCGGGCGGAGGTGGTCACGGAGTTTGCCGATCTGCCTCCCATTGAGGCGGTGGAATCCCAGCTGGGGCAGGTGTTTCTCAATCTCTTTGTGAATGCCGCCCAGGCCATTGAGGAGCACGGCGAGATCCGGGTGCGTACCGAGCTGATGGGGGACCGGGTGCAGGTCACAGTGTCCGATAACGGCTGCGGCGTGGCCCCGGAAAACCTCAAGCGCCTGTTCGACCCCTTTTTCACCACCAAGCCGGTGGGCAAGGGGACCGGTCTGGGACTGTCTCTGTCCTACAACATCATACGCTCCCATAACGGCACCATGAAAGTGGCCAGCGAACCCGGCAAGGGCACCACCTTTACCCTGGAGCTGCCATTGCAACAGCCACAACCCCAGCCGGAGCCGGAGGGCCCTCAGTGAACGACCGGACACCCGTATTCCGCATTCTGTTTGTGGACGACGAGCCCTCCATTCTCAATGCACTGAAGCGGCTGATGCGCCGTCATGAATATCGCTGCTGGTTTGCCGCCAGCGCCGAGGAGGGCATCCGGGTACTGGAGGCTCACAATATCGACCTGATCATCTCCGACATGCGCATGCCCGTCACCGACGGGGCCACCTTTCTGGCCGAGGTCCGTCGCCGCTGGCCTTTCAGCGTGCGCTTTCTCATGACCGGCTACAGTGACATGGGGGCGGCGCTGGATGCCCTGAACCTGGGGGGTATTAACCGCTACATCAGCAAGCCCTGGGACGATGAGGCACTGCTGGAGGCCATTGGCGAGGGGCTTCGCATCCGCCGGCTGGAACGGGAAAAAAAACGCCTGCTGGACCAGACACGACGCCAGAACGCCGAGCTGGAAACACTCAACCGGGACCTGGAGGCCCGTGTGACCAAACGCACGCGACAGGTTCAGGCCACCTCCAACCAGCTGAAAAAGGCCTTTCGCCAGCTGGAGAAGAGTTACGACGCTTTTGTGCGCATCTTCTCCAGCGTCATCAGCAGCCGCCCCCACCTGATCAAGGGCCATTCCAGAGAGGTGGCGGACCTGGCCGGCGCACTGGGTCGTGCACTGGAGCTGGAGCCGGTGCAGGTGCAGTACCTGTATTACGCCGCACTGCTCCATGAGCTGGGCAAGCTGAACCTGCCGGACGACGTGCTGGAGCGCTCCGAGGTCCACCTCACCCACCGGGATCTGGAGGAGTACCAGCGCTACCCGCTGCTGGGGGAAATGGCACTGATGCCCATCAAGGCGTTGCGCACCAGCGCCCGGCTGATCCGTTATCACAATGAGCACTTCGATGGCAGTGGCTATCCGGAGGGCCTCAGTGGCGAGCATATCCCCCTGGGGTCCAGGGTGGTGAAAGTGGCCCGTGATTTTATCGGCTACCAGACGGACCTGTTGCGCCAGAAGCCCTTCACGGCCAGGGAAGCCTATGGCCACATGCTGGTGCACAGCGGACTGCGCTACGACCCAGGGGTGCTGGATGCCCTTGAGCCCATGGTGGCCAGCTTTTCCTTTACCCGGCTGCAACGCAATGAAAAGCAGCTGCCCGTCAGCGAACTGACCCCGGACGCCGTACTGACACGGGATCTGGTCAGCGCCAGGGGCATACTGCTGATGGTCAAGGGCACCCGCCTGACCCACAGCAACATCCACCGTCTGCAGCAGATCGAAGCCGTCGACAAAACGCCCATGAAAGTGTACCTGGAACTGGCCCCCGAGCCGGTGGAAAGCGAGGACAGCCGTGATGAATGATGCCACCCCCACCATTGCCCTGATCGACGATGAGCCGTCCATACTCAGCGCACTGAAGCGGCTTCTGCGCCCCACCGGATGGCGTGTGCTGAGCTTCACCAGTCCGACGGAGGCCCTGGAGGAGCTGCATTACGAGCAGCCCCAGCTGATTGTCTCAGACTACCGCATGCCCGGCATGGACGGTGTGTCCCTGCTGGAGGAGTGCCGGCGACTGCATCCGGACTCCGTGCGCATGATCCTCAGCGGTCAGGCGGAGCTTGAGGCGGTACTGGCGGCCATCAACCAGTCCCAGGTGTATCGCTTTATTCTCAAGCCCTGGTCCGACCAGGACCTTCTGATCACGCTGCGCAATGCACTGGACCATCAGCGGCTGCTGAAGGAAAACCACGAACTGGCGGAAATCGTCAGGGAGCAGAACCGCAAGCTGGAGGCCCAGGAAAAGGCGCTGTCACGGCTGGAGTCGGATTCGCCGGGCATCACCCGGGTGGAGCGGGACGAGGAGGGCTTTATCGACCTGTCGGGCTGGTCGGAGAACGACTGAAGCCCGGGTCTGGCACCGGGTCAGACGCTGATCTGGCTGCCCAGTATGCGCAGTATCTCGCCCAGGCTGGTTTCACCGGCGTCCACCTTGGCACGGGCGTCGGCAATCAGCGGAATCATTCCGTCCAGCTCCGCCTGGTGCAGCATCTCCCGCATGGAGCCACCGGCGGAGATGATATGGCGCAGATCCTCGCTGACACTGAGCACCTCGTACAGCCCCACACGGCCCTTGAAGCCCTGCTGGTGGCAGTGTTCACAGCCCCTGCCCCGGTAATCCACCACCCCGGAGGTGGCAAAATGGGGCCCCAGCAATTGCAGGGTTTCCTCGTCCGGCTCAACGGTCTCACGGCACTCGGGGCAGACACGGCGCACCAGTCGCTGTGCAATCACCGCCTCCAGGCCCTGTGCCACCACATAGGGCTTGAGCCCCAGGTCCAGCAACCGGGCCACTGAAGCGATGGTGGAGTTGGTGTGCAGTGTGGAGTAGACCATGTGGCCGGTCATGGCGGCATGGAAGGCCACCTCGGCGGTTTCCCCGTCACGGATCTCACCCAGCAGGATCACGTCCGGATCCTGCCGCAGTATGGCCCTCAGCACCGTGGGGAAATTCAGCCCCACCCGCTCACGCACCGGCACCTGTCCGGCCATGTCCATGTAGAACTCCACCGGGTCCTCGATGGTGACGTAGTTGCGCTCGGAATTGGCCTGGTGCTGGAGCATGGCGTAGAGGGTGGTGGTCTTGCCGCTGCCGGTGGGGCCGGTGGCCAGTATCATGCCCTGTGGGCGGGTCATGACATTGATCAGGCGACGTCGGTTGCGCTCGCTGAGATGGAGGTTGTCGATGTTCTGCACGCTCGAGTTGCGGTCCAGCACCCGCATCACCACCTTCTCGCCGTTCAGAGTGGGCAGTGTGGAAAGCCGAAGATCGACGATTTTCATGGGGGATTTGACGGTGATCCGCCCATCCTGGGGGCGGCGCCTTTCCGTGATATCCAGCTCCGACATCACCTTGATGCGGGAGACAATGGCCATCTGCAGTGAAATGGGGATGCGGATCTTGTCCTGGAGAATGCCGTCGATGCGGTAACGTACCAGCACCACCGTGGCCCTGGGCTGGATATGGATGTCACTGGCCCCCAGCCGCAACGCCTCCATGATAATGGCGTTCACCACCCGCACGGCGGAGGGTTGCTGGGTATCCGACAGCAGGGTATCCAGATCCACATCCGTGTCGTCGTCCTCGATCACCAGCTCGATGGTGTCGGTGGGGTCGTTCTGCTCCAGTGAACTGATGTCGTCCAGTGCCTGTGCAGAACCGCTGTAGAGCTCCTTGAGCTTGGTGTCCAGTTCCCCCATGCGCACCAGAACCGGATCGATCTTCATGCCCAGGGCAAAGGACAGCTCCTCGAGCAGCACCTGGTTCAGGGGGTCCGCCATGGCCAGCAGCAGTCGCCGCTTGTTGACCCGCAGCGGCAGCAGGCACTGGTTCTGGCACAGGTCCGCCGGCACCAGGTCCAGCACCGCCGGGTCCAGCGCGAATTCATCCAGTGACACCTCCTCGAACAGCAGCTCCTCCCTGAGCAGCTTGTACAGGGCCTCGGCGCTGACCCACTGTTTCTCCAGCAGTATGCGGATGCTGGCCACCTTGCGGGACTGCTGGATCTTGTAGATCTCCTGCACCTGCTGGCGATTGAGCAACTGGTGCTTGTGCAGCATCAGCGCCAGCTGGCTGCGGTGCTGCTGGTTCATCTTGCGGAACAGTGACAGGTCTTTCTGCTGCCGGCTGGCGGTGTGCTCCAGCTGGCGATTTTTCTGCCGCAGCTCGAACTGCTCCAGTGCCAGCGCCACCGTGACCCGCAGTTCATCGTCGTTCCAGGGCTTGAGGATAAAGCGGTATACCGCCCCCTCGTTGATGGCCGACATCACCGCCTGGGTATCCGCCTGGCCGGTGAGCATGATGCGCAGCGTGTCCGGTGCCATGCGCTTGACCTCCTGCAACAGCTCGGCACCGGACATGCCCGGCATCTTGTAGTCGGTGATCATCAGGTGAAACGTCTGCTGCTGGATCAGTGACAGGGCTTCTCGGGCGTCGGCGGCACAATGGATCTCGTAGTTCTCCTTGCGGAAGGCACGGCGCAGCGAGCTCAGCACGTGGGGCTCATCGTCCACGAACAGCAGGCGGTAGGTCACCGTGGCCACGGCGGTGTCCCCTGGGCCGTCCGCCGCCTCGTCGGATTGCTTGTCGGCGGGCAGAAAATAGGAGGAAAACTGAGACATGGACTGATTAATCCGTTGTGGCAGAGGCGTTGGTCACAGGGAGCCAGATGCGCACCCGGGTGCCCTCACCCTCGGTGCTGCTGACCTGGATATCCCCGCCTAGACCCATCAGGGTATCCCGGCAGACGGTCAGACCCAGGCCGGTACCGGACCCCACCGGCTTGGTGGTGAAAAAGGGGTCGAACAGGTGCGCCAGTGTCTCCGGGCCCATGCCGTCGCCGTCATCGCTGAACACCAGGGCCACCCCCTGATCCTCCAGTGCGCCGCTGATGGTGACATGGACAGGACGTTCCGCGGCCTGGGCGCTGTTTTCCAGCACATTATAGAAGACCTGGCTGATGGCGGCACGGTCCAGCAGCAGCTGCGGCAGATCCTCGTCCAGCTGCCAGTCCACGGCCAGCTTATCACCCAGCCGGGGTGAGGCCACCGCCCAGACCCCTTCCAGCAGGGAGGTCACGGACAGCCACTGGGGCCCCTGGTCATCGGTGCCGGCAAAGCGGCGCAGGTGCGCGACAATCTCGGCAATACGCCGGGCACCGTCCAGTGACTCCTCGGTGAGCTGCTGGAAGTCCGACAGCACCCACTCCAGATCCAGATCCGTCATCAGTGCCCCGGACCCCGGTAATGACTCCAGGCGCTCGATCAGGCGGACAAAGGTGGCCACATAGTCACGGCTGGTGTTGAGGTTGGAGCGGATAAAGCCGATGGGGTTGTTGATCTCATGGGCCACACCGGCTCCCAGCCGGCCCACCGCGTTGAGCTTTTCCGCCGCGTAGAGGCGCCGCTGGCGATCCTCAATCTGCCTCACCTGCTGGCGTACCTGCTCTTCAAGCTCACCGGACAGGACACGGTAACGGGCCTCCGAGGCCACCAGTGCCTGGTGCTTCTCTTCCAGAGCGGCATAGTCACGGCGCACCACTTCCAGGTGCAGGTTGGCCGCCAGGTAGTAGCGGGCCGCCTGATAGAGCACTCTCTCCAGCACGCCCGCGGCGGCGTCAAGGGCGGACTCCGGCAAATCCCCCGTTACCCAGGCCAGTGTTTCCAGCTGGTAGGTCACCGGCCGGGCGCCGGTGTCACCCTCCTGTGGGGGCTGTGTGGCAATGGCCACCGGTCCGCCGGCCAGTGCCGACAGCTGTTTCTGCAGGCGCTGGGTCTCAGTGGTGGAAACCAGGTCCCCCCAGCTCAACGACTCCAGCACCTCATCCAGATCCAGGGTCTCTTCCATCACGGTGTCCCCTCCCCCTGGCCACTGGCCCGGTCCACAAACAGTGATTCCGGCAGACCATGATCACGGCTCAGTGCAAATTCCTCGTCCAGTGCCGGATAGGCCCGCTTGAGCAGCAGCCGGAAACTCTCCATGACGCCCTTGTGGGCGGTGGCCTCGGCCAGTGTCAGAGGCCACCAGGGGCTGGGCCGCCAGCGCTCCACCAGCTCGCGCCGTGAGACAATGTCCTTGAGATCCCGCTTGTTGAACTGGATCACCAGTGGCAGCCGCTCAAAGTCCAGCCCCACACGGGCGGCGTTGTCCGCCAGATTGGCGAACGCCTCCAGGTTGTTTTCCGACTGGGAGCACTGGGAGTCGGCGATAAAGGCCACCGCATCCGCCCTGGAGAGCACCGCCTTGCGGGTGCTGTCGTGCTGCACCTGGCCAGGCACCGTGTAGAGCTTGAGCTTGACCCGCAGCCCGGAAGGGGCCTCAAAGCCCAGTGGAAAGAGGTCAAAAAACAGGGTCCGGTCATTGCGGGTCTCCAGCACCATCATGTCCCCCTTGCTGACGCCGCTCAGCCGCTCGTGCAGTGACGCCAGATTGGTGGTCTTGCCACTCTGGGCCGGCCCGTAATAGACCAGCTTGAGCTGCAACTGGTTGCGCTGTGCATCGTATTCCGCCATCGGGTGCTGATCCTCTCAATAATGCGGACAGTCCACCCCGTCCCGCCTGCTGCTCTCTCACAAAAGCCTAGTCAATAACCCTCCAAAGAGCACTTATTTCAGGCCAATCCGGCAACAAAAAGTCAGCCATTACTCATCTTTAATGCCCTTCTGTCAGGGCAGTGCGATTTCCATGGCGATGGGCAGGTGGTCGGAAACCGGATAGCTCACCACCGAGGCCTGATGGACCTGCAGTGAGGGGCTGACCAGTATATGATCCAGCGCTTTTTCAGGGCGCCAGCTGGGGAAACTGTGGGCGCTGTCAGGCAGGGGCACCAGATCCGTCTCACGCAATGGGGAGTTCTTCAGAAGCTGTTCCGCGTGGGCATTCATGTCCCCCATCAGCACCACATGGCGGTACTGGGAGACCAGGTCACGGATATAGCCCAGCTGACGGTTCTGCCCCTTCTGGCTCAGTGCCAGGTGCATCATGACCAGCACCAGCGGGTCATCCGGGTCGCCGTAGCGGGCCACCATGGCGCCACGGCCGGGGATCAGCCCCGGCAGGCGGTGCTCCTCCACACCCAGTGGGCGGTAACGGCTCAGAAGGCCGTTGCTGTGCTGGGCCAGCCGGCCCAGGTTGCGGTTGAGCTGCTGGTGCCAGAACGGCAGGTTGCTGGCCTGGGCCAGATACTGCACCTGGTTGATAAAACCGCTGCGCAGCGAGCCACCGTCACACTCCTGCAGCGCCACCACATCGAACTGGCGCAGCAGTGTGGCAATGCGGTCGAGATTGTCGTTGCGGTTGCGATGGGGCAGCACATGCTGCCAGCTGCGTGTCAGGTAGTGGCGGTAGGCGGAGGTGGAGATGCCCACCTGGATATTGAAGGTCAGCAGCCGCAGCCGCTGTTCCCGGGCAAAAGGGGGCGCAATGTCCAGCCCGGAGCTGCTGCCACGGGCTGGCGGATTGTTCATCAGTGTCTGCACCTGGTGACGCAGCTTACTGTACATACCCTGTTTATCCCGGAATGGGGTTTACTGCTGCTGGCGTTCTTTCCCGATCAGATAATCCGCCACTTCCAGCATATTGCCATGGCCGCCGGCACCGCGCACGGTGATCAGGTACTTGCCGTTGACAATCAGTGAGGGGGTGCCGCTGACCCTTGCGCCACGCACCCGTGAGCTGGCCCGCTGCATCATGCTGTTGACGCCAAAGCTGTTCCAGGCCTTGTTGAATTCTTCCTTGTCCACACCGCGCCTGGCAAAGAACTCCGCCAGCTTCTCCTGGCTGTTGAGAGGGCGGCGCTCACCGGCCAGCGCATCGAACAGGTCGCTGTGCACCTTGTCCACAACACCCAGGGCACGGGCGGTGTAGAACGCCTGTGCGTGCACTTCCCAGTCGCCCCTGAGAGTGGCCGGCAGGTGCACCAGTGCCACATCCTCGGGCAGCTGCTCGGCCCAGGGGGTAATCAGCGGCTGAAAGGCGTGACAGGCCGGGCAGCCATACCAGAACACTTCCGCCACCTCGATCTTGTCGCGGTTTTCCGTGCCCACCGGGGTGTCCAGGCGCTGGTAATGAGTCCCTTCCTGCCACGCCTCGGCCGCCGCCTGCAAAGGCATCAGCATCGCAAGCAGCAGACTGATGAATAAGTGCCGCATTATTGTTCTCCCCGTTCTCTTTGGTGGTCGTCAAAACGCCAGATTATCATTATTCACACGGCAACCGGCAAAAGAAAACCTCCGGCCGGTGTTTCCGGGCGGAGGTCTCGGTTCTGTCAGGCCATTCTCCGGGGGACTAGTGCAGACCCTGGATATAATCCGACACCGCCTCGATTTCCTCTTCGGTCAGGCGGGACGCAATGTCGCCCATGATCTGGCTGTAAGAGTCGTACACCCGCTCACCGCTCTGGTAGGCCTTGAGCTGCTTGGCGGTGTAACCCGCCTTCTGGCCGCCGAGGGCGGGGTAGCCCGCCGGCTCATTGCCATCACCGGCCGGGCCGTGACAGGCCGCACAGGCCGGCACATTGCTTGAGAGGTTGCCACCCCGGTAGAGTTTTTCACCCTTATCCACCAGCTCCGCGCTGGCTTCGTCTTCCGGCATCTCCTGGGCGTCATAGTAGGCGGCGATGTCTTTCAGGTCCTGATCGGACATGCCTTCCAGCTGGCCGGTCATCACGGCAATGACACGGTCATTGTTCTTGATGTCCACCAGCTGCTCGTAAAGGTACCGCTCGCCGAGCCCGGACAGTCTGGCGTAGTTATCCATGATCGGCTGCTTGCCACCCTGACCATGACAGGCGGCACAGGTTGCCACCAGCTCTTCACCCCGTTCCGGGTCACCCGCCTGGGCCATACCAGTGAAACTCACTGCCATCACCAGACCTGCAATCACTTTTTTCATGCTCGCCCCACTCTTTACATACTGATTGTTGCAGATTATCTCACCGCAACCGGTGCTTCGGTCATCCGCTGAAATCCTGTCACCCGGCCCCGTCACGGGGGTTTCCGGCAACAGACACAGTCGGCCCTGGGAATTGGTGTGGTATTATACATTAATCCACTGCAAACACAGCACTCCTGACTGGACGCCCATTGTGACCGACACCCAAGCCGCCATCGCCTTCAACAGCGCCCGCTTTCTCACCAGTGCTGCGGCACTGAGCCAGTGCCCCGCTGACACCGGCGCCGAGGTGGCCTTTGCCGGGCGTTCCAACGCCGGCAAATCCAGCGCACTGAATACACTGACCCGCAATGGTAAACTGGCACGCACCAGTAAAACACCCGGGCGCACCCGTCTGATCAACTTTTTTACCCTGAGCCAGCCGGACCGCCGCCTGGTGGACCTGCCCGGCTACGGCTACGCCAAGGTCTCCCACAGCATGCAGGAGGAATGGCGACGCCACCTGGATGATTATATGAGCCGGCGGCGCTCTCTGCGAGGCCTGACCCTGATTATGGACATCCGCCACCCGCTGACGGAGTTCGACAACATGATGGTGCAGTGGTGTGAACACCGCCAGCTGCCCATGCTGATACTGCTGACCAAGGCCGACAAACTCAAGAAAAACCCGGCACAGCAGCAACTGCTGAAAGTGCGGCAGGCCCTGAGGGAATTCCCCATGGTGCAGCAGGTCACCGCCTTCTCCTCACTCAAGCAGACCGGGCTGGAAGAGGCCAGGCAACGCATCGGCCAGTGGCTGTCGGAGCCCCTGGATGAGACCGTCACGCCGGAAGACGACGCCTGAGAGTCAGGCCGGCATGGCCACCGGGTCCGGGCGGTACTGTTCCCGCAGCAACCGCACATCCTCTTCATGGGCCGGTGTGACATAGGGCATTTCCAGTGTCAGCACCTGGTAGATGCCCTGTTTGAGTTGTTGCCGGTCGATATCCGCGCCGTCCTCCTCGTCCGCGTGGGCGGTCTTGAGAAAGGCCATCCAGTTGGTGACCACCAGCCAGGTGTTCAGTGCCATGGCCTCGCGCTCATCCTCGGAGCGCATCTGCAGTATCCGGCCCGCCTCCAGCCCCCTGAGAATGGCCTTGATGGCACCCAGACACTGCAGCGTGAACAGGCGGTAGTCCTTGCGCAGTCGCGAATCGCTGTCCAGCAGGTACTCCAGGTCCCGGTGAAAGAAGCGGTAATACCACAGGCCGTCAAACACCGCCTCCAGATACCCCATCTTGTCCGCCATGCCCAGGGCCCGGTCCGGGGGCACGCTCAGGTAGTTGTCCACCATGGCTTTGTAGCTGAGAAAGAGACTGTAGATGATGTCGCTCTTGTTGCGGAAGTGGTAATACAGGTTACCCGGAGAAATCTTCAGGTAGGCGGCAATGTGGTTGGTGGTCACATTGCGCTCGCCCCGCTCATTGAACAGGGTCAGGCTGGCCTGAATGATTCTGTCTCTGGTTTTCATAATCTGCCATTGCCTCTTTTGCCAACCTGTTGGCACGGAATGAGTGCGCCAACTCCCCAGAAATCGCTATTCGGGCCCCAAAAGCACAAGCCCGCTGTTGACTATTAGAGTATATGCTCTAATAATAACGCATAAGCTGCAACGCTATTTTACATGGGCCGGCTCCCTGTGGCTGCCCCGCCCGAACCGAAAGGCCGTCCAGAACCGGCCCATGACAACATGAGGAGACCCGCCATGGTCGCCAATGTGGTGCAACTGACCGAGCAGAAGAAACAGATCCAGCAACTGAACCGTAGCTTTACGGCACAGCAGGAAGGATTTCGGCGCAACCGCATGCCGTCCATGACGGAGCGCCGGGAGAACCTGCGCCGTCTCAAGCGCCTGTTGCTGGAAAACCAGGACGCACTGACCGCCGCCATCGACCGGGACTTCAGCGGCCGCTCACGGGACGAGACACTGCTGGCGGAGCTGATGCCCTCAGTGCAGGGCATCAACTACGCACTCAAGAACCTGAGTCAGTGGATGAAGCCCTCCAGGCGCCATGTCAGCCTGCTGTTCATGCCCGGCAGCAACAAGGTCCATTACGAGCCACTGGGTGTCGTTGGCGTGATGGTGCCCTGGAACTACCCGCTGTTTCTGGCCATGAGCCCGCTCACCGCAGCGCTATCCGCCGGCAACCGGGTCATGCTCAAGCTCTCGGAGTTCACCCCCCACACCTCGGCACTGATCAAGGAGCTGCTGGAGGCGAATTTCCCGGAAGACCTGGTGACGGTGATCAACGGCGAGATGGACGTGTCCCAGGCCTTTGCCAGCAAGCCCTTTGACCACCTGCTGTTCACCGGCTCCACCGCCGTGGGCAAACACGTCATGCGCGCCGCCGCGGAGCACCTGACACCGGTGACACTGGAGCTGGGCGGCAAGTCGCCGGCGCTGATCTCGGCCGATGTGCCCATGAAGGACGCCGCCGAGCGCATCGCCTTCGGCAAGGCCTTCAATGCCGGCCAGACCTGTGTGGCACCGGATTACGTGCTGTGCCCCGCCGACCGGGTCAACCACTTTGTGGATGCCTTCCGGGACGCCATTGCCCGGATGTACCCCACCATGAAGGAAAACCCGGACTACACCAGCATCATCAACGAGCGCCAGCACGCCCGTCTCAACGCACTGCTGGACGATGCCCGCAAGAAGGGCGCCGAGATTGTCACCATCAACCCGGCCAACGAGCACTTTGCCGAGGGCACCCGCAAAATGCCCATCCACCTGGTGCTCAATGCCAGTGACGACATGGACCTGATGCAGGAAGAGATCTTCGGCCCCATCATGCCGGTACTGCCCTATGGCGGCGTGGATGAGGCACTGGAATTCATCAACGAGCGCCCACGTCCACTGGCCATGTACTATTTCGGCTACGACAAGTCGGCCCAGAAATACATCATGGAAAACAGCCACTCCGGCGGCATGAGCATCAATGACACACTGATGCACGTGGCCCAGGACGACATGCCCTTCGGCGGCCTTGGCGCCTCCGGCATGGGTCATTATCACGGCGAGGAAGGCTTCCGCACCCTCTCCAATGCCCGTGGCGTCTACGCCAAGCAGCGCCTCAACAGCGGCCGCTTCGTACACCCGCCCCATGGCACCCTGATCCACAAGCTGGTGTTCAAGCTGTTTATCCGCTGAAACCAGCCGTCCCCACAAAAACCCGGTGACGCCCTCACCGGTTTTTTTTGTGCCGCAAAATCACGGATGGCCTCATCGGCCGAATGGACGCGGGGGCCTGCCATCTGGGTTTTGCGAACCCGTTCACTTTCTGGTTGAATCCCTGTCATAAACCATCAGGATCACCGGAGATCGCACCATGGACCATCCGCGTCAATACGCCCTGCGCACCGCTCTGCTTGCACTGCTCACACTGTTTGCCCTGTCCGCAATGATGCCGGCCATGGCCGCAGAAAGCCCCGCCGGGGACGACCCCGGGCTGCGCCAGGTGGTGCTGGTGGGCAACAACTGGGACGGCACCGCCACCATATTCGATGCCGACACCTTCGAGGTGGTGAAACAGGTGAACGTGGTGCCGGACCGGGAGGAACGCCTGGAGGAAATCGCCAACAGCAGCCTCAAGCGCCGCTTCCTGTTCCACTTTATCCGCTCGCGCATCGGTGATGGCAACGACCAGATGGTGGATGACCTGTTCACCTCCCACGACGGCACCACCCTCTTTGCCTCGCGTCCCAGCTTTGCCGACGTGGTGGCCATTGATATCGACAGCGGCGAAATCCTCTGGCGCACCCCCGTGGCAGGGGCCCGTTCCGACCACGCCGCCCTGTCACCGGACGGCAAGACCTTCCTGGTTTCCGCCTCCATGGCCAATAAAGTGCATGCCATCGACACCCGCACCGGCGAGATCACCGGCGGTTTTGAAAGCGGCGACCAGCCCCACGAGAACGACTACTCCCACGACGGTGAGCGCATCTACCACGCCAGCATCGGCAAGGTCTTTGTCCCCTTCACCAGCTCCTGGCTGGACTGGATCAAGGGCGAGCGGGTCTTCCAGATCGTGGATGCGGACACCTATGAGGTGATCAAGAAGGTCAATATGGGAGAGAAGCTGGAGGAATTCGGCTTCCCCTGGGTGGACCACGCCGTGCGCCCCATGGCCGTCGCTCCGAACGAGCGCTTTGTGTACCTGCAGATCTCCTTCTTCCACGGCTTCTTCGAGTACGACCTGCAGGAGCATCGCATCACCCGCAAGGCCGATCTGCCCGAGGCGGAGTCCACCAAGGAGCTGAGCTACTGGGACTACCAGCTCAACTCCGCCCACCACGGCATCGCCATCAACAGCACGGGGGACACCCTCTGCGTGGCCGGCACCATGGACGGCTATGTGGCCATGGTGGACCGCGAGAGCTTTGACTACGAGCTGATCTCACTGGGTGAGGACCCCATGAAGGCCAAGCCCTACTGGTCCACCCGCAGCCACAACGGACAGCACTGCTACGTCTCCGTCAGCCAGCAGGACCGGGTGGTGGTGGTGGACTTCGACAGTCGTGAAGTGGTCACCAGTGTGCCCGTGGGGCGCCACCCACAGCGGGTGCGCAACGGGGTGCTGCGCAAGGATATTATCGCCGATAACCCGTGAGGCGGGGCTTTCTGCGGAACTTTACCGGCCTATAAAGGGCCGGCACTGAGCGCCGCTGAGACACCGCCAAGCGGGCAACGGACATCCCCCGGATAAAGAGGACACACAATGCGCATCGCAGTCGTAGGCGCCACCGGAATGATTGGCCACCATGTGGCAAGGGCGGTGGTGGAGCAGGGCCACGAACTGGTGGTGATTCACCGGCCCTCCTCCAACCTCGAACAGCTGTCCGATTTGTCGTTCAGGTCCGCCCCGGGGGACCTGAACGACACTGACAGTCTCAAGTCGGCGTTACGGGACGTGGACAGCGTGATTAACTGCGCCGCTTACTACCCCACAGCCCCCAGGCCCTGGAAAAAGGAAGTGGACAGGGCCCTGACACAGATGGAGAACTTCTACCGGGCCTGTGAGAGCCATTCTCTGTCGCGCATTGTGTATCTCGGTGCCGCTATTGCCCTGCCACGCCACCCTGAGGGACTGCCCGGACACGCCGATCTGGTGTACCCCGGTCAGCCCGCCAGCAAGAACCCCTACCTGCAGGTCAAATGGGCCCTGGACCAGCAGGCCCGGGAGAAGGCAAAAGGCGGCTTGCCGGTGGTGATCGGCATCCCCTCCATGACCTTTGGCGAATACGATGACGTCCCCACCACGGGACGCCTGATCCGGGACATTGCCAACCAGGAGCTGCCCGCCTATGTCCGTGGCAACCGCAGCCTGATCTACGCCGGTGATGCCGGTCTCGGCCTGGTGAAAGCCTGTGAACAGGGCCGCATCGGTGAGCGCTATATCTTCACCACCGTTAACACCACCATGGACCAGCTGATGGAGGAGATCGCCCGTCAGGCACAGGTGACGCCCCCCCGACCGGTGCCTCTGGCTGCGGCCAAAACCGTGGCAAAACTGCAGGCCTGGCGCTACCGGTTTCTCGGCGGCGATGTTCCCACACTCAACGACACCGCCATTGCCGTATTATCGGCCGGCCAGTTCCTCCAGGCGGAAAAAGCGGAGCAGGAGCTGGGCTTCACCCCCACCGTGGGCCTTGAGGAGATGATCCGGCGCACCCTTTCCTGGTTCCGCCAGCAGGGGTATGTCCGTCAATAGACCCGGCACCTGATGGGAATGATTGCGGCAGGAGCGGGGCTGGTGCCACGGCTGATTGAGTGCATGGGGTGGGTCGTCCAGCCCAACGTGACCCCGGGGTCAGCCTCCGGTCATATTCATGAAGCGCAGAATCTGCACATCGCCAGCGGTGGAGAAATGGTGGCGTTCCGGCTTGAGGTCCATGGCGCGGATAATGGCACTGTGCAGCGGGGCGTCGTCCAGCGGGTAGCGCCGCAGAAGCCCGCGCAGGTCCACGGAATCCTCGTTGCCCAGGCACAGCAGCAGGCGCCCCTCGGCGGTGACCCGCACCCGGTTGCAGTCGCCGCAGAAGTTGTGGCTGTGGGGGGAGATAAAACCGATACGGCTGTCACGGCCCGGCACATGGAAGTAGCGGGAGGGGCCGCCGGTGTGGTCGGTACTGGGGATCAGCCGGTAATACGCCTCGATGAGTTCCCGCACCCTGTTGCTGGAGCAGAAGGTCTCCTCACGGCCATGGTCGGACACCTCCCCCAGGGGCATTTCCTCGATAAAGCTGATATCAATGCCGCGGTCCAGTGCGAAATCCACCAGTGCGGGCACCTCGTCGTCATTGCGCCCTTGCATGATCACCGCATTGATCTTGATACCACTGAAACCCGCCTCAATGGCGGCATCAATGCCCTGGATGACCTTTGACAGGTTGCCGTTGCGGGTAATGCGCCGGAAGCGTTCCGGGTCCAGTGAGTCCAGGCTGATATTCAGCCGCTTGAGCCCCCCCTGATGCAGTTCGCTGGCGTAACGGGCCAGCTGGGTGGCATTGCTGGTCATGGCAAAGTCCCCCAGCCCCAGGGCACCGATCTCACGCACCAGGCCGGTAATGCCGGGACGCACCAGTGGCTCGCCGCCGGTCAGGCGGATCTTGTCCACCCCCAGATCCCGGAAAATCCGGGCCAGGCGGGCGATCTCCTCCAGTGTCAGCACTTGCTGACGCGGCAGAAACTGCATCTCCTCGCTCATGCAGTACACACAGCGCAGGTCGCAGCGGTCCGTGACCGACAGTCGGACATAATTGATGGTGCGACCGAAGGGGTCCACCAGTGCCGGTTCGGCTTTTGAGTGCATCACGCATTGCCCCCTTTCATCGCCGGATTATGGGTGATTGTACCCAGCCTCTGGCCCGGGACGATACCTCATCACGAAATCTACCCGGGCCAATGACCATCGGTTCCGGCTACGCCACAGGCCACCTCCGGCCCCAAAGCCCCATAACCACAGGGCGCAGGGGACGATGTGGCCGTGAATGACCGGCTGTATGGCGTTTTCCGCAGCCGCCGTACCCCGCACGGTTTGAGGCGCGGGCCGGCATTGTTTACCATTCAGTCACCGTCTTCCCTTGTTACAAGGATCCCGCCCCATGAATACCGTCATTTACCCCGGCACCTTCGACCCGATTACCAACGGCCACAGTGATCTGATCGAGCGGGCCGCACGGCTGTTTGACGAGGTGGTGGTGGCCATTGCCGCCAGCCCCAAGAAGCAGCCCATGCTGCCCCTGGAAGAGCGGGTGCGCCTGGTGGAAGGGGTGATGTCCCACCTGGACAATGTGCGGGTGGTGGGTTTCAGCAACCTGCTGGCGGAGTTTGTGGCCC
>JAWWAC010000003.1:0-129633 GCA_033721915.1 Oleiphilaceae bacterium
CTTTGCCCTGGGGGACCGCTTCAACCGCGAGCGGGAAGCCCGCCTGGAAGAGCAGCGGGCGCGCATCGAGGCGCTGCGCCAGAGTGAGCTGGCCGAGGAGCGCATGCTCGACAGCCTGAGCCACCACGGACTGACCGGCCTGCCCAACCGGGCCATGCTGGAGAGCCGCCTGAACGAGGAGCTGGCCCGTGTTGCGGGGGCCGGCCAGGGTGGTCTGGCACTGCTGTTGCTGCATTTCCGCAGTTTTGACGATTTCAACAAGACACTGGGCCATGAGAACGCCGATCAGGTGCTGTGCCAGCTCTCCGCACGGCTCAATGAGCTGGCACTGACACTGCCGGACCGGGTCATGATTGAGGAAACCGGTGGGCGGCGCTTTGCCGTGGCCCATGTGGAGGGCATTACCTTTGCCTGCGCCCTGCGGGTCAAGACCCGGGCCGGCATGATTGGCCAGATCAACCGCCTGGTCAGTAGCCTGCGCGAGCCGGTGGCGTTCCGCGGACTCAACCTGGACATTGGCATGGTGGGTGGCTGCGCCCTGTATCCGGATGACAGTCACGATGTCACCAGCCTGTTGCGTCACGCCTTTATCGCCTTTGACCAGGCCGGCAGCGAAGCCAACCACGTGGGTTTCTACAGCCCCGAGATCAACCCTTACAGCGAACGGCGCCTGACACTGATGACGGCACTGCGCAGCGCCATCAACAACAACCAGCTGACGCTGTACTACCAGCCACAGGTGGCCGTGAACCCCTGGTCCGTGTGTGGCTTTGAGGTGCTGCTGCGATGGGAGCACGCCGATTACGGCTTCATACCGCCGGATGAATTCATCCCCATGGCGGAACACACCGGCCTCATGGGCCTGGTCACCGACTGGGTGCTGGAGAACGCACTGGATTTTGCCCGCTCCCTTCGGGAGGCGGGCTCGCCGGTCTCCATTTCGGTGAATATCTCCGCCCTGAATCTGCAGCAGGGCGATTTCGCCGAGGATGTGGTGGCCAAGGTGACCCAGCTGGGCATGAGCCCCTCGGATCTGACACTGGAGGTGACGGAAACGGCCACCATGGTGGACCCCAAGGCGGCCCTGGTGGTGCTCAGGAAACTGGCCAGAGCGGGCATCCGGCTGGCCATCGACGACTTCGGCACCGGCTACTCCTCACTGTCCTATATCCGACAGCTGCCGGTGCACGAGATCAAGATCGACCGCTCCTTTGTCATGGATATGGACGGCAACGGCGGTGATGCCACCATTGTGCGCACCACCATCAACATGTGCCACGACCTGGGCTTTATCGTGGTGGCGGAAGGGGTGGAAACCGCCAGCGCACAGTCTCTGCTGCAGGCCATGGGCTGCAACCGTCTGCAGGGCTATCACCTGGGCCGGCCCATGCCGGGCGACCAGGTGATAGACTGGCTGGCCTCGTTCAGCCTTTCCCAGGGTACGGCAGGTTCAGAGTGAAGCAGACCCCTTCTCCCCGGGGCAGGTTGTAGGCCCGGATATGGCCACCGTGCAGTCGCGCAATCAGCCGCACCATCAGCAGGCCCTGGCCCAGGTGGCCGCCGGGCTCATCGCGCAGTGAGACAAACGAGGCAAACAGGTCGCTGCTGTCGGCGGGCAGTCTGGATCCGGTGTTGCTCAGATCCAGCCGGTAGTCCCGGCTGCCCGGGGTCAGCCGCAGTGTGATGCGCCCGCCGGCGGGAGTGAAATCCCGGGCGTTGTCCACCAGCTTGTCCAGCATCTGCACCAGAAGCTCCGGCACACCCAGCGCCGGGCAGCCCTGCCGTGGGCCCCGATACTCAATGACATGGTCCGGGTCCAGGTCCTGATAGGCGGCCATGGTCTGTGACAGCACCGGCGCCAGATCAAAACGCTCCGGCTCCGCCGACTCGATGCTGCGTTCAAGGCGTGAAGCCTCACTCATGGCATTGAGAATATGCCGCAGCCGGTCCGCCCCCTGCAGGGCCCTTTGGTGATAAGTGTCCTGCTGCAGGCTGAGACCGGTATGGCCCAGGTTGTCCAGTGAAGAGCGCACCACGGCCAGTGGGGTCTTGATCTCGTGGGAGAGCTTGCGGGCAAAACTTTCCAGGTAACCGGTGTAGCCCTGCAGACGCTCCAGCAGGTGGGCAAAGTGGTGGGCCAGATCGTCCAGCTCATCCCGCCTGGGTCCGGGTGTGAGCGTGCCCACCAGGCGCCCCTGGGGGTCCACCGTGGCGGCCACGGCCCGTCGCAGACGGCTGATCCGCCATGACAGCCAGCCGGCATAACCCACCAGCGCCAGTGCCAGTGCCACCACCAGGAGCAGGCTGCGGGAGAGCACCTGGCCCAGTGTGGCGCCGGAGAGGCTGACCAGTGTGCGGCTGTCCTGCTCCAGCATCAGCAGTGCCCGGTCCGACACCGGGGCCAGCGCCGTCAGGCTGCGCCCGCCGCCACTGCCACGGGTCACCGCCAGCTGTGCCTGTCCCTGTTCCAGGACCTGCTGGCGCAGCGGGCTGCTCAGTTGGCCAGCGGTCATTGACAGGGCCATGGCCGGTGGCTCGCGCCAGGCCAGCAGGGCCCTGAGGCCGTTAAAGGCCAGTCGCTGGGCAATGGCCATGGGTCCGGACTGCCAGAGATCCTCCCGGGGTGGGGTGAGGGCAGTGGCCTCACCCAGGGTCCAGCCATGGGCGTCCAGAGCCCTGACGGTCAGCCCGGGCTCTGTCATGGTGGCCAGTGTCTGGCTGAGGCGGCTGTCACGGGTCCGCAGCCTTGGCAGCCCTGAGGGCTGGGGACCCAGGTTCCCCCGGACCGTGCTGTCCTGACCGCCTGCCTTACCGGGGGTCAGGACCTGAAAACCCAGATGGCTCAGCGTCGCTGGATAGGGCAGCCTCAGCTCCAGGCTGTAGCCGCCGGGAAACTCCTGCCAGACCCCCTGTACGCGGGGGTCGTCCCTGCCCTCGCCATTGCCGTTGTTGGCCAGTGCCTGTATGGGGCCCGGGGCGCTGGTGCGGATACGGTGGCTGAGTCGGGGGGCGCCGGCCTCCTGCAGGCCATGGCGCTGATACAGGCGCACGCTGTCATGGGGCTGTCGCGGCGATTGGGGGGCGTAATAGCGCACCGATGGCTGCTGCACACGGATCAGCAGGTACAGGTACTGGCCGTCCTCGGCGGCATTCCAGCGCACCCCGTCACCGGCATCGTGCATGGGAGGTCGGCCGCTGCTGCCGCTGGCTCCGGGCCAGTCATCCCCGTAACCGTCCAGAAACAGGGGCCTTTCCAGTGGCTGTGCGTACAGAACCGGCGGCGCTTCCGCCATGGGGGGCAGTGACATCAGTGCCGGGTCCCGGGCCAGATGGCGGCTCAGTACCCGGGCCCGTGACAGCAGCTGCTGCTCCTGCTGCTCGCGCAGCGCCGACTCCAGGTCCAGCACAAAATACAGGCCGGCGGCGGGAATCATCAGTGTCAGCAACAGCACGATCCCCAGCTGGCGCCTGAGGCTCAGCACTGGCTGGGATCCCAGCGGTAGCCCAGCCCGTAGGCGGTATGGATGGCGCTGAATGTCCCGTCCATGGCCTCAAACTTGCGCCGGATGCGCTTGATGTGGGAGGTGACGGTGTTGTCGTCCAGCACCGTGCTGGCCGCCTCCATCAGCTGGTCACGGCTGCGTACATGGCCCGGATGGCGGGCCAGTGCATGGAGCATCCAGAACTCGGTCACGGTCAGGTCCAGTGGCTGGCCGTGCCAGTGGGCCACCATGCGGTCCAGGTTGATGGTCAGTGGGCCGCGGCGGATTTCCCGCTCCGCTTCCTGCTGTCGACCGGCATAGGCATCCGCCCGGCGCAGCAGTGCGGCAATGCGGGCAAACAGGTGGTCCAGGCTCATATCCTTGGTGACGTAGTCGTCCGCCCCCAGGCGCAGCCCCAGCACCGAGTCGGTCTCGCCGTCACGGGCGGTCAGCATCAGTATCGGTAACGTGGCGGAGAGGCTGCGAAGATCCCGGCACAGGTCAAAGCCCCCGTCCACTTCCTCCGCCAGCCCCACATCAATGATGGCCAGCTCCGGCAGCTGCTCCTGAAAGGCCTGCCAGGCGCTCGGGCGGTTGCCGTAAAGGGCCACGGCATAGCCACGCCGCTCCAGGGCATCCCGGTAGTTGGCGCCGATGGCGGGCTCGTCCTCGATCAGTGCGATGCGACGCTTCATGGTGTCCTCCTGTGAAGGCAATGTAAGCCAGTCCCACCCGCCTCACAAGGGGCCGGGGCCGGCTGGCCATAATTGATCACAATCGCGCCTTTTCAGTGCCGGATTCTGTCACGGCAATGACGCCGCTGGCTGTTGTAATCAGAAACACAGCTCCGGGTCACCGAAGCAACGTGTTGAAAGGGGAGACCCATGGCAATGAACACAGAGAGAAAGGCAAGGCAGGCAGCGCCCCATCTGGGGCTGGCACTGTTGATGACGGGGTTGCTGGTGGCACAGGACTGGATGGCCAGTGCGCCGCACTCAGTGGATGCGGTGCACGTCCAGATCGATGCGTTCAAGGCGCCTTCCCAGCAGGGTGATGCGCCCGTGGTAGCGGTCGTCCCCGGTGGCGGTGAATTCAAAGACGTAGCTCCGTCGCAGACGCAGGGAGCCCTCCTTGTCGCGACGCAATGACAGTGCCCGCAGCCAGAGGCCACCGTCGAGCAGCTCCACGTCCATGTCACGGCAGTAACGGCGGATATGGCCCAGTGCCTGGTCGCGGATGCCCTTGGCCTGCCACCAGTAGGCCACCAGAGTGGCAATGCCGGCGAGCCAGAACAGATCCTGTACCGTAAAAGCGGTCATGGCCTCAGTGGAACTCCATTGGGGGGGATTGTCCAAAGGGTACAAGAAAGGAGTGAGAGAATGACACTGCTGGATCCGGTGAACATACAGTGCCCCTATTGCTGGGAGTCCATTGAGGTGCTGGTGGACCCCTCCGTCGAGCAGCAGGCCTATATCGAGGACTGCAGTGTCTGTTGCCGGCCCATCCACTGGAGGTGGTGGTGGACAGCACCGGCGAGCCGCTGGTGGAGGCCTACAGCGAGGAGGACTGATCAGTCCTCGTAATCGTCGTCACGCTCCCGGGCCAGGCGGTCTTCCTCCTCCAGCCAGACGTCGTCGATCACCGCCATCAGGTCCTCCACATCCGCCGGGTTTTCCGGCTCCGCGAATTTCCCGCTGAACACGCTGTCACTATTGAGGGCGCCGCTCTCGTAGCGGGCCCAGATCTCGCTGGCATAACGGGTCTCCAGCAGCTCCGGGGCAAATCGCCCGAAGTAGGCCCGCATCTTGTTCACATCCCGCATGAACAGGGCTTCCGCGCTGTTATTGCCGGCGGCGTTCACCGCCTGTGGCAGGTCAATGATCACCGGCCCCTGGGCATCCAGCAGCACATTGAACTCGGACAGGTCCCCATGGATCAGTCCGGCGGCGAGCATGCGCACCACATCGGCAATCACCTGGGCGTGGTAATCACGGGCCTGTTCGGCGGTGAGAGTGACATCGTCCAGCCGTGGCGCCACATCGCCGTCCGCGTCCGTGATCAGGTCCATCAACAGCACCCCGTCCACAAAGCCATGGGGCCTGGGCACGCGCACACCGGCACTGTCCAGGCGGTACAGGGCATCCACCTCGGCATTGAGCCAGGCATCCTCCTGCTCTTTCTGCCCGTAGCGGGTTTTCTTGGCCATGGCACGGGCGCGGCGGCTGTTGCGCACCTTGCGGCCCTCCTGGTATTGCACCGCCTGCTTGAAACTGCGTTTGGACGCCTCCTTGAACACCTTGGCGGCGCGCAGGCTGTCGCCACAGCGCACCACATAGACATTCGCTTCCTTGCCGCTCATCAGCTGGCTGACCACCTGGTCGATCAGGCCGTCCTCCATCAGCGGTTGTAATCGTTTGGGTATTTTCATAGTGACCTACAGCACAGATTCCCCGTGATGGTAGCGGATCAGGGGGAGGACTGCCTATTTTTTCCGCGTCACAGGGCCAAACCCGTCCCCGTTAATGGCGCCTGTGGATTTCACGTCATGGCAAAGGGCCTCTATACTGAGCGGCCCAATTGCAAGGAGTTGCCCCATGCTGGCCCCCATTACCCCTCTCTACGCCGTGGTCCTGGTTGTGATCAAGCTGCTGCTGGTCTGGCGGGTGGTGCAGCTGCGCCAGCGCCACAACATCGGCCTGGGCGAGGGCCAGCACCGGGAGCTGCAGGTGGCGGTCAGGGCCCATGGCAATTACATGGAGGCCATGCCGCTCATGCTGATCCTGCTGTTCATGGCGGAAATGAACGGCGTGGCCACTGCGGTGCTGCACGGGGTGGGGCTGGTGTTTGTCGCCAGCCGCATTGCCCATGCCGTGGGCATGGTGCAGGGCCGGGGCAGATACGCGCCGAACCGGGCACTGGGTGTGGTGGGGACCTGGCTGGCGCTGCTGACCCTGTGCGGCTTCCTGCTGCACAATGTCTATCAGGCGGGCATCTACTGAGAACCGGCGGCCCGTGCCGCCGGCTATGCTCCGGTGCGTCCTTTCCAGTCAGGGCAGAGACACTCCCCCTTGTTCCTGTTGCCGGGACAGCATCTGTGGCCCCTGGTAATCCAGCTCCACACGGCGCTGCTGGTGGGGCTCGCCGGCCCGTGGCCTGTCGCTGCCAAGGCCGGTGACCTCCAGCTGGGCCGGATCCACCCCCTTGCCCTGGAGGAACAGCGCCACGGACTGGGCACGGCGGTAGGAGAGCCGGCGGTTATAACCCGCCGGGCCGCTGGCGTCGGTATGGCCGCTGATGGTCAGGCGGTAATCGGGCCTGGCCTTGAGAAAGCGGGCGTGGGCACTGAGCAGTGACTGGTCACGGGCGCTGAGCTCGCTGGTATCAAAGGCGAAACGCAGCTGCCTGGGCTCCGGTGGCACCAGCACCACCGGGTCGGCTTCCGGCGCCGGGCCCGTGGCGGACTGCTCCGGTTCCCCCGTCAGCGGTGTTTTCAGTCCGAACCGGGCAAACTGCCCGCTCTGTGGCTCCAGTACCATCACTGTCATAAGATCCTGCTCCCTGGTTGGCCCGTTTGTGGATGGGGGGCTGACGGCGGTGGTTTCTGCCCCCGTTGCGGTGTTTTTCTCACGGCTTGTGTGGCGGTCCCTGTCCGGTGTGGTTTCCCGGTTACGGTGCCTGTCCTGTTCGCGCTGTTCGGCCTGTTCGGCGGGTTCCGCGTTGCTGTCCCGGACCGGTTCCAGCACAGCCGCCAGATAATGGGGTTTTTCCGGGCCCTGTGTCTGTGCGCTGTGGCGGTTTTCTTCACTGCTGCCGGCACAGGCCGAAAGCAGCGCCAGTGGCAGCATCAGGCCGCACAGGGCCGCAACCCCCGGACCTTTTATAAAGCCTGGATGATGATCGTGTTGTGACATGGTGTGATTCTCCTGTGGCGTTGACTCGCTGGGTTCCGTCGCGTTGGCGACGGTGTCTGTGCACAGGAAGGATTAAATCCCACGATGGTGGCATGGGCAGGGCTAAAAATGACCACCCTGAGGGCAACTGTGATGAATAGTGGCCACGCATTATGATCCAAAGGGGCGGCTGGGTAGAATAAACACAGTGCCCGGACTCCCCCCCAACGGCACCCGCCATGGAGGTTGCTTGAATTCGTCCCGACCGGACAGCGAGACCGTCAATGAAACTGTGAGAGAAACCCCTTACAGCTGGCGCCAGATTCTGTCCATGGTACTGGAGCACCGTCCTCGCCTGGTGCGTGCCAATCTGCTGGCGGTGCTGGCCACGCTGGTGTCGGTGCCCGTGCCGCTGCTGCTGCCGGTGCTGGTGGATGAAATCCTGATGGACGAGCCGGGGCGGGCACTGGCCATCATGAAAACGGTGTACCCGGAGTCCTGGCACACACCGGTGCTGTTTATCCTCACCATGGTGTTTCTGGCTTTTGTGATGCGTCTGACGGCGCTGGCCCTGAACACCCTGCAGTCCCGGGAGTTCTCCATCATCTCCAAGGATGTGGTTTTCCACATGCGCCGGCGTCTTCTCGAGCGTCTGCAGAGGGTGGCCATGGTGGAGTACGAGACCCTGGGTGCAGGGCGCGTGACCAGCCATTTCGTGACCGACCTGGACACCGTGGACCGCTTTCTCGGCCCCTCCATCAGCAAGTTCATTGTTGCCTCACTGACCATATTCGGCACCGCACTGGTGCTGCTCTGGGTGCACTGGCAGCTGGCACTGCTGATCCTTCTGCTGAACCCGCTGGTGATTTACTTCACCGCCCTGATCGGCAAACAGGTCAAACACCTCAAGGGTCGTGAGAACGCCGCTTTCGAGGTGTTCCAGGAGGCGCTGAGCGAAACGCTGGATGGCATTCACCAGATCCGCAGCGCCAACCGTGAGCGCCATTACATTGCCCAGCTGACCGACCGGGCCCGTCAGGTGCGTGACAAGGCAACCCGCTTTGAATGGCGCAGTGACGCCGCCTCCAGGGCCAGCTTTGCCCTGTTCCAGTTTGGTGTGGACGCCTTCCGGGGGGCGGCCATGATTGCCGTTCTGCTCAGCGACCTGAGCATCGGCATGATGTTCGCGGTGTTCGGCTACCTGTGGTTCATGCTCACGCCGGTGCAGGAAATCCTCAACATGCAGTACAACTTCTACGCCGCCAATGCCGCACTGGCACGGGTCAACCGGCTGATGCAGCTGCGCCAGGAGCCCCAGTACCCGGCACTGGAAGACCCTTTTGCAGGCCGGGACACAGTCAGCATCAGTCTTGAGGGGGTAGACTTCAGCTATCAGGACGAGCCCGTACTGCGGGGCATTTCACTGCATGTGTCCCCGGGGGAGAAGGTGGCCCTGGTGGGGGCCAGTGGCGGTGGCAAGTCCACACTGGTGCAGGTGCTGCTGGGGATGTACAGCCCGGATGCGGGGGTGATCCGCTACGGCGGGGTGCCACTGCAGCGCATCGGCATGGCACGGGTGCGTGAGAACGTGGCCACAGTTTTGCAACACCCGGCGTTGTTTAATGACGATATCCGCCAGAACCTGACCATGGGGCGGGATCTGCCGGATTCGCGGCTGTGGCAGGCCCTGGAGGTGGCCCAGCTGGCTCCCACCGTGGCGGCACTGGAGCATGGGCTGGATACACTGGTGGGTCGTAATGGTGTGCGGCTCTCGGGAGGGCAGCGTCAGCGTCTGGCCATTGCCCGCATGGTGCTGTCGGACCCGAAGGTGGTGATTCTGGACGAGGCCACCTCGGCACTGGATGCGGAAACCGAGTTTCAGCTGCACCAGGCCCTGGAAGCGTTTCTCAGCCAGCGCACCACGCTGATCATTGCCCACCGCCTGAGCGCCGTGAAACAGGCCGACAGGGCCTTTGTATTTGAGGACGGGCGCATTATCGAGGAAGGCGACCATCAGGCGCTGATTGCCCGTCAGGGGCTGTATGCCCAGCTTTACGGCCATCGCCAGAACTGAAGTCCACTGAGGGGCGCTGGCACTGGGTGAGAGTCGGTGATAACCGGTGAGGGTCACCGTTGTGTGTATTAGCCGTGGGAAACAACAATGCGCTGGTTTCGCTTTCAACTGCTGACTTTTATTCGACGCCAGCGCTGGCAAATGCGCCTGTGGCTGCAGTCACACCCCCGCATCACCGCCTTCCTGGAGCGCACAGGCAGCCTCCATGTGGATGAGCAGGCACTGGCCCGTGGGGCTGCCATGGGGCTCTTTATCGGCCTGACCCCCACCGTGGGCGTACAGACACTGCTGATGCTGGCCGGTGCCGTACTGCTGCGGGCCAACTTTCCCGCCGCCTACCTGCTGTCGTTTGTCAGCAACCCTCTGACCATGGGCCCCTTGTATTATGGTTTTCACGAAACCGGCGAGGCACTGCTGCGGGCGGTGCCATTGATCCCCCCTGAGAGTGGACCGGTCATGGCCCTGGGGGAGGAGATCATGAACAATGCCATGACCACCCTGCTGGGCAGCCTGTTGATTGCCACCCCGGCGGCCATGCTGGGTTATGCGGTTGCTTACCGTATGTGGCGCCTGCGCCAGGCCCGGGTGCAGGCCCGGCGGATGGCACTGGCCGCAAAAGGCTGAACACCCCTCCCTGGCCACAACGGCCAGCTCTGGACGTTGCCCCCTGCTAAGCTCTATTCTGGAAACACTTGTGTTTAACCGGCACGGCCTGTCGTTGACCAGGGCCGTCACAGATCCGGTTTTACCGATTGCATTCGGATCATCAATGGAGGGACGCAGATGCCGTCTTTAGACAGCCTGAAAACGCTCAAGACACTCGACGCTGGCGGAAGCCGCTATCGCTACCACAGTATCAGGGAAGCGGAGTCTGAACTGGGCTCGCTGCAGAAGCTGCCGGTGTCCCTCAAGGTGTTGCTGGAGAATCTGTTACGCCATGAAGACGGCAGCACGGTGACCAAAGAGGATATCCAGTCACTGGCGGACTGGCTGAAACAGTGCAAGTCGGACCGGGAGATCCAGTACCGTCCGGCACGGGTGCTGATGCAGGACTTCACCGGTGTCCCCGGCGTGGTGGATCTGGCCGCCATGCGCGACGCCGTGGCACGGGCCGGTGGCGATCCGGAACGGATCAACCCCCTCTCGCCGGTGGACCTGGTGATCGACCACTCGGTGATGGTGGACAAGTTCGGCACCCCCACGGCTTTCCGTGAAAACGTCGACATCGAAATGAAGCGCAACCGGGAGCGCTACGAGTTCCTGCGCTGGGGCCAGGAAGCCTTTGACAACTTCCGTGTGGTGCCGCCCGGCACCGGCATCTGCCACCAGGTCAACCTGGAGTACCTGGGCAAGGTGGCCTGGACCGGTGACATGGACGGTGAAACCTACGTTTATCCGGACACGCTGGTGGGTACCGACTCCCACACCACCATGATCAACGCATTGGGCATTCTGGGCTGGGGCGTGGGTGGCATCGAGGCGGAAGCGGTCATGCTTGGCCAGCCCATCTCCATGCTGATTCCGGAAGTGGTGGGCTTTCGCATGACCGGCGCCCTGCAGGAAGGGGTCACCGCCACGGACCTGGTGCTGACCGTTACCCAGATGCTGCGTGAGCGCGGCGTGGTGGGCAAATTCGTGGAATTCTACGGCCCCGGCCTGGACCACCTGCCACTGGCGGACCGGGCCACCATCAGCAACATGGCCCCGGAATACGGCGCCACCTGCGGCTTCTTCCCGGTGGATCAGGAAACCCTCAATTACCTGCGTCTCTCCGGCCGGGAGGAGGCCCAGATCGAGCTGGTGGAGGCTTACAGCAAGGAGCAGGGCCTGTGGCGTGACTCCAACGAGCCGGAGCCGTCCTTCAGCGACACACTGGAGCTGGACCTGGGGGATGTGCGCGCCTCACTGGCCGGCCCCAAGCGGCCCCAGGACCGGGTGGACCTGCCGAATATCAAAGACACCTTCGAGAAGCTGCTGGAGAGCAGCAAGGCCGGTTCCGGCCAGGAAAAGCGGGTGCCGGTGAAAGGCGCCGATTACGACCTGGGCCACGGAGATGTGGTGATTGCTGCCATCACCTCCTGCACCAACACCTCCAACCCCAGTGTGCTCATGGCCGCCGGACTGGTGGCCAGGAAAGCCCTGGAGAAGGGACTGGACCGCAAGCCCTGGGTCAAGTCCTCCTTCGCACCGGGCTCCAAGGTGGTGACGGATTACCTCAAAAAAGCCGGCCTGACCCCCTACCTCAACGATCTGGGCTTTAACCTGGTGGGTTACGGCTGCACCACCTGCATCGGCAACTCAGGCCCACTGCCCGAGTCCATCAGTGAGGCCATCAGGGAGGGGGACCTGCTGGTCTCCTCGGTGCTCTCCGGCAACCGCAACTTCGAGGGCCGTGTGCATCCGGAAGTGAAAGCCAACTGGCTGGCCTCGCCGCCGCTGGTGGTGGCCTTCGCCCTGGCCGGCACCACACTGATTGACATGCACAAGGAACCGCTGGGCAAAGACCAGGACGGCAAGGATGTCTTCCTCAGGGACATCTGGCCGAGCAATGAGGAAGTGGCTGCGGAAGTGCGCAAGGTGGACGGCGAGATGTTCCGTACGGAATACGCCGAGGTGTTCGAGGGGGACGAGGTGTGGAAGCAGATCCCCGTGGGCACCGGAAAGACCTATGAGTGGGGGGATGACTCCACCTATGTGAAGAACCCCCCCTTCTTCGACGACATTGACAAGCCCCTGCAGCCACCGGAGGACATCCAGGGGGCCCATATACTGGCGCTCTTTGGCGACTCCATCACCACCGACCACATCAGCCCCGCCGGCGCCATCAAGGGCGATTCACCGGCCGGGCAGTACCTGCAGGAGCAGGGGGTGGAGCCACCGGACTTCAACAGTTACGGCTCACGTCGTGGCAACCACGAGGTGATGATGCGCGGCACCTTCGCCAATGTGCGCATCCGCAACCAGATGCTGGATGGGGTGGAAGGGGGCTTTACCCGCCACGTGCCCAGCGGCGAGCAGCTGCCCATCTATGACGCCGCCATGCGCTACCAGCAGGAAGGCACCCCGCTGGTGGTGGTGGCCGGCAAGGAATACGGCACCGGCTCCAGCCGTGACTGGGCCGCCAAGGGCACCAAGCTGCTGGGTGTGAAGGCGGTGATTGCCGAGAGCTTTGAGCGCATCCACCGCTCCAACCTGGTGGGCATGGGTGTGCTGCCGCTGCAGTTCGTCAAGGGCGAGTCCCGGGAAACACTGGGCCTGACCGGTGATGAAAAGATCAGCCTCCTGGGTCTGGACGACAACCTCAGGGCCGGCCAGCACCTCACACTGGTGGTGGAAGGCAGCGATGGCAGCCGCCAGGAGACACAGGTGCTGTGCCGTATCGACACGGACAATGAAATCCACTACTACAAGAGCGGCGGCATACTCCACTACGTACTGCGGGATTTGATTGCCCGCAACTGAAGCGGATAATAGGCCTCTGCAACCCGGCGGCGGCAATCCCTGCTGCCGCAACGGGTGCTGACAACCCGGAACACCAACACAGGGAGAACCGGCATGGCCTCTCAAGACCCCGCCGCTGATGAGCTGCTGCGGGCCAAACTCAATCTGGAAACCGCCCGCATCCCCTGGCTGGAGCTGCAGCGTTACTACGCCCGTGGTCAGGTGGTGGCGGTCTCCCCACAGCTGGATCTGATGGACGTGGGTGTGGCACTGAGCCAGGATGACAAATCCCGCTTCCAGGCCTGGATGGACGCCGGGCTGGTGGGAGAGGTGGATCCGGACCAGGCCAGGGGATGGTACCAGCGGGAAGAGCAGCTCTGGGCGCTGGTGGTGGCCCCCTGGGTGCTGATCCAGGACAGTCCGGGCCCGGATGCCCCCGGCTCCGCTCCGGAGCAGGGCCGGCCAGAGGGTGCCAACGGGTGAAGCTGCACTACCTGCACACCATCGACGGCACACTGCGGGTGCTGGCACTGAGCCGGCACGCACGCTGTGTGGAGCTGTATATCAAGTCGGTGCGGGAAGGGGTCTGGGCACTGGTCGCACTGGCGGGCTCCCTCAGCGGCCAGCCGGACCGTGACTGCTGCCAGGGCCCCTACCACAGTGCCTGCGAGGCGGAGGCGGCGGTGCGGCGCATTGCCGCCACACTGCTGACCCAGGACTACCGGGTCAGGACGCCGGGCCAGCCCTTGTGGGCGCTGCCGGCTCAGAGAATGGTGCGGGAGATCCGGGACACACGCCGCTCGTTCAGCCCCTGCGACAACGCCGAACAGGCACTGGAAGAACCGGTCTGAGGGGCCTTGCCAGACGGCACACTAGGCGGGGAAGAACAGCGCCTCACTGTTGCGATACACCTGTGGCAGCAGTTCCGCCACGGGAATCTCCTTGAGTTCGGCCATTTTCTCCGCCACAAAGGGCAGGTAGCAGGGGGCGTTCTCACGCCCCCGGTAGGGGGCCGGAGTCAGGAAGGGGGAGTCGGTCTCCAGCAACAGCCGTTCCACCGGCGTCATGCGGATAATCTCCCGTACATTCTCCGCCTTGTTGAAGGTGCAGATGCCGTTAAAGCCCAGATGCCAGCCTTGCCCGAGGGCGTATTCCGCCAGCTCGGGTCCCGAGGTGAAGCTGTGGATCACGCCACGGCGGCCCAGGCTGGACTCGAAATCACGCAGCACCGCCATGGTGTCCTCATCCGCATCGCGGCTGTGAATCACCACCGGCAGGTCCAGGTCGCTGGCCAGTGCCAGCTGTCTGGCAAACACCTGGCGCTGCACCTGGCGGTCGCAGTGGTCGTAGTGGTAATCCAGGCCGATCTCCCCCACCGCCACCAGCTTGCCCTGGCTGGCGGCAATGGCCTCGCGGATCTCACCGTCCAGCTCGTCACGCCACTGGTCCGCCTCATGGGGGTGGATGCCCTGGGTGCCATACACCTGGGGCCGTGACTGGGCCAGCTGGCGCACCCGGGGGAGATTCTCCGGCGACACGGAGATGGTGATCAGCCGCTCAATGCCCACCCCGGCGGCCGCCTCCAGGGTTTCATCCAGTGACTGGCCACTGAGGTAATCCAGATGGCAATGGGTTTCGATAATGGGGTGCCCCAGGTGGGGAATCGGGCGTCGTTTTTTACCACTCATTCGTCAGGCTCTTGCATCCGTTTCAGTAAATGGACTCTCCGACGGACGCTTCCGCCAGTTTCCTCAGGGCTTTGTCCAGCTTCTCCATGGCCCGGTCATGATGGCCGGCGTTGTGGGCGCTTTCACCCTCATCCCGCAGAGTACGGATCTCGGAGCGGGTGTCTTCCGGCAGATCCCGGGACTCCAGCAACTGGTCGATCTGGGCGATGTGGTTGGGGCAGCCATGGGCCATGGCGGCACCCGGAGCCGCCAGCAACGTCAGAGTCAGTAACAGGCTCGCGATCCTGTGCATCAGTGCCATCTCCTCGTCGATCATGGGTGAACCGCACTGTCTACGTTACCGCCTGCCGGACAGACTGCCAAATCCCGGAGCCACGCACCCCCTTGCCGGGGCGGCTTACCGCTCTGGCCTTGGCGCCTCACCGGCATGGCTGATGCACTGGCCCGGCGCCCCGGCGGCCAGCTTTTCCCGCAGATCCCCGGGTATGGGGGTCTTGCCGCCCCGTGAGGGCACCACCATCACGTAGGTGACACTGGCATCGGCAATGGCGTGGCCGGCGGCGTAGTCGTGAAAGCGCAGTGAGACACCGAAGGCGCTGTTGCCGATACGCCCCGGCAGCACATCCACGCAGAGCACATCGTCAAACCTGGCCGGCGCCTGCCAGTTGAGGTTCATGGACACCACCTGCACATCCAGGTCCCGCTCCAGCAGGCGCTGGTAGTCACCGAAGAGGGTGCGGATGTACTCGTTGATGGCCAGGTCCACGTAGTCCGCATAGCGGGCGTTGAACACCACCCCCTGGGCGTCGCACTCGGCGTAACGCACACGCAGACGGTACTGGAAGGGCTGTGGCTGAGTCATCGGGACTCCTGTGTCAGTGGCCGTGAAAGGGGGGGGCGTCAGACCCAGCGGCGCACCTGCTGCCGGTAGCGGCGGTAGGCCTCGCCGTGCAGCGCCTCCAGGTGGGCCTCCTCGGCCCGCACCTGCCGGGTCAGTACCGCCGCACCCACCAGCAGGCAGGTGAGGCTGAAGACACTGGGCAGTGCCAGGAAAAAGCCCAGCTGCCCGGTCATCACCGCCAGGAACAGGGGGTTGCGTGATCGGCTGAAAGGCCCGCTGGTGACCAGCTCCGAGGGCGACTCCGGATCGATGCCTGAACGCCAGTCATTATGCATATAACGGCCGGTGTAAGCGACGCCGGTAAAGGAGACCAGCATCAGCAACACCCCGGTGAGCAGTACCGGTGGCTGACAGAGCCACTGGATCAGCCCCAGGTAGTGGTCCAGTGAGGGCCAGACAATGCGCAAGACCACCACAGCGAGTATGCTGGTACGGAAGAGGTTGAAGGCCTGGCGGTGCCACCAGGTGGCGGAACCCGCTACCCCGTAATGAATCTGGCGCACGCCGGTGCGGCGGCGCAGCGCCAGCGAGGCGCTGGCAAAGTTCAGGCCCACCAGCACAAAATAGATCCCCAGAAAGTGACGGACAAAAAGTTCGACTTCCATATGGTTTCTCTTTTCTCTCCAGGTTCCGAAAAGGTAAGTTATAGCTTACACCCGGGCTGACGTCACTGGAATCGGCGCCGGTGTTTTTCCCTCCCGAAGTCTTGAGGAGCAGTACAGTGAGCGATAAAAACAACAAAACCCGGTACGACGAAACCCTGGTGCTGACGGAGCACCCCCCCTGGGCCAGGGCCTTCTGGGAGGGGCTGGAGCCGCTCAAGGAGCGCATCACCCACCACGCCCTGTTCCGGGAAATGGCGGCGGGCACACTGGATGTGGTCCGCTTCCGCCATGCACTGCTGAATTTCTACCCGCTGGTGGCCAATTTCCCCCACTACATGGCACTGAATCTGGCCAGGGCCACGGACAACGGGCAGGCGCCGGTAAGGGCGGTGCGCAACTGGCTGATCGGCAATATCCACATCGAACAGCGCCACCTGTACTGGTACCGTGACTGGGCCAGGGGTTTTGCCATCAGCGATGAACAGCTCGACACCGTGGTGCCCCCGGCGGCCATGGACGCCGTGAACCACTATCTGTGGGGCATCAACCAGCGCGGCAGCCTGGCCGAGGCACTGGCGGCCACCAATCTGGCCATTGAATGGGCCACCGGTGAGTGGTCACAACAGGTGGTCAGGGGCATGAAACATTACGCCGACTCCGGCCAGGCCATCATCAACAAGCGCTCCATGGCCTGGCTGCGGGCCCATGCCCATTACGACGATGAACACCCCCATGAGGCCATGGAACTGATCAAGCACCTGTGCACCACGGATGAGGCCCGGCGGTCCGCCTTTGAGGCGGCCCGCCGGGGCATGGAGTATTATCTGCTGGCGCTGGATGATTGTAGGAAGGCGGACGGGCAAGCCGCCTGAAAGAGGAGCGGGCACGGATAGACCACCCAGAAGGAGGCCTTCATGGCCCGACTGCTACTGAATTTCCGCCATGTACCGGACGATGAGATCCTGGATGTGCGGGAGTTGCTGGAAGACCACGGCATCGCCTATTACGAAACCCGCCCCAGCCGCTGGATGATCTCCTTTGGCGGCATCTGGCTGCAGGACGAGGCACAGGCGGAGGAAGCCATGACGCTGATGGCGGACTACCAGCGCCGGCGCAAGGCGAGTGCCGATGAGGAATACGAGCAGCTGCGCCGAGAGGGCCGTCTGGAAACCCTGCCAGGGCGCTACCGGCGCAACCCCCTGAAGTTCCTGCTGGCGCTGCTGGGCATTGGCGCCGTGCTGTATTTTATGGCCTACCCCTTTCTGGCGCTGTGACCGCCGTTGCCGCCGGCAGGTCACCCCAGCCAGAACCCTGGAATCACGCCGTTTCGACGGACTCCGGGGCCAGTTCCTGCGCTCTGTTGCGCACCGGCTCCGACTCCCAGAACTCCCGCAGTATCCGGGCCGTCCTGGAGGGGGCTTCCAGCATTGGCAGGTGGCCGATGTTCTTCAGTACCGTCAGGCTGGCGTGGGGGATGAGGTCGGCAAAGCGGTAGGCGCAGGAGACGTCCAGCACCTGGTCTTTGTCCCCCCAGAAAACTTTCACCGGCACCTGGATCTGTTGCGCCAGATCCGCCACTTCTTCCTCGGGCCTGAGCATGTCACGGAAAATATGCCGGCTGATGGGTGCCCTGTGGCGCAGGTCCCGGTACATGGCCGGAGCCATCAACAGGCTGATCAGGGCGCTGCCCCGGTGGGTGGTGACCCGGAACAGATCCCGTGTCTGGGACAGGCTGTCCGGGATCAGCATATTGCCCCCCTCCATCAACACCCGGTCCGTGGTGCTCAGTGTCTCGGCACCCAGCCCGGCGGCGTTCATCAGTGTGACGCTGAGCACCCGCTGGGGATATCTGGCCGCCAGATGGGCGCAGATGGCCCCCCCCATGGAGCTGCCCACCCAGTGGGCCGGTGGCAGTGAGCGCCGCTCGGCCCACTGGGCCAGCCGCTGTGCCTGTGCGCCGTAACTGTAGTGGCTGTCATGGCGGTAGCTGCTCTGGCCGAAACCGGGCAGATCCGGCACATAGAGGGTATAGCCCCGGCGCAGAAGCGGCAGCAGTGTCAGCCAGTTCTCCTTGCTGGAGGCAAAGCCGTGCACCAGCACCACCGGGGTGCCCCGCTTCGGGCCGAGCTGCCAGTAGTGGATGATGTGGTCATCAATGGGCTGCTGGCGCAGGCGCACCCCCGGCAGCCAGCGGCTGGCCTGCTGGATGCGCCCCCAGAGCCCCGGGCGGGGGCGCCAGTTGGCCGCTTCCTTTTCCAGCCGGGCTTCGTCCGTACTGGCCAGGTACTGCTGGCTGACCCGGTGCAGTGTCTCGAGTGTGGCTTCGCGTGTCTGACTCATGGCGCTCGCTCTTTACGGGACCGTTGGGCTTACTTGCCGAAGCGCATGGCGTAGGTGACCATGCGCTGGTAAGACGTGGGGACAATGCGCTGCATGATATCCACGGCACGGGCATCGGAGCCCACCAGCACACGGCGGGCGTTACGCTGCACGCTCTTGAGGATAATGGCCGCGGCCTGGTCCGGCGTGGTGCGGAACAGCTTCTCGAAATTGCTGGACAGGTCCTCGTTGCTGGCCCCACCCATCAGCTCGCCCATGCTGTCGTTCATGCGCGCGTCACGGGCAATGTTGGTCTTGATGCCGCCGGGGTGCACACAGGTGGCGGAGACGCCGTTGTTGGCCATGTCCAGCTCCTGTCGCAGCGACTCGGTCAGGCCCCGCACCGCGAACTTGGTGGCGTTGTAGGCGCTCATGCCCGGCTGTGAGAAGAGCCCGAAGATGCTGGAGATATTGATGATATGGCCGCCCCCCGGCGCCGCCTTCAGATGGGGGAGGAACGCCTTGGTGCCATAGAGAACGCCACGGAAGTTGATGTCCAGTATCCAGTCGTAATCCTCGTAACTGGTCCCCTCCACGGTACCGGCATGGGCCACGCCGGCGTTGTTGAAAATCAGGTTCACCTGGCCGTGATCCGCCACCACCTGGTCCGCCCACTGGTGCACCGCCTCACGATCCGCCACATTGACCCGGGCGGTGGTGACTGTCACCTTCTGGGCGTTGCACAGCCCGGCGGTCTCCGCCAGACCGGTCTCGTTGATATCACTCAGGGCCAGATGGCAGCCCTGGTGGGAGAGTGCCAGTGCCAGTGCCCGTCCGATGCCCGAGCCGGCGCCGGTAATGGCGGCCACCTTGCCAGAAAATGACTTCATGCCGTGCGCTCCTTTTGCGGGGAATTCTTTGTGGTTGTTTTGGCCCGGTTCAGGGCGTAAGCCTGGCGGTCGAACTGCCGGGTCTGCTGGCGGAACAGGAACGTGAACCCGGGCCACAGAGCCACATTCTTACCGGTTTCCGGGTGCAGATACCAGCTGGTGCAGCCCCCGTCGTTCCAGATGCTGCCACCCAGCCTGCCCTGCAGACGGCGGTTGTAGTGCATCTGGGCCTTTTCATCCACCTCCACGGAAGTCAGATTCTCCCGCTTCATGGTGTTGATGGCATCCAGTGCGTACTGAATCTGTGACTCGATCATATACACCATGGAGTTGTGGCCCAGGCCTGTGTTCGGGCCCATCAGCATGAACAGGTTGGGGAAGCCGGCCACGGCACTGCCCTTGTAGGCCTCAGGCCCTTCCTGCCAGAGTTCCTGCAGGTCCTGTCCGTTGCGGCCCTTCACCAGCCCTTTGGGCACCGGGTCACCGGCCTTGAAGCCGGTGCCGTAGATAATGGCGTCCACTTCACGGTGCTTGCCGTCGGCGGTGACAATGCCGGTTTCGGTGATTTCACGGATGTCGTCGGTCACCACCTCCACATTGGGCTGGTCCAGTGCCGGGTAGTAGTTGTTGGACAGCAGGATGCGCTTGCAGCCGAACTCGTAATCCGGTGTCACCTTGCGGCGCAGCTGCGGGTCGCTGATCTGGTTGCGGATATGGCGCTTCGCCATCATCTTGGCCACCTTCAGCACCTTGGGGCTGACCACCATGGGCAGCACCCGGCTCTCCAGCATCCAGTAAATGGCCTTGCGCTGGAGGTTCTGGGCCATTGGCAGCCGGCGGAACAGGGTGCGCTCCCCCTCGGTGATGGCCCGGTCCGGCTTGGGCATGATCCAGGGGGCGGAACGCTGGTGGAGATACAGCTGGCCGGCCTGTTTCTGCACTTCCGGCACAAACTGGATGGCGGAGGCGCCGGTGCCGATCACGGCCACCCGCTTGCCCCGCAAGTCGTAATCGTGGTCCCAGTCCTGTGAGTGGAAGGCCTTGCCCTGGAAACGCTCCACACCCTGGATATTGGGATAGGAAGGAATGGACAGACCGCCCATGCCGGAGATCAGCACATTGGCGGTGTAGCGCTTCCCGTGCTCATCCTCAAGGCGCCACAGCTGGGCCGGCTCATCCCACTCGGCACGGGCCAGCCCGGTGTTGAGGTGGATGTGGGGGCGCAAACGGTACTTGTCGGCGCAGTGCTCCAGATAGCCGCGGATCTCCTTCTGGGGGGCGAACATGCGGGTCCACTCCGGGTTCTGCTCGAAGGAGAAGGAGTACAGGTGGGACTGCACATCACAGGCACAGCCGGGGTAATGGTTGACCCGCCAGGTGCCGCCCACACCGCCTTCCTTCTCGAAAATGCGGAAATCCTGCTCGCCGGATTTTTTCAGCTGTATGGCCATGCCCAGTCCGGAAAAGCCGGTACCGATAATGGCAACGCGGGTATGGGTGGCGGCAACGCCACCCTGAGCGGTTCTGGACGGGGAAGTTTGTGCGGACATGGGAGTCCCTCCGGGTGTTTGTGTATACATCTGTCTACAAAGTATACGAGTGTATACTTCCCGTAAAGACCCTGAAGGCAGGCTTGTTTGTCATTATAGGACAGAGGTGGCGACAAGACGCCGGTAAGCACCCGGCCCCAAAGTGAGTCCAACGGTGAAAGGCCGAAGATAAAAACGGTGAAAAGCCGGGGGCGTCAATGCCCCAGTGAAGGGAGAGGGCTACTGTTCCGGTGTCTTGTCCGGGTCGTCCTGATGGCCCTGGAAAGCGGCATTGATGCGGTCTCCCAGATAGCGCTGGGTGGCCTGGTGCATGGCCCGTTGCACCTCCGCCTGCACCGCCACCAGCGCCAGCGGACGCAGCCGCCAGACCAGCTCCGTGAGGTGGTGCACGGACTCCTGTGGAATGGGCTTGTCGTCGGAGACTTCCAGCAGCCTGGAGGCCTGGTGGGTCAGCTCGGCGGCCACCTTGTCGATATTGCCCCGCAGCCCCTTGAGCAGCAACAGCAGGTTGCGCAGTGGAATGCCCGCCTCCACCAGCTCGGCACCGGCATTGAGCAGCCTGGGGCTGGGGATGCGGAAGCGCTGCTTCTCCGGCACCACCACTCCCAGCTCAATGGCCAGCTCCAGTGTGCTGCCGCTCATTTCCTCTTCCGGGAAGCGCGCCAGCAGCTGCTCGGGAGAGAGGTAATCCGGCAACTCGTCGGTCCAGGGGGTACTCAGTGCCGACTCCAGCCCCATCAGCTCCCCCAGGTCCTGCCCCTTTTCCCAGGCGTTGAGCATCTCGTGGATATTGGCCAGTGTATAGCCCCGCTCCAGCATGTGGTTGATCAGGTTCAGCCGGGCCAGGTGCACATCGGTGTAGACACCGGCACGGCCACGGCGCTCCGGGGCCGGCAGCAGTCCACGGTCCTGGTAGGCCCGGACATTGCGCACAGTGGAGTTGCCGGCCTGTGCCAGCTGGTCAATGCTGTACTCGGCCCTGTGGGTGGCGTCGTCGGCGGCCTGGACATGGTCCAGATTGCTCAGCTGGCGGGCCAGTTCGGCGAGAGAGTTAGCTTGCTGATCATTGGGGGTTGTCATGCGGGAATCATAGTACAAAACGCACAGCGTGATAAGGAAAGGGCTCATGGTACCGGAACAAATGAGCATAAGCTGTGCCGGATTTCTCGTCCTGACAGGCCGAAATCCGTATACTTCCCCCCGGATCCATCCATGGCATCAGACGAGACTCAAGAGGCAGACATGGCGAGCAGACAGAAAAAGGACCTGACCCTGTTTATGGTGGCGGCCATTACCGGTGTGCTGGGGCTGGCCATGCTGCTGTCACTGACTCCTGAGACACGCCGCGACCGCCTGGTGGAGTCCTGGCAGGAAGACCGCCAGTGGCACACCCGCCCGGCCCGGGTGGTGGAACTGGACTGTCTGCGTGAAGAGAAGAACGGGCGCAACCCCTGCCGAGAGGATGGCCGTTTCGAGATCACCTATGAGTACCGCTACGGAGATAAGACCTACCAGGACAGCCGCATCGCCCCGGATTACATCATCAACAGCCTGACCCCTGAGGAGCGCCGGCAGATGCTGGAGCGCTTCCGCCACGCCATGCTCCACAGCCGCCCCTTCACCATCCACCTCAACCAGTCGGACCCGACCGACGCCTATATCTACCCGCCGGAGCCGGTCTGGGGTCCGGCCATCTCACTGGTGGGGGGGATACTTCTGAGCCTTGCGTCACTGGTGACGGGCATCGTGGCAGTGCGCCGGCTCTGATTTCACTACGTATGACCCTGATTCCGGGTCATGCAGGACAACATCCCCGGAGTGTGACGCTCATCACCTATATAGCCGACTCACTGGATTGAGCCGGACATTAACCCTTGTTAACTTCACTGAACCGGAGTAATAGATAACAGCAACCTGGATGCTGAGCGGTTCCCCAGGCCCCGCAATGGGCTTCGGAGCGGCTGATCGGATGCAGTGTGCTTTAACAAGGGAATGCCTCTCCAATGAAGACCCACTCTGTGCGTCGGTGCCTGACGCTGCTGTCTGCCTTTGTCCTGTTTTTTATCGCCTCTTCCTCATCCGCCAATACCGCCCTCTGGGTGGCCGAGTCCAATGGACTCCTCAGGATTGCCCTGGCGGATGAGTCGGTGGTTTTCGAGATCACGGACGCCGCGGGTACGGAAGCCATTGCCATTGATAACCACAGCGGGCGTATCTGGGCCTATGGCCCTGGTCGCTTAAGGGCTTACAACAGCAAAGGCAACCCAGAAGTGGATGTGGCGGCCCCCGGGATACCGCAGCACACCCCCATTACCGATATGGTGGCTGACGGCGATGGTGTCTGGATTGCGGCGCATCACGGACTGTTCCGGTTCGACCCTGAAGGGCAACTGAAAAAAGCCCTGGATTTCAGCAAGCCCGTGACGGCCATGACCCTGGATACCGAGCGGCTGCAACTCTGGGCGGCCGTGCCTGAACAGCTTTTTATCCTGGATGGCAGCGGCACTGTCGTAAAACAGCTGACCCCCTCTTTCCCCCGCACCTGGCAGCTTGAGTACGATGCCAGCCTGGACAGCGTCTGGGTGGCCGGTGGTCCCTTCCTGTTTCGCATCAATGCCAGCGATCACGTCCAGGAGCTATCCCCAAGAGAGGCGCTGGAGCAGCGCTTCTCCCACTATCTCTCAGCGGACGGGCAGGGGGGTGTCTGGGGCGGCACCCGGCACAGCATCAGCCATGTCAACGAAGACGGCGAGGTGGCGTTTACCTTTCGGCCATTCCATGGCCGCAGCGAACAGGAGCAAAAGGTGCAGGACCTGGTCGCTGACACGGAAGACGGCTCCGTCTGGCTGGCGAATGCGTTATCCATTCAGCAATACAGCATGACCGGTTCACTGCAGAAAGAATTCATACCGGACCCGGGTGACGGTGTCATCCGGGCCATCACCCGGTTAGGCCTGGAGAAGGCTCCTCAAGACCCACCGGAAATCGAGATCCTCTCTCCCTTCAGCGGCAGCTTCACCAACAATGCCACACCCCGTTTAGTGCTCAGCTACAGCAGCAGCGGTGTGATTGATACCGACTCCATTGCCATCACCCGCAATGGCACCGGACTGGATGCGGACTGTGTGGCGGATGAGGTGGAAGCCTCATGCCGGATCACCACAGAATTGCCCGACGGTGAGACCGCCCTGAAGGCGGTGATCGCGGACACGAATGGCCAGCTGTCTGAGCCTGCGGAAGTCACCTTTACCATCGACACGGTGGCCCCGGAGATTCACATCCAGCATCCGGAGGACGGGCTTTTTACCAACCAGCCAGAGCTGACTCTCCGTGGTGAGCTGAGCAAGCCGGTCAGCAGCCTTTCCCTGAATACGGGCTCGGGACTGATCAGCCTGTCCGTTGAAGGCAATGCCTTCAGCCACTCCGTTTCCCTGGAGGAGGGGCTTAATCACTTTGAGCTGCAGGCCCGGGACCGTGCCGGCAATACCACCCGCCGGACACGCACCGTGACCCTTGATACCGTCCCTCCGGCAATGCCTGTTTCAGAGGGGATCAGCGTCACGCTCAGCGAGGAGGGCAGTGACCGGATTACCGGTGCAGAAGGCAGCGTCGAGCCGGAATCGCTGGTACGCATTACCAACACCCGGACCGGTGAGTCCGTCACGGTGCGCGCCGATACCAGCGGGGGCTTTGTCGCGGAACTGGCCGCCTGGCACGGGGATCGTCTGCAGATCACCGTGGAAGACAGCGCGGGCAACCAAAGTGAGAACATGGAGGTACCGGTCTCCCACATCCCGCCTGACCCGGTGCGTGTAGCCCCCTCCCTGGGCAACAGTGGTGTGACGCCCATGGACGAGGCCGTCGCGTTTCTCTACACGGGCAACTACCCGATTCAGACAGGGGTGGCCGAGGGCACCATTGAAAAGGACCGGGTCGCTGTCATTCGTGGCCGTGTCATGACCCGTGATGGCACCCCCCTGAAAGGTGTGAGCATCCAGGTCCATAACCACCCCGAACTGGGAAACACCGTCAGCCGGGTGGACGGGGCCTTTGACATGGCGGTGAATGGCGGTGGCCCTTTAACGGTCGAGTATCAGAAAGAGGGGTATCTCCCGGTACAACGCAAAATCCAGACCCCCTGGAAAGCCTATGCCTGGGTGGATGATGTGGTCATGGTGGACCTTGATGGCAACGCCACGGCCGTGGATCTCAGCACCAGCACGGAGTACCAGGTGGCCCGTGGCAGCGAAGAGGAAGACGAGGCGGGCGCCAGGCAGGCCACCTTGCTGTTCCCCTCCGGCGTTGGCGCTGAAATGGTATTGCCCGATGGCAGCCGCGCGGCTCTGACTTCCGGCACAGTGCGGGCCACGGAATACACCGTCGGCAGCAATGGCTTTGAGGCCATGCCCGGTGAACTGCCGCCCACATCCGCCTACACCTATGCCGTGGAACTGAGCCTGGACGAGGCCATCCACGCCGGGGCGGAGCGGGTGGACTTCGACCAGCCCATCCCCCTGTATGTGGATAACTTCCTGGACTTCCCCACCGGGGAAATCGTGCCCGCGGGCTTTTATGACCGCAATGCCGCAGCCTGGCGCGCCGGGGACAATGGCCGTGTCATTGAGGTTCTGCAGATCGACAATGGCCTGGCGACACTGGATGTGACCGGCAATGGCCTGGCGGCCACCCAGGCGGAACTGGACAGCCTGGGCATTACGGACGGGGAGCGCAGAGAGCTGGCTCAACTGTACGCAGAGGGCAAAACGCTCTGGCGTACCCCCATCAGCCACTTCACCCCCTGGGACTGCAACTGGCCCTATGGCCCACCCGCAGACGCGGTAGGGCCGGATGTCCCCGAACCCGGAACCAACGATAGCGGTGCCCCTGAAAACTCGAAGGAGTCCTGTAAGAAGCCAGGCTGCATTATAAACGCCCTTGGACAGACACTGGGTGAAAGCGTGGCTGTCACGGGCACCCCCTTTGAGCTGGTCTACAGCAGTGACCGGACGGAAGGCTATGCCAACAACGCCACACAGATCCAGCTGACTGGCGAGGAGGTTCCCTCAAGCCTTGAGGGTATCAAGCTGAGCGTCACCATTGCCGGGCAGCCGTTCTCCCGTGAATTCAGTCCCGCCACGAATCTGAGCCATGAATTCCAGTGGGATGGACTGGACGGCTATGGCCGCAAGGTGCGTGGCGCCCAGCAGGCCCGTGTGGAAGTGAGCTACCTGTACCCCTGCGTGTATCGCAGTGCCAACCCCAACGTGACCCGGGCCTGGGCCAGGACCAATAACCTGTCTGCCATCGGCACCCGCTCCAACTGCCAGTCCACCGTGCTGACCCGTGACTGGGAGGTCACGCTCGAATCCCCCTTCAAGGTGCGCCCCGATACCGTGGGTGCCTGGTCCCTGAGTGCACACCATGCCTACGACCCCCACAAAAAAGTCCTGCACCTGGGTAATGGCGAGCGCCGCGCTCCGGCGTCACCCAGCATCACCACCGTGGCCGGCACCGGCGAAGCCGGTTTCAGCGGCGACGGTGAAGAGGCCATAAACGCGGAACTGAGTTGGCCCCGTGGCATCGACATGGGGGCGGACGGCAGTCTTTACTTCTCAACGGGCCATAAAATCCGCCGTATCGATCCAAAGGGCATCATTTCCACGGTTGCGGGTACCGGTGAGGCCGGTTTCGGAGGTGATGGCGGGATAGCCACCAAGGCGCAGCTCAACAACCCGAGGGGCCTGGCCGTCACCGAGGAGGGCGGACTTTACATTGCGGATTCCAAAAACTTCCGGGTCCGTTACGTCAGCCCGGAGGGCATGATCAGCACCGTTGCCGGTTCAGGGGGTATCGGGTCCGGAGGGGATGACGGCCTAGCGGTTGAAGCCAGTTTGAGCCGCTTGCAAGGTGTCACCCCTGGCCCCGTCAGTGGCAGCTTTTATATCGCCGACACCTACGACAGCAGCCGGATCCGCTACGTAGACCCGGACGGCATCATCTCCACGGTGACCACCAGTCCCAACCGGCCCTATGACATGGCGGTCACGGACAATGGCACCCTTTTCGCCCTGAGTACTTATACCAGAAGAGTGCTTAAGATCAGTCCTCAAGGGGAGGTGACAACCATCGGTGGCGGTTATGGCGCCTCAGCAGACGGGGTTCCGGCCACCTCAATCGACATTGGCGGTCTGTCCGGCATGGCGCTTGGGCCAGACCAAAGCGTCTATTTCGCTGAAACCTCACGGGGACGTGTTCGTCGTATCGACCCATACGGAATAATAACCACCGTGGCAGGCACCGGTGAAGACGGCTTCAGTGGCGATGGCGGTGCGCCGGAGCTGGCCCAGGTTAACAGAGCCTATGACGTGGTTGTCGGACCCGACGGCTCGATCTATTTCACCGATTCGGCCAACCACCGTATCCGCAGAGTGATCCAGACCGTGGCATCCGGGCCCGATCAGCAGGGCGCGCTCATACCCTCAGCGGATGGCAGCGAGCTTTACCGGTTTGATGCCATGGGCCGTCATCTCAGTACCCGGGACGCCGCCACCGGCGCCATCATCCATACCTTTGCCTACGATGAAGAGGGCCATCTTGTCCGCATTACGGACGCCTACCAGAACGTCACCACCATCGAACGGGACAGCAACGGCCATGCCAGGGCCATTATCGCAGCGGATGGACAACGCACGGACCTGAGCACCAATACCCGGGGCCACCTCACCGCCATCAGCAACCCGGCGGGCAACACCTGGGCGGCCACCTACTCGGACAGGGGCCTGATGCTGAGCTTCGAGACCCCCAACCACCATGTCACCCGATTTGACTACAACGACAATGGCCGCCTGATCCGTGACGAGGCCCCCAACGGTGGCGGCTGGGAGATTGAAAGGACGCCGCTGGACAACGGCTTTCGCACGGACATGACCAGCGGCGAAGGCCGCCTCTCCCGGTTCACCATCACCCACAACGCCATCGGTGAGCGACACTTCCTGGACGAGGCGCCGGACAATACGGTGACAAAACGGGTGATCGCCAGGACTGGCGCCACCGTGACCCAGCCCAGCGGAACCGTGATCCGCCACAAAACCGGCCCCGACCCGCGTTTTGGCCTGCTGGTGCCTGTCCCCGAGGAAACCACCATCACCACACCGGCCGGGCTCAAAGCCACGCTAACCACCCAGCGCAGCGCCGTGCTGGAGGATCTCCGGGATCCACTCAGCCATACACAGCTGAGCAACACCGTGACCGTGAATGGCCGCACCAGCACCGCCATCTATGACGCCAGCAGCCACCAGTGGACCGCCACATCGGCCCAGGGCCGCACCAGCACCACCCGGCTCGATGACAACGGGCGTCCAGAGCAGAGCCAGGTCGCGGACCTGGCTGCACTGGATTACCGTTACGACGAGCGGGGCCGCCTGAGTGCACTTATCGCAGGCGATGGGGCCGACCAGCGCAGCACACACATGGCCTATGACTCACTGGGCAATCTCTCCAGGATCACCGATGCACTGGGGCGTAATGTCAGCTACCAATACGACCCGGCCGGCCGCGTCACCCGGCAGACCCTGCCGGACGGTGGCCGCATCGACTTTGATTACGACGGCAACGGCAACCTGCGACTGCTGCAGCCCCCCGGCCGGGAAGCCCATCTCTTCGACTACAACTCGGTGGATCTTGAAGAGGCCTACTCCCCACCGGAACTCCCGGAAGGGGCAACCGTCACCCGTTACAGCTACAACCGGGACAGGCAGCTCACACAGATCAACCGCCCCGACGGCCAGTCCGTGATCCTGGACTACGACTTCGGCGGGCGCCTGAGCCAGGTCACACTGCCCCATGGCAGCGTCCACTATGACTACCAGCCAGACAGCGGCCAGCTGGCTACCATCACCGCACCGGACGGCGGGCAGCTCCACTACGGCTACGACGGCGACCTGCCCCTCAGTGAACGCTGGAGCGGCCCCATCACCGGGGACATCACCCGCCGCTACGACAACAACTTCCGGGTCCGGGGCCTGAACGTCAGCGGCGTCGAGTTCCCCTACGACTACGACAACGACGGCCTTCTCACCCGTGCCGGCGCAATGGAGCTGACCCCGGACGCCGCCAACGGCCTGCTGCGCAGCACCACACTGGACAGCGTCACCACGGGGCATGACTACAACCCCTTTGGCGAACTGGACCACAGCCAGGCCACCGTCAACGGTGACGCCCTCCACAGCACCCGCTACCAGAGAGACGCCCTTGGCCGCATCGTCGAGAAAACCGAAACCCTCGACGGCGTAACAACCAGTTATACCTATGACTACGACCCGGCAGGACGCCTGGAGCGTGTGGCGCAAAACGGCACCACCACCGACAGCTACCAGTACGACGCCAACGGCAACCGCCTGAGCCACAACGGCACCAGCGCCAACTACGACGCTCAGGACCGCCTGCTCAGCTACGGCCAGGCGCAGTACGACTACACCGAAGCCGGGGAGCTTCAGTCCATAACCGACAATGGCCTCACCACCCGCTTCGACTACGATGTCATGGGCAACCTCAGGCAGGTGCAGTTACCCGGTGACACCACCATCGATTACCTGATCGATGGCCGTGACCGGCGCATTGGCAAGCAGGTGAACGGGGAGCTGGTGCAGGGATTCCTGTATCAGGACCAGCTGAACCCGGTGGCGGAGCTCGACGGCGAAGGCAATGTGGTGGCGCGCTTTGTGTACGCCGATAAAATCAACGTGCCGGCGTACATGGTCAAGGATGGCACCACCTACCGCATCATCTCCGACCACCTGGGCAGCCCGCGGCTGGTGGTGGACACGGCCACCGGGAACATCGCCCATAGAATGGACTACGATGCCTATGGTGAGGTGATCGAGGATACCAATCCGGGGTTCCAGCCGTTTGGTTATGCGGGGGGGATTTACGATCCGCATACCGGGCTGGTGCGGTTTGGGGCGCGAGATTACTCGGCGGAGATTGGGCGGTGGACGGCCAAGGATCCGATTGGGTTAGCGGGTGGAGATGTTAACTTTTATGGCTATGTATGGAATGACCCTAAAAATTACCTAGATCCGACAGGTGAAGTTGGCGTTCTTGGAGCTGTGGTTGGCGCAGGAATTGGAGGTGTTTCCAGTTTTGTGGGCACCCTTGCATCAGGCGGATCTTTAACCGAAGCATCGATTAATGCGACTTTTGGAATTGCCAGTGGCGCCGTAGCTGGATTTTTGCCAGGAGGAACATTTTTGCGTAGTGCCTTATCCGGGGGAGCACTGGGGGGTACTTCAAATGCAGTTTCTCAAACCGCCGTTATAATAAATAATGATTGTAAGAGCTTCGGTAACGACTTTAATGTAGGTTCTTTAGCCGGCTCTTTTCTTGGAGGTATGCTTAGTGGAGGAATGCATGCACACGCCCCAAGTGGTATTTTAGGGCAAGTAGTAACTGCACCAAGAAATTTTGGTGTAAACCTTGCTGCTGGAGGCATTGGAGCAGGTGCTGGAGAGTGAAAATGGTTGAAGTGAGAAAGGTCGTAGATTCTCGTTTGGGCAATAACGGAATAGGGATTTTTGTTATTCCATTTGGGGCACTAACTAGCCTCATAGCGTTTTTTGTTGCGCTACAAGGAGTTTTTTCCTCACAGCTTTTAGGATTTGATTCAGTAAAGCTTATTTTTATTTGTGGGGTTTTGGTTTTTTCAAGTGGGTTTTTACTACTTCTTTTCTTTGGGGCTTGCAAGATTTTTTCCGAAGCCCGTTATGTTTTGCAGCGCATAGAGATTAAAAAAAATATTGAGGTTAAAACTTTTTTAGGAAGTGTTGTTTCCTTGGATCTTGCGTCAATATCTAGCGTTCAATCTGTTAATTCTAAGAATAGTATTATACCAATGTCATTATTGAGTCGATCCGTCCCAAATTGGCGATTGAAAATGTCAGATGGTCGTGAATATTTTATTAACGGAGAGGTTGAGAATGTAGGAAGCTTTATGTCGAATTTGGCAATAGAAGCAGAGGTTAATTCTAAACCGTAAAAGGAGAGAGAACAGGAACCACAAGAAACCGTTCGATAACAACACCATTGATCTTGAAGAGGCATACTCCCCCGGAACTCCCGGAAGGGGGCGTCACCCGCCATATTCACAAGGATCAATGAATCAATGGAATAACGATCAATGGGGCAAGAGTCATTGATCAACCTCAATGGCTCCAGTAGCAGGTAGTATTTCAATGGCTACCTGTCTCTCAGTGAACGCTGGAGCGGCTTCATCACCGGGGATATCACACGCCGCTACGACAACAGCTTCCGGGGCCTGAGCGTCAGCGGCGTCGAGTTCAACAAAACGGCACCACCACCGACAGCTACCAGTACGACGCCAACGGCAACCGCCTGAGCCACAACGGCACCAGCGCCACCTACGACGCACAGGACCGCCTGCTCAGCTACGGCCAGGCACAGTACGACTACACCGAAGCCGGGGAGCTTCAGTCCATAACCGACAATGGCCTCACCACCCGCTTCGACTACGATGTCATGGGCAACCTCAGGCAGGTGCAGTTACCCGATGACACCACCATCGACTACCTGATCGATGGCCGTGACCGCACCTTGCAGATTGTTTTTAATCTTTTACCAGTGCCCGACAGCTGGCACTAACACCCGCCAGGCACGGCTTGAGACGCCAGGTTCAGGGGCGGTCTCCCATGCCGGCACTTGAAATCAGAAACGCCTGACCACAGGGTATTCCTTAGTAGATCGACACCGGATTTTCCGGCAGGCCACACTCTCTGTCTGTGGCTTCGGTTGCCGCTCTGGCAGCTTTTACAACCGGTCAATCCTGCGACTTGAATTAGAAATCTGTTCGTTAGGTCCCATCGATTTGCCCCAGGGCGAAGCGACTGTGCGCCTGTCTGTCCGGCTGACGATCTCCTGATCAATTTCCAACGGACCAAGGAGAAAGTGGATGAGTGAGAGACAGGACCTTTACCCGACACGGCTGGAACGCAGAGCGGACCCCTTCCCCCGGTTTGATCCCATTGTGCATGCCCGTAATGAACACCGCTGGGAAGGCCCTCTGGACGAGGTGGCCCTGTCCCGTTATGAGCGGGATGGTTTCCTGTGGTTCGAGGGGTTTTTCTCCTACGACCGCATTGCGCCTTTCTTCCAGGAACTTCGGGAGATGGCCAGTGACGAGGAGCTGATGCGCTCCGAGCGGGTGATCTCGGACCCGAAAAGCGGTGCCATCCGCTCCGTGTTCGATATGCACAAGATTTCCGAGCGCTTCGACCGCCTCACACGGGATCCGCGCATACTGGGCATGGTGCGACAGCTGCTGGGCTCCGAGGTGTATATCCACCAGTCCCGCATCAATGACAAGTTCGGCTTCGAGGGCAGTGGCTTCCAGTGGCACTCGGACTTCGAGACCTGGCACGCCGAGGACGGCATGCCCCGTATGCGCGCGGTGAGTGCCTCGCTGATGCTGACGGACAACAACGAGTTCAATGGGCCGCTGATGCTGATTCCCGGCTCCCATCACCATTTTGTGCCCTGCGAGGGGGAAACGCCGGAAGGCAACTGGGAGAAGTCCCTCAAACGCCAGAGCATCGGTGTGCCGGACCAGGAGGTGTTGTCCGAGCTGGCCAAGCGCGGTGGCATCCAGGCGCCCAAGGGGCCGGCAGGGTCACTGTTGCTGTTTGAGTGCAATACGCTCCACGCCTCCAACGAGAACATGTCCCCCTGGCCGCGCTCCAACCTGTTCTTTGTCTACAACAGCGTGGACAACCGTCTGCAGGAGCCCTATGCCGCGCCGGTACGCCGCCCTGAGTATCTGGGCAACCGCACCGATACCGGCCAACTGTCCATGCACGACGACTTCCCGGAGTTGTCCGGACAAGGTGTGCAACCGCTGCGCTAACAGCGGCGACAGGCTCCGGACACCGGAGCCTGTCAACACGCCTCCCACCCGCCGTAAAGTCGCTTGCCCTGACCATCACTCCCTACGGATGACTGCCAATACCACTGGCAGAACCTGCAAGCCGTGTCACTTACCCGTGGCCGCTTAAGGACGGTCCCGCCTCTCCAGCCAGGGTTTCTCCGGCAGGTGGGGAATCTCCTCCCAGGCGGGCAGCCGGTTCTTGCGGGCGCTGGCGCGGTAGAACAGGGCCATCAGGACACCAAACAGCAACCCGGCCAGCACGCTGGCGCCGACCATCAGCCACCAGGGGTGGCCCTGCCCGGACCACACCAGAAGCCCCATGATGGCCCCCCACAGAGGGCCGAACCAGACGGCGTTGTTGAGCACGTTCAGTGAAAAGGGGGCAAACTGGGGCGGGCGCACCGGGATGCCACGGCGCCACAGCCAGCGATGCCAGGGCGGGGCATAGCTGCTGCGGGTCATGCCGGTCTCGCGCAGCAGCGACAGGGCTTCTTCCAGCTGATCGTAGGGGTCCATGGCGTTCTCCGCTGTGACGGATCTGGTCAGAGAATCCGGTATTACCGGTCAATTCCCTCCGGCCCGGGCCTGCTATGCTGTCATCACGACGCCGGTATCAACCGGCACACAACTTCTGCCGCACTATAACGCCTGCTGTTGGGGTCAGGGCAGATCATTCGCCGGGGAAACTGTTCATATGATACCGAAATCACTGCTGATTACAGGAGGGGCGGCGGGCATTGGCCTGGCCGTGGCACAGCGCTTTGCCAGGGAGGGCTGGCGTATCGGTCTGATTGACCGGGACCCCAGGGCGCTGCAAACCGCGGCGGATGCCCTTGGCGAGGCCTGCTGTGGCCACTGGGCGGTGGATGTCACGGATGCCGCGGCACTGGGCAGGGCGGTGGATGCCTTCGCCGCCCTGGTGGAGGGCCGGATACGGATCCTGTTCAACTCCGCCGGCATACTGCGCACCGGCGCCTTTATGGACATGGAACCCGCCGTCCATCACCAGACCATGGCGGTGAACGTCAACGGTGTGATCAACGCCTGTCACAGTGCCTACCCCTATCTGCGCGACTGCCCCGGGGCGCGGGTGATCAATATGAGCTCCGCGTCGGCCCTGTACGGGGTGCCGGCCTTTGCCAGCTATTCCGCCTCCAAGTTTGCGGTGCGGGGTCTGACCGAGGCGCTGGATATCGAGTGGGCGGCGGATGATATCCGTGTGGTGGACATGATGCCGCCTTTTGTGAAGACCGGCATGCTGGACTCCCAGAAGGACACGCCGCGGATTGTGGACCGCATGGGGGTGAACCTGGTGGCGGAGGATGTGGCCGAAGCGGTCTGGGCGGCCCGGGACTCCGGGGCGGTGCATCATCCGGTGGGGATGAGTTTCCGCTGGCTGGTGCGGGCCAGCAAGTGGGTGCCTGTCGGTGCCAACAAGGCGCTGATGCAGTGGCTGAGCCGGCCCTGACGGGATAGCGGCGCACAAAAGCAGCCGCTGAGGGCCGCTTTTGTGGCACCGGTGTGGCTCGGATCACTGCTCGAGTGGGAAGTCCAGGCTGAAGCCCAGTGTCAGTGTCACCTCCACCCGTCTGCCGGCTGTCAGGCACCGCTTCCGGTTCCGTCGGAATGCGCCTGATCCGGTGCCTTGAGGCGGAAGTAAAGGTGCGCATTGTGCTTGCTGAAATGGCGCCGCTCCTGGTTGCCGAAGCGGACCTCAAAGGAGCTGCCACGGTCCCCGAGAATTTCACCGTCCCCCAGCAATATATGGTGCACATGGCGGTGCTGCCACACCGCTGTGTCCGGCTCCGGGTGGGTTGCCGTGTCCACGGGTCCGGGGGAGGGGGCGGACAGGGTCACCCGGTGAAGGGCGGCGTAATCCAGTGCCACCGTTGACAGCGGATTCTCCAGGGCAATCTCCCCACCGGGGGGTGGCCGGTGAAGGCGCTCACCCAGCTCATCGCACAGGGGCAGCCGCATTTCCTCAAGGAAGCGGCTGGGCTGCTGCTCCGGCTCACTGTGCTCACCGGGGGTGCTGGTGAGCAGGTGCAGGCTGTCGCGGCTGCGGGTCATGCCCACATAGAGCAGGCGCCGCTCGCTCTCAATCAGCCCCGGCAGGTCGTCGCTGTGGCGGCTGGTATAGGGCAGGTACTTCTCCTGCAGCCCGGGAATCACCACCACCGGCCACTCCAGGCCCTTGGTGCGGTGGATGGTGGACAGGTGCAGCCCCTGGCCCTCGCTCTGTGCCGCCCGGGCCTTGAGCCCCCGGACGTGATCCAGTGCCGGGCCGGACTGCAGATCCAGTGTGGCCAGGTAGTGCTGGAAGCCGGTCACGGTGCCGATGCGCTCCTCCGCCATCTCATGGGTCAGTGCCAGGCTGCGCAGCCCCTCGAACAGCTCCGTGTGCTCGGCGTACTCCTTGATCAGCCGGTGGCAGGGGGCGCGGTTGTGCTCGATGCGTTCAAGGGCCTCCCCCAGTCGTCGGATCTTGCGCTTGGGCAGTGGCTTCCAGTGGCTGTTGTCCTCGTGCTGCAGCAGCTGGCCCCAGCCGTGGCTGTGCTGTGCCAGCTGATCCGCCAGTGCGTTGAGCTCCGGCTCGCGCAGCCCCACATGGGGGAAGCGCAGCAACTGCCGGAACACCTGCTGGCGGTGGCTGCGCTGCTGTTGCGGTGAGCCGTCGCCCGCCCCATCCGAGAGTTCCCCGGCGGCCAGTGCCAGCAAGGCCGTCAGGGCCTCCACCTCACGGGTGAACAGGGCCCCCTTGCGGGCATCGATCTGATAGGGAATCTGCCGTGAGAGCAGGTGCAGCTCAATGGGTACACTCTGGCTCCAGACACGCACCAGCACCGCCAGCTGGGAGAGTGGCTGTCCCGCCTTCTGGTGCTCAGTGGCCAGCCGGGCGATGTAGTCCGCTTCATGGCGGGGCCGTGCCAGGTGGATGCGGGTGTCCGGTGTGCCGGGGTGGGAGTGGCAGAGCACCTGCTTGCGGTCCCGGTTGCCGGCAATCAGGTGGTTGGCCAGCAGCGCCACACGGTGGCCGTAGCGGAAGCTGAAGGAGAGGTTCAGCGCCACGGCGCCGGGAAACTCCCGGGCAAAGCGGCTGAGTATGAAGTCCGGCCTTGCGCCGCGGAACTCGTAGATGGTCTGGTCCGGGTCCCCCACCACAGTGACCCGGGCCCGTTCTCCCGCCACGTAGCGGATCAGCAGGTGCTGTATCTCGTTGCTGTCCTGGTATTCGTCCACCAGCACCATGTCCATCTTGTCCGCCACCAGCGCTTTCAGGGCCGGGTGGCGGTGTATAGCCACCACCGGCTCGTGCAGCATGTCGGCGAAGGTGATGCGCCGCTGCTGGCGGCGCCACTGCTCGAAGCGCTCGTAGAGGCTGAGGAGATAGCGGTACTGGGGGGCGAAATCCATGGCCTCAAAGACGATCTCCGGCGCGTCCAGTGTGCTCTTGACCCGGTCCAGGAAGTTGGCGGCACTCGCCACGAATTCCTTCTTGTGGCGCTTGATCTCGTCCTGCAGCTCTTCCGGGGCCAGCTGCAGTGTCAGCTGCCAGACCTGGTAGTGGATCTCCTGCTCTCCCATTACCTCCCCCTGGTAGGGGGGCAGGTAGCCCTCACGCACAAAACGCTGGTAAAGGCGCAGCCCCATGGCGTGGTAGGTGCGTACCTCCGGAAGGCGCAGCCCTTCCCCGCGGGTGATCTCCGCCAGCTTGCGCTGGAAGTCCACACGGGCACTGCGGTTGAACATCAGTATCAGCATGCGCCGGGGGTCCTGGCCATCCCGCAAAAGCTGCCGGATGCGCCAGGCCAGTGTGGTGGTCTTGCCACTGCCCGCCACCGCCGTGATCACACAGTGCTCGTGACCCAGCTGGACGATGGCTTGCTGTTCCTCGGTAAGGCGCATGGTGAACCGTGTTCTGGTGGCTGGTCGGGGTGGCACAACGGCAGTTATTGTACGCCCTGTGGCGACACAGTTCAGGGTCTGTGAGACAGTGCCGGGGCAATTCGTCATAATCCGGTGGTGAGCGCCGCCCCTGACGGCCCGTAAAAGGCGTCGGCAGGATCCGATTGCCTGTTTGTTTTCAGTGTGAGCGGTGACAACACCGCCACAGGGAGGAGTTATGAGCCAGGCCAGAGAGTCGCGAAAAGAGTCCCGCAATGTACTGGGTGAGCCCCTGCAGGACTGTGGTTACGACCCGGTCACCGGCTTTTACCGGGATGGCTGCTGCCATGTGGGGGAAGACGACCTGGGGGTGCACGGTGTCTGTGCGGAAATGACCCGTGAGTTTCTCGAGCTGTCACGCTCCCAGGGCAATGACCTGAGCACGCCCCGCCCCGAGTTCGGCTTCCCGGGTCTGCGCCCGGGGGATCGCTGGTGTCTGTGCGCCAGCCGCTGGCAGCAGGCCCTGGAGGCGGGAGCGGCGCCGCGCATTGTGCTGCAGGCCACCCACGAGGCAGCACTGGATTACAGCCGCCTGGAGGATCTCAAACGCCACGCCATTGACCTGAACTGAGATGCCGGACAGCCCGCTGCAAGCCGCCCACCGTCAGGCACTGGCACGGCGCCACCGCACACTGGTGGTGATCAGTGGCCCGGTGGACTGGGCCCGCAGCGAAGCGGCCCGGCTCTGGCCCTGCCTGCCTTCGCCTGGACTCTGGGTGGGGGATGAGCAGGGCTCCCCGGAGGGCGCCACCCGCTGCCGGCCGGACCAGGCCCATCAGTCTCTGGGCACCGGGCTGGGGGCGCTGGTGTGGGATGCCCATGCCGGGCTTCACCCGTCCGGATTCGGCGCCATCACCGGGGCCCTGGTGGGGGGGGGCGTGATGCTCTGGCTGGTGCCGCCCCTGGCGGACTGGCCCCAGTATCCGGACCCGGATTACCAGCGGCTGCGTGATCACGCCCCCCCTTACCGTTTTCTGACCCGTATGGCCCGGGTGCTGGCCGATGCGCCGGAGGTGCTCTGGCATACCCCGGAGTCGCCACTGGCCCTGACCGGGCAACCCCTGGCGGACCCTTACGGCCAGTGGGGGCCCGCCAGTGGTGTGACACCGGATCAGCGCCAGGCACTGGAAGGGATCATGGGGGTGGGACTGGGTCACCGCCACCGGCCGCTGGTGCTGCGTGCCGACCGCGGCCGTGGCAAGTCCTCCGCACTGGGCATGGCGGCCAAAGCCCTGATGGGGGAGGGGCTGCGTCTGGGGGTGACGGCGCCCCGCCCCGGCGCCCTGGAGACTTTCTGGCACTGGCTGGGTGAAGAGCACCGCGAGCGTTGCCTTTACCGGCCACCGGACCGGCTGCTGCAGCAGCGCCCTGAACTGGACCTGCTGCTGGTGGATGAGGCGGCCGCCATTCCGGTGCCGCTGCTGCAGTCCATGGTGGAACACTACCCCCGGGTGGTCTTTGCCACCACGGTGCATGGCTATGAGGGCACCGGACGGGGCTTTGACCTGCGTTTCCAGTCCATCCTCGAGCGGCTGCGGCCGGACCATCAGCAGAGCACACTGACCACACCGGTGCGCTGGGGCACCGGTGACCCGCTGGAGGCACTGGTGCACCGCCTGCTGTTGCTGGACGCGTCCATGGCGGAGCACTGTGGGCCGGACAGGGACACTGAGCGGTCCCCACTGGAGCCGCTGCATCTGATGCCCTGTGACCGGGATCACCTGCTGGCGGATGAGGGGGCACTGCAGCAGCTGGTGGGGCTGCTGGTAAGCGCCCATTACCAGACCTCACCGGACGATGTGCGGCAGTTGCTGGACGACCCGGGTACCCGCCTCTGGGTGGCCTGGCAGGGGGACACGGCGGTGGGGGTGCTGTGGCTGCTCAGTGAAGGGGGGCTGCCCGCGGATCTGGCCCATGCCGTTTGGCGGGGTGATCGACGCCCCAGGGGCCACCTTCTGGCCCAGTCACTGGCGGCACAGGGAGGCGATCCGGCGGCGGCACAGGCCCGTTACGGGCGCATTACCCGCATTGCGGTGCACCCGCAGTGGCGCCGTCTGGGTCTGGGACAGGCACTGGTGGAGACGGCCCGTGAGACGCTGCGTCGAGAGGGGGTGGACATGCTGGGGGTGAGCTTCGGTGCCAGCGTGGATCTGCTGGATTTCTGGCGCCGCTGCGGCCTGCGCCTGCTGCGGCTGGGGCTGCGTCGTGATGCCGCCAGTGGCAGCCATACCGCCATGCTGGCCCAGCCACTGAACGACACCGGAGCGGCCATTGTCAGCGCCCAGTCACGGCGCTTTGCCGAGCACTGGCCCTGGCTGCTGCTGACCCGCCTGACCCGGCTGGAGCCGGAGCTGGTCTGGACCCTGTCCGGTGACCTGCCGCCAAGCCCGGCGCCCTCAGGGGCGGACCTGAGGGAACTGGAAGCCTTTGCCCACGGCCGAAGGGACACGGCACTGAGTCTGCTGCCACTGCAGCGCGGCCACGCCGCACTGGCGGGGCGGCAGGGCGAGCTGGACTGGTCGCAGAAACAGCGGGCCCTGTGGGTGGCGGTGGTCTGTCAGGGGGCGGACTGGGACAGTCTGCGCAGCAGGGGGCTGATACAGGGGCGCCGTGAGGGGGAGGCCTGGCTGCGTGAACTGGCCGGGGACTGCCTGGCGCTTTTGTCAGGGCCCGTCATGACAGGGCACTGACGGCCAGTGCAGCGGTGCCCTGTGGGAAGGTGGCGCCTATTCCCACTCCAGTAAAGCCAGTGGATGCTCCCCCTCGGGCCAGGGGGACTGGAAATGGGAGCGCACCCAGCCCTCGGGCACCGAGGCCACATCCTTGTGGGTCCAGCGCGGCTGCTGGTCCTTGTCGATGATCCTGGCCCGCACCCCTTCCATGAAGTCCCGGTGACGCAGGCAGTGCACGGCCATGTTCAGCTCCATCTGGAAGATCTCCGGCAGCCCCAGCTGCAGCGCCCGGTGGAGCTGCTCGAACACCAGGTGGGCGGACACCGGGCAGCCATTGGCCAGGTTGTTCTGGGCCTTGCTGAACCACTCGCTGTCGGATTCCGCCGAGAGGATTTCCCGGACCACCGAAACCACATCCCGCCCACGGCAGACCCGGCTGATAAACTGCTCGTGCCAGGCCAGCTGGGACTCCGAGAGATCCAGACGGTACTGGGCGGCGAAGCGGTGCAGCACCCCGTGCAGCTTGTGGTCATTGGTTTCCACCCGGGCGCTCCAGTCCTCACGCTGCAGCCATTCCAGCATCTCCTCCAGGCCGTCTTCCGGCACGGCAAAATCCGCCAGGCCCACCCGCAGGGCATCGGCAATGTTCAGTGTGGCACCGGTGAGGCCCATGAACATGCCGATACTGCCGGGCAGGCGGTTGAGGAAACGGCTGGCCCCCACATCCGGAAAGAGCCCGATGGCCACCTCCGGCATGGCCAGCTTGAGGCTGGGGGTGACCATGCGGTAGCGGGCCGCCTGCATCAGCCCCATGCCGCCGCCCATGATGGCCCCCTGGCCCCAGACCACCACCGGCTTGGGGTAGGTGTGCAGGCGGTAGTTGAGTCGGTACTCCTGTGTGAAAAACCGCTCCGCCCTTGTGGCACGGCCACGGGACTGCTGCATGGAGTTGTACAGGTAGCGCACGTCACCACCGGCGCAGAAGGCCCGGTCACCGCTGCCTGAGAGGATCACCATGGCCACCTCATCGTCCTCCGCCCAGACACTGAGTTGCTCCAGCATGGCATCGATCATGTCCTGTGACAGGGCGTTGAGGGTTTTCGGGCTGTTCAGTGTCAGCAGGCCCATGGCACCGGCGGCGCATTGGCGTTTCTCGATGATCAGTGTTTCCTGTGGCGTTGACGACTCGGCCATGGAGGGAGGCTCCCGGTGGTGGTTGCGGTGCGCCTGCGGGAGGGGTCCGTCGGGCGTCCTGTCAAAATGGGCATAAAAGATGATGCCAAGTCTAACGGAAAGGCCCGGTTGATTAAATCGTCGGATCCGGTGGCGGTTTGCCGTCAGAATCCGCCTCCCGGCGGGATTTTTCCGTTAGAATAGGGCGCCATGAAACCGAATCCTGAGTGGAGCCGCTATGTCCTTGAGAACCCTGCTGTCACGACTCTCCCCCGGGAATGCCTCCAGCCTCTGGCTGATCACGCTGGCGCTTCTGGCCGCCCCTGTGACGGCCCAGGCCGGTGACCCCGAGGCGGGAAAGGAAAAAGCCCGCACCTGTGGTGCCTGCCATGGCGCCAACGGCATCGCCGCTGTCAACCGCTACCCCAGCCTGGCCGGTCAGAACGAGGCCTACCTGGTGCTGGCCATGCAGGCCTACAAGAAGGGCCAGCGCCGTGGCGGCCAGGCCACGGTGATGCACGGCCAGATGTCCAACCTGGACAACCAGGACATCAAGGACCTGGCGGCCTACTACGCGGCCATGCCCCGCACCGGCGCCGAGCGCTGAGCCGGCGCGGCGGGCGAGCTGCCATTGGCCGCCCCTTACGGCACGGGCGCCGTCCGTGGCGAGGCGGGCTTGTCGATAATCTCGTAACAGGGCTTGTACTGGCTGCCAGGCAGCTTCATGCGGTTCTGGGCCACAAAGGCATTGAGCAGTGACTCCAGGGGGGCCAGAAAGTCCCGGTCACCGGCGATCTGGAAGGGGCCCCTTTCTTCGATCTGGCGGATGCCCTGTTCCTTGACGTTGCCGGCGACAATGCCACTGAAGGCACAGCGCAGGTTGGCCGCCAGCAGGTGCGGTGGCTGGTCCTGGCGCAGATCCAGCGCGGCCATGGTCTCGTGGCTGGGCTCAAAGGGGCGCTGGAACACCGGGTCGATGGTGAGCATCCAGTTGAAGTAGTAGGCGTCCTGGTTGGCGCGCCGGTACTGCTGCACCGCCTCCATGCCGTCACGCATGGTCCGGGCCACCTGGGCCGGGTCATCAATGATGATCTGGTAACGGCTGCTGGCCTCCTCCCCCAGTGTGGCCTTGATAAAGGCATCGATCATCTCGAAGTAGTCGGCGTTCTCCGCCAGCCCGGTGAAGATCAGCGGGAAGGGCAGGTCCCGGTTGTCCGGGTGCAGCAACACCCCCAGCAGGTAGAGGATTTCCTCGGCGGTGCCGGCACCGCCGGGGAAGACCACAATGCCGTGGCCGGCCCGCACAAAGGCTTCCAGGCGTTTTTCAATGTCCGGCATGATCACCAGTTCATTGACGATGGGGTTGGGGGCCTCGGCGGCGATAATGCCCGGCTCGGTAATGCCGATGTAGCGGCCATCCTCGATGCGCTGCTTGGCATGGGCGATGGTGGCCCCCTTCATGGGGCCCTTCATGGCCCCGGGGCCACAACCGGTGCAGATGTTCAGGCCGCGCAGGCCCAGCTGGTGGCCCACCTCCTTGCTGTAGGTGTATTCCTCACGGCTGATGGAGTGGCCGCCCCAGCACACCACAATGTCCGGCTGGCGGCTGGGCGCCAGCACCTTGGCGTGGCGCAGTATCTGGAAGATCAGGTTGGTGGTGTCTTCCGGGTGGACCTCGTCGTAGTCCTCGGTGGTGTCCAGTATGGAGTGGGCATAGACGATGTCCCGCAGCACCGAGAACAGGTGCTCACGGATCCCCCGGATCATGACCCCGTCCACAAAGGCGGTTTCAGGGGCATGCAGCAGCTCCACCTTAAGCCCCCGTGGCTGTGGCACCAGACGGATATGGAAATCCCGGTGGGCCTCCATGATGGCCTTGCTGTCGTCACTCTGCTGGCCGCTGTTCAGCACGGCCAGGGCACACTGACGGAAGAGTCGGTAGAGGCCGCCTTCCCCGTCGTCTTTAAGCTGATTCACCTCCAGCCTTGAAAGAATTTCCAGGCTGCCTTCCGGCGATACCCGTGCGTTAATGCCCTGGTTGCTCATGGATGAACGATTCCTGTGCCGTTAAGACTTTAGTGACAGTGTACACGGTGGGCCCCATGGCGCCATGCAGAGGCACTGCCATTCGCGTTAAAATGGATTACTGTGGCCAGAAAGCCCTCTACTGACCATGGATGACTGGTAAAGGACAACTGACCTTTTTATGCACTTTCTGATCAAGCTTTTCTCAGAAATCACCATCAAATCCGAGCCGGTGCGTCGCCGGCAGGTGCGACAGCTGCGCAACAATGTGCGTCGCATACTCCGCAGAATGGCCCCGGACGTCTCCGTCACCGGCGCATCGGACCATCTGGAGGTGACCCTGCCGGAGCCTCCTGCCGGCAGCGACTCTGCCAACGACCCTGTCGGCGATCAGAAACAGGCCGTGGCCGAGGCACTGACCCGTATCCCCGGCATTGGCCAGGTGCTGGAAGTGGACTGTCACCCACTGAGGGACTTTGACGACATACTGAGCCATCTGCTGCCCCTGTACCGTGAGCGGCTGGCGGGGCGCCGCTTTGCCGTGCAGGTGAAACGCGGAGGCCAGCACTCATTTACCTCACAGCAGCTGGCCAGCTATCTCGGTGCTGAGCTGCTGCGCCACACAGCAGCCCGTGGCGTGGATCTCAGCCATCCGGAGGTGAGGGTGCCGCTGGAGGTGCGTGACAACCGCTACTACCTGGTGCGCCGGCGCCTTGAGGGGCTGGGTGGCTTCCCCATCGGCACACTGGATACGGCCATGACGCTGATTTCCGGCGGTTTCGACTCCTCGGTGGCCTGCTACCTGATGCTGCGCCGTGGCCTTCGCAGCCATTACCTGTTTTTCAACCTGGGGGGCACCACCCACGAGGCGGGGGTGCGCCAGACCGCACTGCACCTGTGGCAGCGTTACCAGTCCTCCCACCGGGTGCTGTTTATTTCCGTGCCTTTCGCCCCGGTGCTGGCGGAGATACAGCGCAGCGTGCGCCCCGCCTACCGGGGTCTGGTGCTGAAACGCATGATGCTGCGAGCGGCCAGCCACATCGCCGCCGGAATCAACGTGGGGGCACTGGTCACGGGAGAAAGTCTGGCCCAGGTCTCCAGCCAGACCCTCAGCAACCTCTCCACCATCAACCGGGTCAGTGACCAGCTGGTGCTGCGGCCACTGGAGCACATGCACAAACAGGAGATTATCGCCCTGGCCGAGGAGATCGGCACCGCCGATCTGGCCCGGCGCATGCCGGAGTACTGCGGGCTCCAGAGGGGTGCGGCCTGCACCCGCGCCCGGGAGGAGAAACTGGCCGCCGATGAGCACCGCTTTGACTATGACGTGCTGCAGCGAGCCATCGCCCATCGCAGCGAGACCTCCGTGGACAAGCTGATGCAGTCACAGCCGGGCCTGAGCGATGTCCCCCGGGTCAGCACACCGGCACTGGGGGACCTGGTGGTGGACATCCGCCACCCGGATGAGAGCGACAGCAGCCCGCTGCGGCTGGTGAACAACCGGGTGGTGCGGATGCCCTTCTACGACATCAACCAGCGCTTCGCCGAGCTGCCACCGGCCCGCCGGGTACTGCTGTACTGCGACCGGGGCAGCATGAGTGAGCTGCACGTCGGGCACCTCAGTGCACAGGGCCATGAGGCGGTGCTGGTGTACGATCCGCCTGTCTGCCACAAGGGGTCGGCCTGAGGCAGTGGGCGGGTCCCTGAGTCCGCTGCTACAGGTCGTCCCAGCCATCCCGGATGGCGTCTTCCAGCGCCTTGCGCTCCCGGTACTGCTCTATGGCCCGTCGGGCGTCCAGTCGCCGCTGGTTGGCGGCCTTGTCCCGGTGGCGGTCTTCCCGGGTCTGAAGATCCATGAAGATATCCAGCAGTTCCTCCTGGACAGCTTCCTTGATCTGCCCGGGGTTGCGCTGTGCCGGGGCTTGCTGGAGTCGGCCTGAGTGCATGGTTGCCTCCTGTTACCGTCATGGGTTGAACCGCATTCAGTAGTCAGCCAGTGGTCTTTTCCGGCTGCCGGCCCAGTGGGCTTTTCACCGGAGACACTGTCAATCTAGACCGGAAATATGTCATTTGCATAAAAGTCGTTCACAGTCCTGTGACACGCGGCGGCAAATGGGAGGCCGGGTTGGCTAGGGGGCGGGGATGGGATCCTCAGCGGGGCTGCTTGGAGCGCTCCAGGCTGAGCTTGATGCGTTCCAGCTCCGGGTCGATGTCCGGTGTTTTCTGCAGGTAGACCCCGGTGGCCAGCATATCCAGCATCACCAGCTGCGCCAGCCGGGCGTTCATGGGGGTGAAGGTCTCATTGTCCTCGTCAATGGCCACCGGCAGGGCAATGTCGCACTGCTGGAACAGTGGCGTATGCGGGGGGCACAGGGCAATCAGGCTGGCGCCGCGCTCCTGTGCCATCTGGCCGTTATCCAGCAGCTGCGGGCTGTGGCCGCTGTGGGAGATGGCCAGCACGCAGTCTTCGGGGCCCAGTGTGACGGCGAGCATATGCTGCCTGTCCGGGTCGCTGTGGGCGCTGTTGGCGGCGGTGAGCCGGAAGAACTTCTGCTGGGCGTCCTGGGCCACGATGCCCGAGGCGCCAAAGCCCCAGAAGGACACATGGCGGGCCTGGGAGAGCTTGCTGATGGCTCTCTGCACCGCCTCCCAGTCCATGCTGTCCCGCACCAGAGCCAGGCACTCCCGGGTGTTGTTGATCAGCTTGCGCCCCAGGTCCACGGGCCGGTCCGCCGCATCCACGGCAAAGGGCACCAGTGCCTCGCTGCGCACCAGCTGCTGTGCCAGTGAGAGCTTGAAGTTCTGGAAACTGTCCAGGCCGATGGCACGGCAGAAACGCACAATGGTGGGCTCGGAGACACGGGACTCGGTGGCCAGGTCCACGATGCGCATGTGAATCACATCCTGGGGCCGTTTCAGCACAAAGTCCGCCACCTTCTGCTCGGACTTGGTCAGGGCATGGTGGCGTGCGCGCAGCTGTTGCAGAATCCGTGAGTTCTTCACACCGTGACGCTCTTTTGTGGATGGGCAGGTGGATGGCAGACGCTGGACCCTGTCCATGATACGCGGCCCGTTCAGGCGGGGCCAGACGGGAAACCGCGGCCCCGGTCCTGACGCCGCGGGGCGGGGTTGTTATAGTAGAGCTCCCCTCACGACCCAACACAGACAAGGTAGCCGCCGGCATGGACGTTTCTCCCATACTCGACCCGCTCAACGATGCCCAGCGCGAGGCGGTCACGGCCCCCTCACTGCCGCTGCTGGTGCTGGCGGGGGCCGGCAGCGGCAAGACCCGGGTGCTGGTGCACCGCATCGCCTGGCTGATGCAGGTGGAGGGAGTGCCCGCCAACAGCCTGATGGCGGTGACCTTCACCAACAAGGCGGCCCGTGAGATGCGGGGCCGTATCGAGCAGATGATGGGGCTGTCCACCGCCGGCATGTGGTTCGGCACCTTTCACGGTCTGGCCCACCGGTTGCTGCGGGCCCATTACCGGGAGGCGAACCTGCCGGAGAACTTCCAGGTGCTGGACGCGGACGACCAGCTGCGTCTGATCAAGCGTGTGATGCGCGAGCTGCAGGTGGACGAGAGCCGCTGGCCCCCCAAGCAGGTGCAGTGGTTTATCAACAGCCACAAGGACGAGGGGCTACGCCCGGAGCACATCGAGGACAACGGCGACCTGTTCACCGCCACCATGGTCAATCTCTACCGGGCCTACCACCAGCAGTGCCAGCGCAGCGGCCTGGTGGATTTTGCCGAGCTGCTGCTGCGCTCCCACGAGCTGTGGCTGAACAACCCCTCGCTGCTGGCCCATTACCAGAGCCGCTTCCGGCATATGCTGGTGGATGAGTTCCAGGACACCAACGCGGTGCAGTACGCCTGGCTGCGGGTACTCAGCGGCGACCGGGTGCCCATGACCATTGTCGGCGACGACGACCAGTCCATCTACGGCTGGCGCGGCGCCCGCATCGAGAACATCCGCCAGTTCCAGAAGGACAATGCCAACAGCCGCCTGGTGCGCCTTGAGCAGAACTACCGCTCCACACAGACCATACTGGGTGCCGCCAACGCGGTGATCGCCCAGAACCAGGGCCGCCTTGGCAAGGAGCTGTGGAGCGAGGGCGAAGAGGGGGAGCTGATTGATCTCTACGCCGCCTTTAACGAGCAGGACGAGGCCAACTACATCGCCGACACCATCGGCGCCTGGGTGGCCCAGGGCCATGCCCGGGCGGAGTGCGCCATTCTCTACCGCTCCAACGCCCAGTCACGGGTACTGGAGGACGCACTGCGCCAGGAAGGCATGCCCTACCGGGTCTATGGCGGGCTGCGCTTCTACGACCGCCAGGAGATCCGCAACGCCGTGGCCTATCTGCGGCTGATCCACTACCGGGAGGACGATGTGGCCTTCGAGCGGGTGGTGAACCTGCCCACCCGGGGCATCGGTGCCCGCACCCTGGCCCAGGTGCGCGAGAGGGCGGCTCTGGAGGGCCGCTCATTGTGGCGGGCCACGCAGGGCCTGCTGCGGGACGGGGTGCTCAAGGGCAAGGCCCGCACCGGGCTGCAGTCCTTCCTGGACCTGATCGAAGAGATCGCGGTGGATGGGGACACGCTGCCACTGCACACACTGGCTGAGCGGGCGGTGCACGATACCGGCCTGAGGGATTTCCACAGCCGTGAACGGGGGGAGAAGGGCCAGGCCCGGATCGAGAACCTGGACGAGCTGATCGGCGCCACCCGGGAATTCCGCAGCGAGGAAGAGGGGGAAGCCCTGGCGGAGTTTGTGGCACAGGCGGCACTGGACGCCGGCGAGGCCCAGGCGGAGGACGATGAGGACAGCGTGCAGCTGATGACACTGCACTCCGCCAAGGGGCTGGAGTTCCCCTTGGTGTTTCTGGCGGGCATGGAGGAGGGGCTCTTCCCCCACAGCATGTCCGCGGAGGAGCCCGGGCGCATGGAAGAGGAGCGCCGCCTGGCCTATGTGGGCATGACCCGTGCCATGCGCAAGCTGGTGCTGACCTATGCCGAATCACGCCGGCTTTACGGCCAGGAGCGCTTCAACGCCCCGTCCCGTTTTATCCGCGAGATCCCCGCGGACAAGATCCAGGAGGTGCGGCTGCGCAACAGCATCACCCGCCCGGTCATGATGCACAGCGAAACGGCTGGCGGCGGGAGCGGCCCTGAGTACCGCATGGGCGAGCGGGTCCTGCACCCGAAATTCGGCGAGGGCGTGGTCCTCAACAGCGAGGGCAACGGCGCCCACGCCCGCATCCAGGTCAATTTCGAGGCCGGCGCCAAATGGCTGGTGCTGGCCTACGCCTCGCTGGAGCGTCTTTAAGGTCTGGCCTGTCCGTCCTGAAGAGCCTCTTTCCGAGTCTCCTTACCGGCCTTCAGAGGTAGCGGGGGGCTGGCGGTAGGCGCTGGGGGAGACGCCGTACCACTTGCGGAAGGCGCGGGAGAAGGCGCTCACGTCGCTGAAGCCCAGCAGGAAAGCCAGCTGGGTGATGCTGGTGTCCGGGTTGAGCAGGTGACGTTCGGCCAGGGATTTGCGGGTCTGCTCCAGCAGCCGGTGCCAGGTCAGTGACTCATTGCCCAGGTGACGCTGCAGGCTGCGGCTGCTCAGGTGAAAGGCCTCGGCGGCGCTTTGCAGGCTGGGTTCGCCGTCCGGCAGCTGCCTCTCCAGCCACAGGGCCAGTCGCTGACTCAGTGGCGCATGGGCCATCTCAGCCAGGCGCTCGTTCAGTGAGCGCTCCAGCATGGCCGCCATGCGGCTGTCGCTGGCGTCCAGCCGGGCCTGGGCATCGCCGGCGTTGAAGGCCAGCATGAAGGTCCCCGTCTCCTGGACCGGGCAGCGAAAGTAACGCGCCATGGCCTGTTGCAGTGCCGGGTCGATGTCCGGTGTGCTCAGCTGCTGTGGGTTGAACTGGCGGCTAATACGGCCCCGCATCAGCCGCACCAGGCTGGCCATGACAAACACCACCGCCTGGGGGTGGGGCTGGTGATCCGTGGCCGGGCGGAAGTACAGTCCGATGCTCTCGCTGTCCTCCTCCAGCTGTGTATCCACCAGGTCGCTGATGAGGCGATGGAATCGCGCCACACGCTGCAGCGCCGTGCGGAAATCCCCCCCGGCGGCCTGAATCAGGCCCAGCCCTCCAAAGGTGGTGTAATCCGCAAAGCGGGCCACGTTGATTCCCAGTGAAGAATCCTGCATCAGTGCCTGGGCTTCATCCAGCAGGGCGCTGCTGGCGGACACGGGAATACGCTGCTCCGGGTCGGCGATCTGTGCCCCGGTCAGCCCATGGCGGGCCAGCAGCTCGTCGGTGGGCTGCCCGCGGGACTGCATATAGCGCATCAGCGGCTGCAGAAAAGTGGCAACGGTGTCCCTTCCGGCGGTCATTGGCGTCTCCGGTCAACTGATTGGCGTCCAGTGTCATGTGGGCCTGAGCGATCACGGCTATTGTAGTGCAATCATCCATAGGGAGCATTGCCATGACTGCGACTCACAACGACAACAGCGTCAATCAGGACGCGCAGATACAGAAAGAGCTGCGGGCCGTGAGCGACCGGGTCCGGGCGCGCCACGGCTGGCTGCGCCACCAGAACGCCATCGGCCTGGGGATTTTCACCGTCGCCTTCGGCGGCATGGTCCTTAATGCCTGGCTGTACATGGCCGGCCTCATGCCCGCCTGGGCGGTGATCCTGCTCAGCGCCTTCTGGGCCTCACTGCTCCATGAGCTGGAGCACGACCTGATCCACTGGATGTACTTCCGCAAGCAGCCCTGGCTGCACCATCTGATGATGCTGGGTGTGTATCTGGCCAGGCCCACCACCATCAACCCCTGGATACGCCGTGGCATGCACTTTCGCCACCACAAGATTTCCGGTACCGAGACGGATCTGGAAGAAAGGGCCATTACCCTGGGCGAGCGCTGGGGGTTGAAGCGCCTGCTAATGACGGGGGACAACATGCTGGCGGTCTACCTGCGCGGCAAGAAGTACCGCAGCGAGCCCCGCCGCCTGTACCGTCAGGGCACCATCAACCGTCGCGATATCAAGAACCTGAAGCTGATCAGCGCCTTTGGTTTCAATCCACTGGGTGTGATTGCCTACGGACTCTGGCACTTCTTTGTCATCTACTACCTGGCCACGGGGCTGGCCTGGCTGTTCGGCACCAGCGTGCCCTGGCCGGGTGTGGTCGAGTCCAACATGGGCTGGATCACCACGCTGATCGTGGTGCTGATCGCCCCCAATGTGCTGCGCACCTACTGCCTGCACTTTATCTCCTCCAACATGCACTATTACGGGGATGTGGAGCCGGGCAACATCAGCCAGCAGTGCCAGGTGCTGAATGTCTGGTGGCTGTTGCCGGTGCAGGCGTTCTGTTTCAACTTCGGCAGCACCCACGCCATTCACCACTTTGTGGTGCGGGATCCCTTCTACGTGCGCCAGCTGGCGGCCAAAGAGTCCCACGAGGTACTGCGACGCCACGGTGTGCGCTTCAATGACCTGGGTACCTTCCGCCGTGCCAACCGCTACTACGAGCGCACCCCGGCCGCCTGACGGCCTGACTGCGCCGGCCACCAGGGCCGGCGCAGTCGCTTCCCTCCCTGTCACCTTCCGTCACCCCCGCTACCCTGTCAGTCTAGCGGCGCTGAAAGCCGTCTCCTCAAGACTCTCACGCACGGTGCTGATCACCTCGTCCGCCTGATTCTCATCCAGGCCCGGGTGGATGGGCAGTGACAGGCACTGCCGGGTGACTTTCTCGGCCACCGGCAGGGTCAGCCCAGGGAAGTCCCGGGCCAGTGCCGGCTGCCGGTAAAGGGGCCTTGGGTAATGGATGGCGCTTTGAATGCCCTGGGATTGCAGCGTCTGCTGTATCCGGTCCCTCTGCCGGACCCGCACCGTGTACTGGTTGAACACGTGGCGGCTGCCACGGCTCTGTCGGGGGGGAATCAGCCCCGGCAGGCCCGTCAGGGCGGCATTGTAGTAACTGGCCCAGTAGCGCCGTGCCTGGTTGTAACGCTCCAGACGGCGCAGCTTGGCCCTCAGCACCACCGCCTGGAATTCGTCCAGGCGACTGTTGTGGCCGGCGCTCTCATGGTGGTTGCTCCGGCTGGGAGCTTGTCGGCTTTGGTTCCCGCTCTGGCCCGGGTCCTGTGGACAGCCGTGATTGCACAGAGCGCGAAGACGGTCCGCCAGTGTATCGCTCTGGGTGGTGATCAGCCCTCCGTCGCCACAGGCGCCCAGGTTGGTGTTGGGGTGAAAGCTGAAACAGCCGGTGTCGCCGAAGGTGCCGGTCATGCGTGCGCCGCTGCGGGCGCCGAAGGACTGGGCACAGTCCTCCACCAGTGACAGGTCGTGATGGTGGGCAATGGCCTGCAACAGCTCCATGTCCGCTGGCTGGCCGAACAGGTGGACCGGCAGTATGGCCCTTGTGGCCGGGGTGATGGCCTGCTCCACAAGCGTCGGGTTGAGTGTGAAGGTATCCGGCCGGATGTCCACGAACACCGGCCGTGCCCCGGCATGGACAATGGCCTCGGCGGTGGCAAAGAAGCTGAATGGGGTGGTGATCACCTCGTCACCGGGGCCAATCCCCAGTGCCATGAGGCTCAGCCAGAGGGCATCGCTGCCGGAGGCGCAGCTGATGGCGTGGCGGCTGTCCAGGTAGCTGGCCGCCTCCCGCTCAAAGGCGGCCACCTGGGGGCCTGACAGATAGCGCCCGCTGTCCAGTACCTGGCGAATTCCGTTGAGGATGTCCTCGTTGAGTGCTTTGTTCTGGGTTTTGAGGTTAAGCCTGTCAATCATTGCGGGGTCCTTGCGTGCGATTCGCTCAATTCCATTCCCTGTAACCGGGTGCTCCCTCCCTTTTGGAAAAAGGGGGCAGGCATGGCGTGATGGTAGTGGGATTCCTGCTGCCACTAAGAGTTCCCTGTCAGTGAGCAATTACACAGATTCAGTGGCGGATTTCAGTGCCTGGATGGAAGGGCGGATAACCGGGGCTTTTAACCCGTTTTCTCCGGACTGAGTCTCGCGTCTGAATCCCTTTGCTGTAACCTTGCGTAAAGCGGCGGGTCACGTTGGTGATCCATCCAAAGGCCCGGCGAAACAGGAACAGCGTAATGAGTACAGGTAAAAAGCTGGTAATAGCGGTAATTGTGCTGGCAGTGGTCAGCTTCTTTTTCTTTGATCTGGGGCGCTTTCTGGAGCTGGAAGCGCTCAAGGCCCACCAGGTGGAACTCAATGCCCTGATCACAGAAAACCTGGTGTTGAGTCTGGGTCTGTTTTTCATTCTTTATGTGGTGGTGACGGCTCTGTCACTGCCCGGTGCGGCGGTCATGACACTGGCCGGCGGTGCCCTGTTCGGTCTTGGCTGGGGGCTGGTGATCATCTCCTTCGCCTCCACCATCGGCGCCACACTGGCCTTTCTGGTCGCCCGCTTCCTGCTGCGGGACACCCTCAAGGAGCGTTACGCCAGTACCCTCAAGCGGGTGGATGATGGCATCCACCGCGACGGGGCCTTCTATCTGGCCACACTGCGGCTGATTCCGGTCTTCCCCTTCTTCGTGATCAATATTGTCATGGGCCTGACCGGCATGCGCACCTGGACCTACTACTGGGTCAGCCAGGTGGCCATGTTGCCCGGCACCATCGTCTATGTGAACGCCGGCACCCAGCTGGCGGGCATTGAGCGCATGGGGGATATCCTCTCGCCGGAACTGCTGCTGTCCTTTGTGCTGCTGGGGATCTTCCCGCTGCTGGCCAAGTTCGTGATCGGCTTTATCCAGCGCAAGCGTCTCTACAGCCGCTTCAAGCGCCCGGCCAGCTTCGACTACAACCTGGTGGTGATCGGTGCCGGCAGTGCCGGCCTGGTCTCCGCCTACATCGGTGCCACGGTCAACGCCAAAGTGGCACTGATTGAGCGGGGCGCCATGGGCGGTGACTGCCTCAATACCGGCTGCGTGCCCTCAAAAGCCCTGATCCGCTCCGGCAAGGTGGCCCAGAACATGCGCCAGGCGGACCAGTACGGCCTGACGGCGGTGGACCCCAAGGTGCCCTTTGCCAATGTCATGAAGCGCATCCACAAGGTGATCGAGACCATCGAGCCCCACGACTCCGTGGAGCGTTTCACCGGCCTGGGTGTGGACTGCCTGCAGGGCTCGGCGAGGATGATCAGCCCCTGGGAAGTGGAAGTGCAGGAAGGGGAGAGCACGCGGCGCATCAGCACACGGGCCATTATCATCGCCAGCGGTGGCAAGCCCTTTGTGCCTCCCATACCGGGCATTGAAGACGTCTCGCCTCTGACTTCGGAGAATCTCTGGGAGATTGAGGACCAGCCAGGGCGACTGGTGGTGCTCGGTGGTGGCCCCATTGGCTGCGAACTGGCACAGGCCTTCCAGCGTCTGGGCTCCCGGGTGATTCAGGTGGAGCAGGGTGACAGGCTGCTGGCCCGGGAAGACAGCGACGTGTCCGCCCGGATACTCACACGCTTTCGCGAGGAAGGGGTGGATGTGCGCCTGGGGCACAAGGCGACCCGTTTTGCCGTGGAAGAGGGGGAAAAGGTGCTCTACTGCGAGTACAACGGTGAGGAAATCCGCCTGCCCTTCGACCAGGTGCTGGTGGCGGTGGGCCGCAAGGCCAACACCGAGGGCCTGGGTCTGGAGAATCTGTACATCACCCCGACGGAACGGGGCACACTGCCCACCAACGACGACCTGAGCGTGCTCTACCCCAATGTGTTCGCCTGTGGCGATGTGGCCGGTCCCTATCAGTTTACCCACACCGCCGCCCACCAGGCCTGGTTTGCGGCCGTGAATGCCCTGTTCGGCCAGTTCAGGCGCTTCAAGGTGGATTACTCGGTGATCCCCTGGGTGACCTTCACCTCACCGGAGGTGGGCCGTGTGGGTCTGAGCGAGGAGGAAGCCCGTGCACAGGGCATTGACTACGAGGTGACCACCTACGGGCTGGACGACCTGGACAGGGCCATTGCCGAGTCCGAGGCCCACGGCTTTATCAAGGTGATCACCCCCCGTGGCAAGGACCGCATACTGGGTGCCACGGTGGTGGGGGAGCACGCCGGCGAGCTGCTGGCGGAGTTTATCCTGGCCATGAAGCACAAGATCGGCCTGAACAAGATTCTGGGTACCATTCACCCCTATCCCACCTGGAACGAGGGTGTGAAGTTTGCCGCCGGTGAGTGGAAAAAAGCCCATGCGCCACAAGGGGTTATCCGCTGGCTTGGCAAGTACCACCAGCGCCGTCGCGGCTGATCAGGGAGCCCCGCAGACGCCATGGCGCTGTGGGGCTCGTTTGATTTTACGGGCACGGGCTTTATAATGATTGATCAAATCATCAGAGAGGCGCGACAGACAGAAGGCGATGAGAACCCTTCATTGCTGTGATGTTTTCGCGACACCCTTACTTCATGAGTAGCGACAATCCGAGCTCCGATTCCATCGTACTGAGACAGCCGCACAGCGAAGACGGCTACCGACTGCACCGGCTGATTGCCGAGTGCCCTCCCCTGGATCCCAACTCCATCTACTGCAATCTGCTCCAATGCGACCATTTTGCCGCCACGGGTGTGGCCGCGGAAATGGACGGGCGTCTGGTGGGGTTTATCTCCGCTTACATCCCGCCGCAGAAGCCCGACACGGTGTTTGTCTGGCAGGTGGCGGTGCACGGTGACGCCCGTGGCCATGGTCTCGGCAAGCGCATGCTGAAAGAGATTGTCCGCCGCCCCGCCTGCGCCGGAGTGCGGTTTATGGAGACCACCATTACCGACGACAACGACGCCTCCTGGGGGCTGTTTATGTCGTTTGCCCGGGATCTGAAGGCCGAAACCGAGCGTAGCGTTTACTTCGAGAGTGAGCGCCACTTCGGTGGACAACACGATTCAGAGCATCTGCTGCGCATTGGTCCCTTTGCTTCACAGGGTTGACCCCTAACCGGGTGGCCGCCCCCGCTGCGGACGGCAGGCAGAGTGAATCCAAAGTCATTGCAAGCGAAGAACAGAGCCATGAGCAAACAGCATACAGTAGAGAAAATCGGCGGTACCTCCATGTCCAACTACGAGGCGGTCAGGGACAATATCATTGTCGGTGAGCGTCGCGCGGAAGAGGTCTATAACCGCATTTTTGTCGTTTCCGCCTATGGCGGTGTCACCGACAAACTTCTGGAACACAAGAAAACCGGCGATCCGGGTGTATACGACCTCTACTCCCACGCCGAGTCCGACTGGGCCTGGGGGGACGAGCTGAGCAAGCTGTCCAAGCACCTTTGCGATATCAACGACGATCTGTTCGGTGATGAGCTGTTGAGCCAGCAGGCCAACCAGTTTATCGCCGAGCGTATCGAGGGGGTGCGTAATTGCCTGCTGGATCTGCAGCGGCTGTGTTCCTACGGCCACTTCCAGCTGGAAGACCACCTTCTGACGGTCCGTGAAATGCTTTCGGGCATTGGTGAGGCACACAGTGCCTTCAACACCACATTGCTGCTCCAGAACGCGGGCTACAATGCCCGCCTTGTGGACCTTACCGGCTGGCGGGATTCGGAAACGCTGCCCCTGGATGAAAAGATCGCCAAAGCGTTCGAAAAGATTGATCTGAGCCGAGAGCTGGCCATTGTCACCGGCTATGCCCAATGCAAGGAGGGGCTGATGCGCACCTTCGACCGGGGTTACAGCGAGATGACCTTCAGCCGTATTGCCTGCATCACCGAGGCCAGGGAGGCGATTATCCACAAGGAGTACCACCTCAGCTCCGCCGACCCGAAGATTGTGGACGCGGAGAAAGTGGTGCCGCTGGGGCGCACCAACTACGACGTGGCGGACCAGCTGGCCAACCTGGGCATGGAGGCGATCCACCCCCGTGCCGCCAAGGGTCTGCGTCAGAACGACATCCCGCTGCGACTGAAGAACACCTTCGAACCGGAGCACACCGGCACACTGATCACCCGGGACTACATCAGCGAGAAGCCCCAGGTGGAGATCATTGCCGGCAAAAAGCACGTCTTTGCTATCGAGGTGTTCGACCAGGACATGCAGGGCGAGCCCGGTGCGGACCGTCGCTTCCTGGAGGTGCTGGCCCGCTTCAAGATCCGCTTTGTCACCAAGGACACCAACGCCAACACCATCACCCATTACGTGGACACCACACTGCGTAACGTCAAGCGTGTGGTGAAGGCACTGGAAGAGGTGTTCCCCAACGCGGAAATCTCCACCCGCAAGCTGGCCATTGTTTCCGCCATCGGCAGCGACATGCGGGTGCCGGGCATCCTGTCCAAGTCGGTGCAGGCACTGGCGGAGGAAGACATCCCCATACTGGCACTGCATCAGTGCATGCGTCAGGTGGACATGCAGTTTATTGTGGATGAGTCCAACTACGAGAAGGCCATCACCACGCTGCACCGTATTCTGATTGAGCCCCACAACCACGAATACGCCATCGTCGCCGCCTGATGATCCCCCGGGCCGGCCCTGGCCGGCCCATCACGCACCTTTCTGCGTCATTGCCTCTGCCTATGCACACCATTGACGCACCCCCCCTGCGCCACTCATCCAGACCTTCCAGAACGGCGTATATATCATTACCAATTACTCAACCCGAACACACATTCACAGACCCAGGTAACAGTTATGGACTCACTGCTTGATCCCATCGATCAGCGTGATCCGGAACTGGGTGACGAGAGGCTCAGGACGCAGGAACCGGATTTTGACGGTGACGCCGAGAGCCGCTGGAGGGAACCAGAGTCCCCGCTTCCGGACATGCCGGATGACAACGAACCGGTCAGTGTCATTGGCCGCTATTTCCGCGATGCACACCGTTTTAACCTGCTGGGTGACGAATCCGAGCGGGATCTCTCTGCGGCCCTGAATGACGCACTGGAAACCCTGTTGCGTCAGGTGCCCGGCGCAGAGCTTTCGGCACTGACCATACGGGATGTGCTGAGCCTGCTGGAGCACGCCGATGTCACACTGGATGAGGCCGGCGAGAAGGCCATGAAGTCCGTGGAGGAGTGTCGCAGCCGACTGATTGAGAGCAACCTGCGCCTGGCGGTGCACCTGGCCCGTGGTCAGCAGAACCGTGGCCTGCCCTTGCCGGACCTGATCCAGGAAGGCAATGTGGGTCTGATCAAGGCGGTGGAGCGATTCGACCCCTCACGGGGCTTCAAGTTCTCCACCTACGCCTACTGGTGGATTGCTGAGGAGATCAAGCGGGCCATCAAGCGTGGGCGCCGTGTGGTGCGCACACCGGACCATGTGGTGGATGAGATCCGCCGTGTGCAGGCGGTGGAGGCACGACTGGCCCGTACCCTGGGGGAGCTGCCCACACGGGAGGCCCTGGCCGAGGCCACGGACAGCACACCGGCACGCATTGAAGAGCTGTACCGCTTTGCCCGCCCGGAAGTTTCCACCGCCACGCCCATTGCTATCGAGGGGGACCTGACCCTGTCCGATACCCTGATGGACACCGAGGCGCATCCGGTGGACGAATCACTCGGTGAGCGGGACCAGCAGCGGGTTCTGGATGAGGTGCTGTCCCTGCTCCGGCCCCGTGAAGGGGAGATACTGCGCCGGCGCTTCGGCCTTGGTATGCGCGAACCCGAGACGCTGCAGATCATCTCCGAGGACATGGGCATCAGCCGTGAACGGGTGCGCCAGATCGAGAAGGCGGCCATGAAGAAGCTGCGGGAGCATTCCGCGGACTTTGCCCACCTGGCCGGCAACTAGATGGACGCATTACCCAGTCGACCCTAGTCCGACCGCAAAAAAAGCCCCCGCATGGGGGCTTTTCTGTATCCGGCTTTCGTGATTCGGTGGCTGTTCAGATCAGTCCGATAACCAGTGCCAGTGCCACGGCCAGCTGGCAGAGGATGACCATGACGGTCAGGCTCAGTCGCAGCGTCAGGTACCAGTCCGGCCAGTAACGGCTCATCACGCGGCGGTCCGTGATGTACAGCAGCAGATACAGCAGCGGGTAGACCAGTATGGCCAGTGGGTGTGGCAGCAGGACCGTAAACAGGGCACTGAGGAAAAAGAACTGGCTCAGCAGAAGGGCGCTGACCGGAGAGATGGGGTAGGTGCGCTCCTCCAGCTGCATGCCGATGGGCCAGTAGACCCCGGCCATAAAGGCCAGTATGCCGGCGCTGTAGAGAAAAAACAGCCGGCTGGCCAGCTCCGCACCGGCTGGCCACAGGTAAACGGCCAGCACGGCGGCAATAAACGGAATCATACCGCCAAGGCCACAGGCGATTACCAGACGTTGAACCGACAGCATCAGTGGGCACCCTGTGTTGGCAGGCGCAGTGGATCGCTGGGATTGCCATCCAGGCCAATCATTTCATTGTAGGCGGAGTCGTGCACCAGTGTTCTGGGAGGCAGCCCGTAATGATCCAGAAGATCGTTCATGGCGGCGCTGCTGGGCAGAAGCAGTGTCTGGTGCTCGTTGTCCGAGAGCATATAGAGCTGGTCGTTGAGCCAGAGGCGGGCAATATAGTGCTTGCCTTCAATGGAGTGGATCTCAACGCGGCTGACAGGGACTGTCAGCTCCTTGAGTTGCTGTAAGGTGATTCGCATAAAAAACCCTCCGGAATGTGGAAGGTTTTACGAGACGCGTATGCGGCTGGATGGCTTTGTGGTGAAAAAAAAGCACTATTAATTGAGTCAATAGAGGCCATAGTGCTTGTGCGGCATAATGGATCGGGTATGGGGTCGCTGACTTATTCCGGTTTCCGCCCTGTCCGCCCCATCCTGAAGCCGAGGGCGACCGCCACCAGCGCCAGTGCTGTGGTCAGCCCCAGGTTCAGCCAGGCCTGACTCCAGGCACCGGTTTCGATCAGCACCAGGGTCTCCAGTGTGAACAGGGAAAAGGTGGTAAAGCCGCCACAGAAACCGGTCATGGCAAAGTGGCGCCGATGGAGGGTGGCGAGCGTGGGGTGGGGTGGCATAGCACGTCCGGCCAGCCAGCCGATCAGCAGTGAACCGGCCACGTTCACCGACAGTGTGGCCAGCGGCAGCCCGCTCCATGTGGCCTCCGGCAGCCACTGCTGCAATGCGTGACGGGACAGGCTGCCGAGCAGGCTGCCCAGGGCCACCCAGAATGCGGCCCGGGGGCTCAAAGCACCGCTCCGGTCTGGCTCAGAAGCAGCCGCACCCCGGTGGCCCCCAGCCAGAGGGTGGCCATGCAGCCGAACAGTGACAGAATGATATTGGCCACCGCCTGGCTGGCCTCCCCCTGCTGAAACAGCATCAGTGTCTGCAGGCTGAAAGAGGACACGGTGGTGTAGCTGCCGCAGAAACCGGCCATCAGCAGGGCCATGGTGGCCTTGTCCAGGCCGCCCTGTGTGCCGGCCAGCACCGCCAGTGCCCCCATCAGGGCGCAGCCGCTGAGATTCACCAGCAGAGTGCCCCAGGGAAAGACCTCGCCGGTGCGCTGCACCACCAGGCCATTGACCCAGTAACGCAGTGCACCGCCTGCCGCACCGCCCAGTGCCACCGCCAGCCAGCTGATCATGTGTCCGCACCCGGCAGGAAAAAGGCCTGGCTCTGGGTGAGGGTCTCCTTCCTTGCAGGGCACCCCAGCAGGTGATCATTGACCATGCCCACCGCTTGCATGAAGGCGTAGCAGATGGTGGGGCCGACAAAGGTGAAACCGCGCTTTTTCAGGGCGGCGGACATGGCCCTGGAGGCGTCAGTCTGGGTGGGGATCTCGTGGAAATGGCGGAATTCATGGACCACCGGGCGGCCCTGCACAAAGGACCAGAGGAAGACGCTGAAGTCCTCGCCACGGGAGGCCATGGCCCGGTAGCCGGCGGCGTTTTTCAGCACGGAGCGGATCTTGAGGCGGTTGCGGACAATGTCCGGGTTGGTCATCAGCCGGTCCAGGTCCGACTCGTCAAATTCCGCCAGACGCCAGGGGTCGAATCCGGCAAAGGCCGCCCGGTAGCCTGCCTGCTTGCGCAGTATGGTCAGCCAGCTCAGCCCCGCCTGCTGGCCGTCCAGGCAGAGCTTCTCGAACAGCACCAGCGGGTCCGCCACGGGGCGCCCCCAGACCCGGTCGTGGTATTCGATGTAATCCTCTGCTGTGCCGCACCAGGGGCAGCGCCCGCCGGCCATTACCGATCCAGCCGCTGTCTCAGCCACTGGCCGATGTGGCGGATCTCATCCGGGTGCACCGCATGGGGCATGGGGTAACTGCGGTACTCCACCGGATAGCCCCGGGCCTTGAGGGTGTGCACGGTACGCTGTCCGAGCAGCTCCGGCACCATGGGGTCGGCGGTGCCGTGGCAGACCAGTATGGGCAGGTCGGCATTGGCCTTGTGGGGCTGGATGGTGTCGGCGGTGGCAAAATAGGAGGACAGCACCAGAAGCCCTCCCAGGCGCTCCGGGTGGGTCAGCGCCGTGTGCAGCACCACGGCGCCCCCCTGGGAGAAGCCCGCCAGTATGATCCGCTCGCCGGCCACGCCCCGCTCCCTTTCCCGCTGCACAAAGGCCCTGGCGTCTTCGGCGGAGCGGCTGAGCTGTTCGTTGTCCACGGAGCGGTCGATATCAATGGCGCGGATATCGTACCAGGAGGGCATGGAAGCACCGCCATTGATGGTCACCGGGCGTGAGGGGGCGTGGGGGAAAATAAACCGCACACGGGCGGAATCGGGCAGGTTCAGCTCCGGCACGATGGGCTCGAAGTCATGGCCGTCCGCCCCCAGTCCATGGAGCAGTATCACGGTGGCATCGGCATCGCCGCCTTTGGGGTTGATCTCGACACAGGGTAACAGGGCCATTCTGGTTCTCGCTCCGGGTGGCAGTAAACGGGGTTTGCGGGGGACTCTCCGTGAGAGTTCTGTGAAGCTAACAGGGATTGCCCACGGCCTCAACCGCCGGGTCGGCACGCCAGGTCCGTCAGCAGCCGCCAGGGGCGGCTTTTCTCCGGTGGCCGTGGTAATGACGTTCCCCGTCCCTGCCAGAACAGGCTGAGCCAGTAGCCGCGGAAATCCACCGCCGCTGCCTGCCAGCCGGGCTGCCCCGGGGGCAGGGTCAGTTGCCAGTCGGAGGGGTCCGTGCCGCCGGCGGCGAGTTGCAGTTGCTGGTGGGTATTGGCGATGCCCTGGTGTGTGGCCTTGAGCCAGGCCTCCTTGAGGGTCCACAGCAACAGAAAGCGGTCCAGCGCCATGGCCACTGTCATTGCGTTCAGGCAGTCCTGTTCACACTGGCTGAACCAGCGACTGGCCAGTCGCTGCCACGGCGGCCGGCGCTGTCGGTGCTCCAGGTCCAGCCCGACAGCGGCCCGGTGCAGGGCACAGACCGCCAGGCCCTGGCTGTGGGCCAGTGCGCCATGGAGTCCGCAACCGAGGGGTAGGCGTGGCGGGCCGACTGCGGCGACCTGTTCCGGGTCCGCCAGTGGGTTCTCGGCGGCCAGTGCCCCCATCAGCAGCTCACGGGAGTGGCGGTATTCACGGCGCCGACCGGGCTCGACGAGTGTGGCAAGGCGGGCCCGCTGTTCGCTGTTCAGCTGGCTGCTTTGCGGCAGATCGCCGTCCAGTGAGCGCCAGTAAAGGCGGGGGCCTGCCGTCCCGGTGGCGGCTGTCATCAGGGCTGTAGCCGCGTCAGTGACCAGCCGCTCCCGTGGCGCTGGTAACTGAAACGGTCATGGAGCCGGCTGGGGCGGCCCTGCCAGAACTCCACCCGGTCCGGCACCAGACGGTAACCGCCCCAGAAATCCGGCAGTGGTACCTCACTGCCCTGGAATTGCTGCTCCAGGTCCGACAGTCGCTGCTCCAGCTCTGCCCTTGAACCGATGGACTGGCTCTGGCGGGACACCCAGGCGCCGATCTGGCTGCCACGGGGCCGGCTGTGAAAGTAGCGGTCCGACTCCTCACGGCTGACCCGGCTTACGCGGCCTTCCAGGGTGACCTGCCGGTTCAGTGCCAGCCAGGGAAACAGAAGGGTCGCCCTGGGATTGTCGGACAGATCTCGCCCCTTGCGGCTGTCGTAATTGCTGTAAAAGACGAAACCGTTTTGATCAAAGCCCTTGAGCAGCACGGTCCGCAGGCCGGGCATTGCATTGGCGCTGGCGGTGGCCAGTGAGCAGGCGTTCACATCTTCAATGCCCGCCTTTTGGGCATCGCTGAACCAGGCTTCAAACTGGGCCACTGGGTCCTCAAGCAGGTCCTTACGGTCCAGCCCGGCACTTTCAAAGTCACGGCGCAGATCGCTGATATCCATGGTGGCTTCTGTCTCCGGCGCAAATAGGTTTATTTTACAGGGCCCCTGGCCGTTGGCACAGGCACCATGGCTGGACATGCCCCTTATGAGGGTTTCTTCATGGGCGGATGTGTCAGGGGCCCCGGACAGTTATAATGCCCCATAAATCCCTTTGCTGCATGGACAGGACAGGGGAAAGCCGTTTTCAGACAGGAGAATTTCATGGCGCGCACCACAGTCATGCTCGTCCTAATGCTGTTTGCCGCACTGGCACAGGGACAGACCCGCATCGCCGTGGCGTCCAACTTCGAGGCGGTGGCCGGGCAACTGGCGGATCGTTTTTTCCAGGAGACCGATGAGCGACTGACACTGGTCACGGGCGGCAGCGAGTCACTGTCCGAGCAACTGCGCCAGGAGGTGGGCTTCGACGCCTTTATCGGTGCCGACAAAGGCAGCGTCGATGCCCTGGTGGATGCCGGCATGGCCGTTGAGGGCAGCGAGTTTGTGTTTGCCACCGGCCGCTTGGTGCTGCTGGCGGACAAGACGGAAAACGACCAGGGCCATGGCCCCGAGACGATGCTCAGGGAGGAGTCCTACCGCAGTCTGGCCATACCCGATGACCGGCAAAGCGCCTACGGCGAGGCGGCCGCACAGGCACTGGATGAGATGATCGGCTCCCGTTACCGGGTTCGGCGGGAAGTCAAAGGTGAGTCCGCCAACCAGACCTTCCGGTTTCTCAACAGCGGCTCCGTGGACCTGGGCTTTGTGCCACTGAGCCTGGTCAAAGCCCATGACATTGATCCCGGGCGTTACTGGCTGGTGCCGGAGAACATGCACGACCCACTGGAGCACGCGGCGGTACTGCTCAACCCGGACAGCCAGGTGGCGAAGGATTTTCTCCAGTATATGCAAAGTGATGAAGCCCGTGAGCTGATCCGGGAAGGTGGCTATGAGTGAGGGCAGCAGCCCCTTTTTTGCCTACATCGGGCGACTGCGCTGGATACGCCGCTGGGGGCTGATGCGCAACGCCATTGAAGAGGATGTGGCCACCCATTCCTGGGAGGTGGCCGTGCTGGCCCACGGCCTGGCGGTGATCCGCAACGCCCGCTTCCAGGGCCGGGTGAATCCACAGGAGGTGGCCACGGCGGCGCTGTACCACGATGCGGCGGAGGTGATCACCGGGGACATGCCGACGCCGGTGAAATACCACTCGGCGGTGATGCGGGAGGCCTTCGGTGACATTGAGCACAAGGCACAGCAGGAGCTGCTGGGGCTGCTGCCCGAGTCGCTGAGGGCCCAATTCAGTTCCTGCCTGAGCGAGGAGCAGTGGAGCGCTGAAACCCGGGAGCTGGTCAAGGCGGCGGATCGACTGTCGGCGTACCTCAAGTGCGAGGCGGAAATCCGCGCCGGCAACCGGGAGTTCGAGCAGGCCGGTCAGCAGATACTGCGCCGTCTGCATCAGGATGCCATCCCGGAAGTGGTCTATTTCCTGGAGGTATTCGCGCCGGATTACGGCTCCAGCCTGGACAACCTGCTCAGCAAAACGGGCGGGGAAGAAGGGTAAAACCGGTGGCGGGGCTGAGAGGCGCCCGTGGGAATCAGGCGCCGTCGTCGGTCTCGTGATGCAGCCGTGAATGCACGGCCATGGACTCGGGCAGCTGCTCTCCCACACGGCGAGGAATGCCGTCGGCTTTGTCCACCGCCTCTTCCATGCGGGCCCGGTTGAGTTCAATTTCCGGGTGACGCAGCTGGAGCCCCGTCAGCTTTGCCTGGGTTTGCTGCCAGAGCTGCTCACGCTCCTCGTCGGACAGCTCCTCGTACTGCCCGTGCACCTGAAGCCAGACAATGCCATCCTGAACCCCCGCTTTCACCGGCTCGTGCACAATGCGCACCTGGGTGCCCTTTTCCACCTGCCAAACTAGACGGCTGATATCGTCGTTGTACATGCGGATGCAGCCATGGCTGATCTGCTGGCCAATGCCGAAACGCTTGTTGGTGCCGTGGATCAGATACCCCGCTTCTTCCAGTTGCAGGGCAAAGGGCCCCAGAGGGTTGTCCGGCCCGGGGGGGATCATCCTTGGAACCGTCTCACCCCGCTCCCTGGCCTGCTTTCGCACCGAGGAGGGGGGGTACCAGGCGGGCTGCTCCAGCCGCATGGTGATGTGGGTTTCCGTCAGCGGCGAGGGGTTGGTGCTGGTGCCAATGCCCACCGGATAGGTGGCCACCTCGCCATCCCGGAAATGGTAAAGGCGGTATTCCGCCAGATTCACCACAATGCCTTCCCGGGGGGCCGAGGGCAGCAGGTGCTGTGTGGGAAGTGTGACGGTGGTGCCCTCACCGGGCAGCCAGGGATCCACCTCCGGGTTGGCGCGGATGATTTCCAGGTAGCCCAGTCCGTGGATTTCCCCCAGGTCGGCAAAGGTGTCCTCGTAACGGGTCTGCAGGTGCAGCAGCTCCCCCACCAGAATATCGCCGTTGTCCAGGGGCAGTGTTCTGCCCTGTGCGCCGCCGCTCACTAACAGGGCGGCCAGCAACAGGGCAGTGACAGGAGGGATTTGGGGCAATCGCAGCACGGCGTAAGATCTCAACTCAATCGACACCCGCCAGAATAAGGGTTCGGACGTCAGTGAACAAGTGTCAGGTATTCATGAGGGCGGATCTCACAGAATCGTCATCAGCGACTGATACAGACGGCCTAACGACGCTGAATGTGATCGGCATTGCTCAGGACCTGGTCAAACACCTTCAGGCAGGTTTTCAGGTCCTTGTCGGAGACGCCCTCCAGCATCTGGTCCCGCAGCGACTCGGCCCTGGCGTCCAGTGTCTGCATAAAGGCCATCCCTTGAGGGGTGAGGTGCAGCCGCCGGGCCCGGCGGTCCTTTTCACAGGGGCGGCGCTCGATCAGGCTCTGCTGCTCCAGGTTGTCCAGAAGGCGCACCAGTGTGGGATTCTCAATGGCCATCAGCTCGGCCAGCTCCCGCTGTGTCACTCCCTCGCCACCACGGTGCAAGGCCACCAGTGTTGTCCAGCGGGCCTGGGTGACCCCCAGGTCCTTGAGTCGCTCGTCCAGAAGTTTTCGCCATCGGCGTGCCAGGCGTGCAAGAGCAAAGGGAAACTGTCGGCGCATGAACTCGATTTCTCCAGTATGGCTGGATCTTAAGGTGAGTGAATACTAGCAGGTTATTAGATTTAACCTAATTATGACAGTCCTGCGAGACTATAAGTATTACTGCGTAGATAACCGGCTTTGCGGCATTGGTCATCCGTTTTTGCGTACCAGGTCGTGGTCGATGTCGTCCATGGAGATGGCGCTGTCGTCATTACGGGGGTCCATTTCCGCCATGCCCACCGCCACTTCCGGGGTGGTGAACACGTAATTTTCCTGCTCGGCCACGGGGATATCCGGCGTATGACGGATGCGGTTGCTGATATAGCCGGCCAGCACAAACAGAAACAGGGCATTGCCCAGGAACAGCCCGCCGGGCCCGAGCCGGTCCATCAGCAGCGCCCCCACCACAGGGCCGATGCAGCTGCCAATGCCGTAGGCCAGCAGCAGTGTGGTGCTGGCTCCCACAATCTCACTGGACGCCATGCGGTCATTGGTGATGGCCACACCGATGGGGTAAAGAGCCGCCGCCAGGCCGACAAACAGGGCGCTGGTGAGCATCACCAGAGACGGCAGCCACTGCCCCAGCAGTGCCGTGGCAAAGCTGGCAAAACCACCCACCAGTGCGGTCATCATCAGCACACGGCGCCGGTCGTATCGGTCGCACAGAACGCCAATGGGCCAGGCCAGTATCATGGCGGCAATAATGGAGCCGGCCATGAAGTAACTGATGCTTTTCATGGGCAGGCCGATCTGGCTCGCGTAGACGGGGCCCATGGTGTAGAAGCCGCCGATCAGGATGCCACAGACAATGGCGCCGGACAGGCCGGTGGCGGCCACCTCGTAAATACTGCCAAAGCCCACCCGCTCGGAGTGGCCGATGGACGGTGCCTCCATGCGGGTCAGTGACAGGGGAATCAGTGCGGCGCTGATCAGAATGGCGGCCAGTGAGAACACCATGAAACCCGCCGGATCACCCAGGTTGATCAGCAGCTGCCCGCCCGCCACCGCCACGTAGAACACCACCTGGTAGACGGCAAAGAGAGTGGCCCTGTTGCGGTTGGTGGCACTGGCACTGAACCAGCTTTCCACCACGATCATCAGCCCCGCCATGGCGAAGCCACTGACAACACGCAGGCCTCCCCACAGGTAGGGTTCCACCACCATGGGGTAAATCAGCGTGGCGCAGGCCAGCAGTGCGGAAAAGGCGGCAAAGGCGCGGATATGGCCGGCACGGCGAATGATGCGCTCGGCGTAAAGGGTGCCCACCACGAAGCCGATGGAATAGAACACCAGCACCCAGCCGATGGTGGCGGTGGAGAAGGCCTCGATATCCAGTCGCAACCCCAGCAGTGTGCTGAGAAAAGCGTTGCCACTGACCAGCAGTACAATACTGAAGATCAGCGCCGACATGGCGTAAACCACCCGCGTCATTGTGTACTACTCCGGAAAAACAGCGTGCAGAGAGAGCCCATTGGGATTCAGAAGAGGCCCGGGGGAACTTCCAATTAATGGAGTCGCAGTTTAGATTAAAGCACGGTCCCGGGCCAGTCACTCGAACGACGATCCAGGGTGTCTGAACAACTCTTAATGCGGTTCCCCTCTGAACAGGGCCCTGCGGTCCGCCACTGTCCACAGGCAGGGAGGCCTGAGCCATGCAACCCAAAGCAAACCCCAACCACTGGCAGCAACGGCTCAGGGCCTGGTGGCCACTGCTGGCCGGCGCCGCGGTAATGGGTTACTTCCTGCTGGCGTACTGGTTCTATCCGCTGCCGGCCAACGCCGAAGGCCCCTGTGGCCAGCCCGCCGAGGCCCTGTCCCGGTTACAGGGGAGCCCGTCGCCACGGGCCGGGGAATGGGTGACCACCGAGGCGGTGGTGACAGCGGATTTCACCGCCGACGACCAGCTGAGGGGGTTCTTCTTCCAGCAGCCGTTGGCGGAGGTGGCCGATGGCGGCGGCTCCAGGGCCCTGTTTGTGTTTGCCCCCGGAGCCTCTGTCAGCCCCGGTGAGCGTCTGCGACTGAGAGGCCGTGTCAGCCAGTTCCATGGCATGACCCAGCTCAGTGACATCCGCATCGAGTCCCGCTGTGGCCAGCACGGGCCGGTGCTGCCGGTGCCGGTCTCGCTGCCGTTGAGCGAGTCACGGCGGCAGGCGCTGCAGGCCATGGTGATCCGTCTTGAGCCGCCACTGACCGTGACCGGCAACTACGCACTGGGCCGTTATGGCGCCCTCACACTGGCGGATCAGCGGCTGATGATACCCACCCAGGTGGTGCCCCCCGGAGAGCCGGCGCGGGCCATGGCGTCGCGGAACCGGGCGCGGAGTCTGCTGCTGGACAACGCCAGCCGCCGCCAGTTTCCCGATCCCGTCCCCTATCCGCCGCCGCGGCTGTCCGCGGAACACAGCATCCGGGTAGGGGATGGCCTGGATGCGGTCACCGGCGTGCTGGATTATCGCTACGAGCAGTGGCGACTGCAGCCACTGACCACCCCGGTGTTCCACCCGGACAACCCCCGACCGCCGCCACCGTCTCCGGCGGCGCCGGAGCATCTGCGACTGGCGGCCTTCAATGTGGAGAACTACTTCAATGGCGCCGGTGGCTTTCCCACTGCCCGTGGTGCCCGCAGCCCCCGTGAGCTGGCCCGGCAGGAGGCCAAGCTGGGTGCGGTACTGGCGGGGCTTGGCGCCTCCGTGGTGGCCCTGGCGGAGGTGGCCAATGACGGCTATGACAGCCAGAGTTCCGTGGCCTCCCTGGCGGCACTGGCCGGTGAGCACTGGCAGTGGGCAAGGCCGGCGGGGGAGGGCCCAAAACCCTCTGGGGGTGATGAGATTGCCGTGGGGCTGATCTATGACGACCGGGTGCTGGCTGCCGAAGGCGCCGCAATGAGCCCGGAGCACCCGGCCTTTGCCCGTCACAACCGCCCGCCACTGGCCCAGTGGTTGCGCCACAGGGCCAGTGGCGGGCGGCTTCTGGTGGTGGTGAATCACTGGAAATCCAAACGCTGCCAGGGGGCACAGGGGGAGAACCGGGACCAGCAGGATGGTCAGGCCTGCTGGAATCCGCGTCGTGAAGCGGCCGCCGGCGCACTGCTGAAGTGGTTGGGCTCGCTGCCCGTAGAGGATGACACGCCGGTGCTGCTGCTGGGGGACTTCAATGCCTATGCCCGTGAGACACCCCTCAGGCGGCTGGCCAGGGAGGGGTTTGGCAACCTGATGGGAAAGGACTCAGCCAAAGCCTACAGCTATGTGTTCCGGGGGCAGTCCGGGGCCCTGACCCATGCACTGGGCAACAGCGCTGTACAGCGGAGACTGGCCGCTATCGGCCACTGGGCCGTCAACGCCGACGAACCCGCGGTGCTGGGTTACCGTTTACAGGATAAGCCCCCATCACAGCGTGAAACACTGTTCAGCGAGGGGCCCTGGCGCTCATCGGATCACGACCCCCTGTGGCTGGATCTTCAACTGGGGGATGGCGGGTGACAATGGCAAAATCTGACTATACTGCCCCCCACAAAACGTTAAAGTTTTTTCACAGAAGGCTTTTCAGACCATGGACGAGCAACTGAAAGCAGCCGAGAAGGCCTCGGCGGAGCGGCTTTCCTTCGTGCTGCGCCAGGGTCCGCGGCTGATCACTCTGGGCTACCTGCTGCTGGGCTTTTTATGGATTGTCTTCAGTGATGCCCTGGTCGCGACCATGGTCCCCGGGCAGGTTCAGAGTGCGCAGACCTGGAAAGGGATCGGCTTTGTGCTGTTGACGGGGGCACTGCTGTACCTGGCCATGAACCAGCTGTTCAGGGCCGTTGAGCAAAGCCGCCGGCATCAGCAGTTGTTACACAATGCCGTACAGGAGCGGGAAGCGCGGTTTGTGGAGATGGCCCGTCATATCCCGGAAGTCTTCTGGACCTATCAGCCCGCCACGAAAAGCGTCTCATACGCCAGCCCGGCCTTTGAAGCACTCTGGGGGCAGTCCGTGGACGCACTGGTGGCGGACCCGGGCCTGTGGATGCGCTCCGTGCATCCGGAAGACCGGGACAGGGTGCGCCAGTCACTGGATTACACCCTGCAAAAGGCCTGCACCACCAGCCAGGAATACCGTATCCGCTGCCATAACGGGCAGTGGCGCTGGGTGCATGACCGTGTGTACCCGATTCTGGACCAGGAGGGGCAGTTGCAGCGTCTGGTGGGTGTGACCCAGGACATCACGCAGCAACACCAGCAACAGCAGGCCCTCTACCATGAGGCCCACTACGACCGTCTCACCGGTCTGCCCAACCGGGCCCTGTTCCATGAACGGCTCGGCCACCAGTGTCTGGACCGGGAAACGGACAATCCCTTTGTGCTGATGGTGATCGACCTGGACCGGTTCAAGACCATCAACGATTCACTGGGCTACAGCGCCGGTGATGAGCTGTTGCGACAGGTGGCACAACGACTGCAGCAGGCGCTCTCCGGGGGTGGCTTTATTGCCCGGCTGGGTGCGGATGAGTTTGCCGTGCTGCTTTCACGGGAGAGTGAATCCAGCGACCACAAGCGGGTGGCCACGGAGCTGGTCCGCAGTCTCTCAAGGCCTTACCGGATTCAACAGGTGGACTCCTATGTCACGGTCAGCATCGGTGTGGCCCTGTTCCCCTGTGATGGGGGGGATCCGGAAACACTGCTGAAAAACGCCGATGTGGCCATGTTCAGCGCCAAGGAGCAGGGGCGCAATACCATTGCCTACTTCCACCAGGAGAGTGCCGTTGCCTCCGCCGCGCGACTGCACCTGGAGATGGACATCCACCAGGCGGTGGCCCGGGAAGAGTTCGAGCTGTATTACCAGGCCCAGTTTGACGTGCCGGACCGGCGGCTGGTGGGGGCGGAATGCCTGCTGCGCTGGAATCACCCCGAACAGGGCATGATCTCACCGGGGGCCTTTATTCCCCTGCTGGAGGAGACCGGGCTGATCAAACAGGTGGGGCTCTGGGTGATCGAGCGGGCCTGCCGGGACCTGGGCCAGTGGACCCGCCAGGGCCTTGACGACTTTACCCTGGCGGTGAACATGTCGGCACGGCAACTGTACGATGCTCAGTTGCCGGAGGCGATCGAGCGCCTTCTGGCGCGGTATCAGGTGCCTCGCAACAGCCTGGAACTGGAGCTGACCGAGAGCTCGCTGATCCAGGAGCCGGCCAGTGCCCAGCGCCTGTTCCAGAAGCTGCGGGAAATGGGGGTGCGCATCGCCATTGATGATTTCGGCACCGGCTATTCCAGCCTCAACTACCTGAAAACCTTTGCCCCGGATCTGCTCAAGATCGACAAGAGCTTTGTCGATGGCATTACCAGTGGTCTTCGGGATAGGGCCATCTTTACCGCCATTGTGGATTTGGCCCACACGCTGGAAATCTGTGTCATCGCCGAGGGGGTGGAAGAGGAGGCGCAGATGGACAGCCTGCGGCACTCCGGCTGTGACTGGGTGCAGGGGTTTCTGCTGGCACGGCCACAGCCAGCGTCGGTGTTTGTGCCCTGGCTGGTGGATCAGCGGGGGCTTTCGGCCACGGTCTGATCGTGATGCTGCTTGATGCGGCTGGCCGCACCGGGACCGCCGGCATGGATGCAGGGCCAGGCGATCAGCTCCAGCACCGGGCGGGCCGCCTCGAAATCCGCCAGATGGCCACTGGCCCAGAGTTCCAGCTCCCCGGTGAGGGCCTGTTCCGGCGTCCCCGCCACCGGCGCTTCCAGGTAGCGCCCGCCGGCCCGGTGGATGCGCTCGTGCAGCCCCGGGGCCTCCTCCGGACTGTGGCTGGTGAGGTCCACAATCAGCCGGTCTTCCAGATTCGCGGCCAGCAGCCCGTCCTGGCCGCCGAGAACGGCATTGACCGTGGCCGTGTCCGCCAGTGCAAGAAGGATCAGGCTGCTGGAGCGCTGCAGGAGTTCCGCCGGGGTGTTCACGGTCTCGTGACCCTGGGCAAGTGGCCGTGAAAGTGTGCGATTGTACACAGTTACAGCATGTTCCTGACGCCGAAAACGCTCCGCCACAGCGCTGCCCAGCTCACCGAAACCAATCAGTCCAATGGTCATAAGAGCGCCTCCAGTCAAGGGTTTCAGGCCTCCAGCTTAACCATAGAAAGGCCTGCAAAGCCAGGGTTCACTGACTTCGACTGGCCCGAGTGGCAAATTATCCCGTCAACAATGCCAAGGCACCGAAAATGTATTTAGCGACATACTTTCCCGGAACATTGTAGCTGCTGCAGCCTGGAAGCAAAAAAGCAGATGCATGGAACCCCGCCCGCCGGGCGGGAATTTTCGGTAGCCCTGCACATCAGGGCGTAACTCCGGAACAAGGAAAGTGGAGCCAACTTATGAGTACATCCGTCAATCACAGCGGGCTGGGTCTGCCTGCCATTTATCTGCACCTGGTTCAGCAGGTGCTCAATGCCAAAGGGATGGACAGTCGCCGTCTGCTGGTGGAATCGGGTCTGGACCCGGATTCGCTGCTGCAAGAGGAGACCCGTGTCCCCCTCTCCACGGCGGCGGTGTTTATGCACCGGGCCATTATCGAGTCCCGGGAGCCCGGCCTGGGCTTTCTGCTCGCGGAAGAGCTGCGTCTGCCATTGCATGGGCCACTGGGCCGCGCGGTCATGAGCAGTGACAACCTGCGGGAGGTGCTGGACATGATCACCCGCTTTATCTCACTGCGCATGCCGCTGCTTCAGGTCAACACCTACCGGGAAGACCGTTATTCGGTGATCGAGTTCAACGGCGAAGGCCCGGCGGCGCTGATGGACTTCGTGCTGGATGCGGTGACCGTGGGCTGTGTCCATATGGGCCGTCAGATCATCAGCGCTCGCACCCAGGACTCCTTTATCGAGCGCAAGGGGCCGGAGCCGGCCTGCGTGGCGCGGCTGCGTGACAGACTGCCGGTGTCCATCCGCTACGACCGCCGGCGCAACGCCGTGCTGTTCCCCGTGGAGTGGCTGGACTACCCGATCCGCTTCAGCGATGCGGAGGTGGCCCAGGTGTCACGGGCCCAGTGCGAGCAGTCCCTGCATCAGCTGACCCAGGACCAGGGCCTGCGGCCCCGGGTGCGTCGCATTGTCGCCACCAGCCACCCCTTCCCGCCACGGCTGGGGCAGGTGGCCCAGTCGCTGTTCATGTCCGAGCGCACCCTCAAGCGCCACCTGCAGGGGGAAGGCGCCACCTACCAGGAGGTGGTGGACGATGTGCGCCTGGAGCGGGCGGAGAAGCTGCTCACCACCACCCGGCTGAGCCTGGGGCAGATCTCAGATGCACTGGGCTACGCCGACGCGGCCAACTTCACCCGCGCCTTCAAGCGCTGGACCGGCATCAGCCCCAGTGCCTACCGCCGTGAGAGTGCCATGAAGAGCATGCCCGACCAGCCCATGCCTCAACTGGATGCGGCTTCTTCCTCCTGAGTCCGCCCTCTCACGGGAAACAGCGCGGCGGCCGTTCAGGCCACCGCACTGTCCCTTTGCCGGCACTGGTCCAGTGCCAGCTCCACACGCCCTTCATGGATTCTTGCCCGATAGCAGCTCACCTGCACGTCCTCCCGCTCAAGGCAGCGTCCATCCAGAAGACTGAAGTGCTGCTTGTACAGGGGGGAGGCCACCACCGGTTCATCGCCGATGTCGCCGACAATGCCCCGTGCCAGCACATTGGCGCCGCCGATGGGGTCGTAATGACTCAGAGCAAAGATCTGCTGCGGTGTGTCCGGCAGATAGAACAGGGCCACGGGCCCCGCCTCCGTCCACACCGCCACGCCGGTATCCGCCACCAGGTCCTGCTGGCGGCAGACGCTTGTCCACGGGTTGGTCTGTTGCTGTGTCATGGTCTGTTCTCCTGCGTTGCGGGTTTGTGGGGCCGGGTCATCAGCCGGCCACCGCAATGAGTTTTTCCTCGGGGCTCATGGCCTTGGGGCGCTTCTGGCCGCGCTCCGTGACCCACTGCTGGACCGGGTCCTCCCGCTCGTCGTTGACGAACTCGCGGAAGCGGCGCAGCTTTTCCGGGTCGCTCAGGGCGCTCTGCCACTCGCACTGATAGGTGTCGATCACATGGGCCATCTGGGCTTCCAGCTCGGCACCGATGCCCAGGCTGTCGTTGATCACCACGTCCTTGATGTAATCCAGCCCCCCTTCCAGGTTTTCCAGCCACACGGAGGTGCGTTGCAGCCGGTCTGCGGTGCGCACATAGAACATCAGGTAGCGGTCGATGTACTGCACCAGTGTCTGGTCGTCCAGGTCCGTGGCGAACAGGTCCGCGTGGCGAGGCCGCATGCCGCCGTTGCCGGAGACGTACAGGTTCCAGCCGTTTTCCGTGGCGATCACGCCGATGTCCTTGCTCTGGGCCTCGGCGCATTCACGGGTGCAGCCGGAGACCCCCATCTTCAGTTTGTGGGGCGAGCGCAGGCCCTTGTAGCGGTTCTCCAGGAAGATGGCCATGCCGACACTGTCCTGCACCCCGTAGCGGCACCAGGTGCTGCCGACACAGGACTTCACCGTGCGCAGTGACTTGGCGTAGGCGTGGCCGGTCTCGAAGCCGGCATTCAGCAGTTCTTCCCAGATCAGCGGCAGCTGGTTGAGGCTGGCACCGAACAGGTCCACCCGCTGGCCACCGGTGATCTTGGTGTAAAGGCCGTAACGTTTGGCCACATCCCCCAGCACCATCAGCTTCTCCGGCGTGATCTCGCCACCGGCGATGCGGGGCACGATGGAGTAGGTGCCGTTTTTCTGCATATTGGCCATGAAGGTGTCGTTGGTGTCCTGCAGCGGCACATGGTCCGGCTCGTGCACATGCTCGTTCCAGTAGGAGGCCAGTATGGAGCCCACGGCGGGCTTGCAGATGTCGCAGCCACGGCCTTTGCCGTGCTTGTCGATCAGCTCCCGGAAGGTGCGCACCTTGCCCACACGCACCAGGTGGTAGAGCTCCTGGCGGGTATGGGGGAAGTGCTCGCAGAGATCCTTGTTCACTTCGACACCACGGCTCTCCAGCTCAGACTCCACCACGTTCTTCAGCAGCGCGGCACAGCCGCCGCATCCGCTGCTGGCTTTCGTCTCCGCTTTGACCGTGCCCAGATCCTGGGCTCCCCCATCAATGGAGCAGCAGATGTCCCCCTTGGTGACGTTGTGGCAGGAGCAGATGGTCGCCGTCTCAGGCAGGGCATCGGCCCCCAGTGAGGGGGCGCCACCGGAAGAGTCCGGCAGTATCAGTGACTGGGGGTTCTCCGGCAGGTCAATGCCGTTGAGCATGTACTGCAGCAGCGTGTCGTAGCGGCTGTTGTCCCCCACCAGCACCGCACCCAGTACCTTGCTGCGGTCCTGGCTGATCACCAGTTTCTGGTAAGTGCCGGCGGCCTCATCCAGGAAGCGTACGGTGCGGGCACCGGCGGTTCTGGCGTGGGCATCGCCGATGGAGCCCACATCCACCCCCAGCAGCTTGAGCTTGGTGCTCATGTCCGCGCCGGTAAAGGCCGCCTCGCTGTTCCCGTTGAGGTGGGCGCTGAGGGTCTTGGCCATGGTGTAACCCGGGGCCACCAGGCCGAAAATCTGCTGGTTCCACAGGGCACACTCACCGATGGCGTAGATGGCCGGGTCGCTGGTAACGCACTGGTTGTTGACCACGATGCCGCCGCGCTCACCCAGTGCCAGGTCACAGGCCCGGGCCAGTGTGTCCTGTGGGCGTATGCCGGCGGAGAAGACAATCAGGTCCGTTTCCAGGAAGTCCTCTTCGCCGAACTCCATGCGCAGGCGGTGCTCCTGTCCGGGCACGATGGCGGAGGTGGCCTTTTCGGTGTGCACCCGCACACCCAGCTCCTCGATCTTCTCCTTCAGTACCTGGCCGCCCTCGGCATCCAGCTGCACCGGCATCAGCCGGGGGGCAAATTCCACCACATGGGCTTCCAGGCCCAGCTGCTTGAGGGCGTTGGCCGCCTCCAGACCCAGCAGGCCGCCACCGACGACCACCCCTTTCTTCACGCCTTCGGCGCTGGCACGGATGCCGTCCAGGTCTTCCAGTGTGCGGTAGACCAGGCAGTGTTCCCGTTCATGGCCCGGGATGGGGGGCACAAAGGGGTAGGAGCCGGTGGCCAGTACCAGTGCGTCGTAGGGGTACTCTCCCTGATCCGTGGTCACCACCTGTTTCTCGCGGTCGATGCCGGTGACGCATTCCCCCAGATGGAGGTCAAAGCCCTGTTCCCCGTACCAGTCCGCTGGGGCAAGTGACAGATCCTCGTGGGTGGAGCCGTCGAAGTATTCCGACAGGTGCACACGGTCGTAGGCGCAGAGTTTTTCCTCGCCGAAAACAGTCACCCTGTAGTCTTCAGCCGCTGGCGTACCGGCGAACTCTTCCAGGAAATGATGGCCAACCATGCCATTGCCGATCACGATCAGTTGCTTGCTCATAATGTTTCCTCGCTTCTCCCGGACCCGCAACAGGGTCCATTGATCCCGGGCGTTCTCCCCGCCGGCGCCGGTTACGGCGCATCGGGCAACGCCCTGTGTTTCGTCATCCTTCAGGCCGCTTGCGCCTCGCTTTCGTCGCCACAGTGGGCCTCGCCAAAGGCCAGAGCCTCCCGCCGGGGGGACAGGTCCGTCCCTGCCTGCAGGTGCCCAAGCAGCCAGGGCCCCGAGCGGGCATCGCCGTAGAGCACTGCCCCTACCAGGCGGTTATCCCGCAGCAGCAGGTGGCGGTATTCGCCGTGCAGGCGGTCGTGGTAGATAATGGATTCTGTGCCCTGGTCCGGTACCACCTGGCCGCAGGAGAACAGATCAATGCCGCTGATCTTCAGCCGGGTGGCGCTCAGGTCCGGGCTATAGGTGACCGGCTGACCCAGCAGCCGGGCGGCCAGAACCTGTGCCTGCTGGTGCACCGGGTCCACCAGGCCGAATGTCTGTCCGTCCAGTTCGCAGCATTCACCCAGTGCATGAATGCGCGGGTCGCTGCTGGTCAGGGTGTCGTCCACGGCAATGCCACGGCCGCACTCCAGTCCGGCGTCTTGCGCCAGTTCCCGGTTGGGGGTGATGCCGGTGGCGATCACCACCCGGTCCGCTTTCAGTGTGTCGCCACAGGCCAGTCGTACCCCCTGTACCTGTTGGTCGCCGAGGCAGGCGGCCACCCGGGTGTTGAGTCGCAGGGTCAGACCCCGGTCACAGAGGGTGTCGGCCAGCAGGGTCCCGGCCACCGGGTCCAGCTGGCGGTTGAGAAGATGACTGCTGCGGTGCAGCAGGGTGACGCTCATGCCCTGTTTACGCAGCCCTTCCGCCGCCTCAAGGCCGAGAAAGCCACCACCGATGACCACCGCAGAGCCGCCTTGCCGGGCCTGGTTCCGCAGCGCGCGGGTATCCGCCAGGGTGCGAAAGCCCTGCACGCCGGCCAGTGACTCGCCGGGAATGCCCAGTGGCGTGGGTCGCGATCCGGTGCTGATGACCAGCCGGTCATAACCGAAGCGCTCACCGGCGGCGGTGATCACCTGCCGGTGATTCCGGTCTATGGTGGTGACCGGGTCACCGCTGTGTCGGCGGATGCCCTGTCGGGAGAACCAGTCACCCCGGCACAGGGCCAGTGCCTTGTCATCCGCCTCACCGGCCAGCCAGTGTGAGAGCAGTATGCGGTTATAGGCCGGCTGTGGCTCTTCACCGATCACGGTGATCCGCCATGGGCAGTCCCCCCGCTCGGTGAGGGACTGCAGCAGACGCTGGGCGGCCATGCCGTGGCCGATCACCACCAGGTGCTGTCTGTCTGTGCTGTCCATGGGTTTTCTCCAAAAAAAAGGCGCCTGACTCCGGTAAGGGAGTGCAGGCGCCAATGCCAGGCTTGACCGTGATGTCTGTGGGATCGTGCGTCTGTGCCCGACCCGTGATCGGGGATGACCCCGATATCTGTTATGAAGACTGCATCAACTGTGCCAGTTCAATAACCTGTTGTTTTGAGGGAGGTCCTGGTGGAAGCCGTGGGTGGACCTGCGGGTTATGGCCGCGGTTCTGGTGCAATAACGGCGGCCTGCGCACCAGGGTGGTGCGAAAGCCGCCGTGGGAGAGCTTCTCAGCCACCGCTGGCCGCTGTGGCCTTTGGCCGGCTTTCAGCCGACGGGGCAGAGCGTTGCAGTGGCTGCACCTTCTGCTGTTTTTCATAGAGAAAGCGCAGCACCTCCTGGCGCAGGTGGTTGTAATCGCCGTCCTCGGCCAGGGCCACACGGTCCCTGGGGCGGGGCAGGTCCACCCGGAGAATCTCGCCGATGGTGGCCTCCGGGCCATTGGTCATCATCACGATCCGGTCCGACAGCAATACCGCCTCGTCCACATCGTGGGTGATCATGATCACGGTGCTGTTCAGGTCCCGCTGGATTGCCATCAGCGAGTCCTGCAGATGGGCCCGGGTCAGTGCATCCAGTGCGCCGAATGGCTCGTCCATCAGCAACACCTTGGGCTGCATGGAGAGTGCCCTGGCGATGCCCACGCGCTGTCGCATGCCCCCGGAGAGTTCATCGGGGCGCTTTTCCAGTGCGTGTCCCATATGCACCAGCTCCAGGTTGTGGATGATCCAGTCCCGGCGCTCTTTTTTGTTCATGGTTTTACCGAACACCTGTTTCACCGCCAGCTCCACATTCTGGTAGGCGCTCATCCAGGGCAGCAGTGAGTGGTTCTGGAACACCACGGCCCGCTCGGGGCCCGGCTCATTCACTTCACGGCCGTCGAGCAGGCAGCCACCCTGAGTGGCCTTGAGCAGTCCGGCGACAATGTTGAGCACCGTGGACTTGCCACAGCCGGAATGGCCGATGAGGGAGACAAATTCCCCCTTTTCCATCTTCAGGTTGACCTTGTCCAGTGCCAGAAAATCTCCCTTGGGGGTAGGGAAGGACATGCTGACGGATGAGAGTTCGAGATGGAGCTTGTTCATGACGTTTCTCCGGAGTCCGTGTTGGATCAGCCACCCCTGACTCCGGGGTGGCGGCTGGCTGTGTTTACTGTGTGGCCGAGGACTTGTCCCAGGACAGGGCACGCTGCAGCAGCAACATGCCACGGTCCAGCAGCAGGCCGATCACGCCGATGGCGATCACCGCCACCATGATCCGGCTCAGTGAGGAGCTGCTGCCGTTCTGGAATTCATCCCAGATGAACTTCCCCAGCCCCGGATTCTGGGCCAGCATTTCCGCGGCAATCAGAACCATCCAGGCGATCCCCAGTGACAGGCGCATGCCGGTGAAGATCATGGGGATGGCCGATGGCAGCACCACCTGGCGCACATGGGTGAGAAACGGCAGCCGCAGTACCTGGCTGACGTTGCGCAGATCCTGGCTGACGGAGTTCACCCCCATCATGGTGTTGATCAGTGTGGGCCAGAGGCTGCACAGGGACACCGTGATCACCGAGGTGACAAAGGAGCGGGAGAACAGGGGGTCGTCGGTGACGTAGGTGGCCGAGACCACCAGTGTGACAATGGGCAGCCAGGCCAGTGGCGAGACCGGTTTGAACACCTGGATGATGGGGTTGACCGCGGCGTACAGGTGCCGGTTCATGCCCACCAGAATCCCCAGTGGCACCGCCACCAGTGTGGCCAGGCCAAAACCGGCCATGACGGTGGCCAGGCTGGTGAGGATCTGGTGGAAGAAGGTGGGCTGCCCGGAATAGGGCCGGATCTGGGTCTCCGCCTGTGGGTTGCGCTCCAGGATCTGTGCGTTGCGCTCCTGCTGCATGGCGATGAACTCACGAGCGCGCTGCTGCTCTTCCCGGTAATCCGCCCAGAGGTTGCCGGACTGGTGCCACACATCCGCCGGCCCTGGCAGGCTGCCGATGGCGGTATTCACACTCTGTGAGGCCAGCTGCCACAGCAGCAGGAAGACGGCGATGCCGATGATGGGCATGCCCAGGGTGCGCAGCAGGCCCGACAGGGAAAGGGACGGACTGCGCTGGCGCAGAAACGCACTCATGGTGGAAATGACCGGTGCCTGATTCATGGTGCTCTCCTTATGGCTGCTCATCGCCCTTGAGGCCGATGGCAAAACTGTCGATGTAGGCGTTGGGCTTGCGCCCGTCAAAGGGCACGCCGTCGATAAAGTCGCTCTGTACCGGTTTGAAGCCGTCCATGTCGTCAAAGTCCGGGAAGTCGCCGGCGCTCATGTGGCCATCCGCGATCAGCGCCTCGGCCGCCTTGCGGTAGATGTCCGGGCGGTAGATGTCCCTGGCCTTCTGCATGTACCAGTCGTCGGGGCGCTGTTCCGTGAGCTGTCCCCAGCGGCGCATCTGGGTCATGAACCAGATGGCGTCGCTGTAGTAGGGGTAGGTGGCGTTGCGGCGGAAGAACACATTGAAGTCCGGCGCCTCACGCCTGTCGCCTTTCTCGTACTCGAAGGTGCCGGTCATGGAGTTGGCGATCACCTCCGCATCCGCCCCCACGTAACGGGAATCGGACAGAATCGCCACCGCCTCCTCGCGGTTGGCGTTGTTGTCCTTGTCCAGCCAGTGGGCGGCGCGGATCAGTGCCTTGACCACCCGGATATGGGTGTTGGGGTTCTCCTCGGCCCAGCTCTTGCTGACACCAAAGACCTTTTCCGGGTTGTAGGGCCAGATGTCGTGGTTGGTCACCACCGGCACGCCAATTCCGGAGAACACCGCCTGCTGATTCCAGGGCTCACCCACGCAGTACCCCTGAATGGTGCCGGCATCCATGGTGGAGGGCATCTGTGGTGGCGGTGTGACGGACAGCAGCACATCGGCGCCGCGCATACCGCTGTTGTCGCCTCGCCCTGGAGCGTAGAAGCCCGGATGCAGGCCGCCGGAGGCCAGCCAGTAGCGGATCTCGTAGTTGTGGGTGGAGACCGGGTAGACCATGCCCATGCGGAAGTTCTCCCCCTCATCCTTGTAGGATTCCACCACCGGCTTCAGGGCGCTGGCGCTGATGGGGTGTGCGGGCTTGCCGTCTTCCCGGTTGGCCACATGGGGGCGCATCTGCTCCCAGACCCCATTGGAGACGGTAATGGCGTTGCCGTTGAGGTCCATGCTGAAGGCGGTGATGATGTCCGACTGGCTGCCGCCCACCCCCAGGCTGGCGCCGATGGGCTGTCCGGCCAGCATATGGGCCCCGTCCAGCTCGCCGCTGATGACCCGGTCGAGAAGCACCCGCCAGTTGGACTGTGCCTCCAGGTCCACAAAGAGCCCTTCATCGAAGAAGAAGTACTTTTCCGCGGCGATGGCCAGTGGCGCCATGTCCGTCAGCTTGATAAAGCCGAATGTCAGCTCCTCTTTTTCCGGCGGGCCGACCTCCGCCATCAGTGGAGCGGCGCAAAGGCTCAGTGCCAGTGTCAGTGGCGCCAGCAGCGAGAATCTGGATGATCCGGAGTGCCTGGGTTTCATGGTCTGTCTCCTCAAAAAAAACGCCCACACCCCGTGAGGGGTGCAGGCGTCGGTGCCGTATGGGTTCATTGTGTGCCGGACGTCGTGGTCCGGTTGCCATGACCGGGAGTCGGTTAATACATGTCAGATTCAGTTCTGCATCATGCGTGCCAATTATTAAGTTGCTGTTCTGGTGAGGAATTGTTTTCAGGTCGGCTCCGGGAGTCCCTGTTTGGGTGCAGTGCCAGCGTGCCCTGCACCGTAAAGAGTCACTCAGGAGCGCCGAGTCAGTGGATGGGATCCAGTGTGGGCAGCATCAGGCTGTCGGAACCCACCTCGATGGGGCCCTCCCTGCCGGGGACGGTAAAGGGGTGGGGGTGCTCCCCTTCCGGTTTCTCGCTGCTCAGGGGGCTGTCCAGGTTCAGCGCCGAGGCGGCCTGACGGTAGAGGTCCGGACGGAACAGGCCCTGTGGCAGTGCGCCGCTGTGCTCGCCGGGAATCTGGCCGCGCTGGATCATGCGCTCCAGCAACCAGCGGAACTGGGAAAGCCAGGGGAAGTTGGCGCTCTGTCGGAAGAAGTGCTGCTGGATTCGGGGGTGAAACAGGGCCGCGCCGCCACGGCCCAGTGGCGCCACCACCTGATCCAGGTAGGGAGGCAGTGACAGGCAGTCCAGCAGGGCCGGCCGGTTGACGGGGTTGTCCAGCCAGCGTCCCGCCTGGATCAGTGCCATCAGCAGCTTCTGGTGGACCTGGGGGTTGGCCTCGACCCAGTCGCTGCTCATGCCCAGCACCTTCTCAGGGGCGTTCTGCCAGATCTGGTGGCCCGTCACCAGCAGGTGGCCGGTGCCCTCCAGCTCCGCCAGTGAGTTCCAGGGCTCTCCGACACAGGCCATATCAATCTCGCCCCGGCTCAGTGCCCCGGTCATGCGGTGAGGGGGCACGGTGATCACCTGCAGGCTCTGTCCGGGTCGCAGTCCGGCGGTTTCCAGCCAGTCCATCAGCTGCAGGTAATGGCTGGACCAGGCGTAGACAATACCCACCCGCAGTGGCTCGCGGGCAGCCGCGGTGCACAACGCCAGCGCCTTTGCCGCCATGGCCGGGCGGGACAGGTCGTGTCCGGTGGACAGCAGCTGGTCGTGCAGTGCCCGGCTGACGGTAATGCCATTGCCGTTGCGGGAGAGCACCATGGCACAGGTCAGGGGCACCGGTGGGGCCCCCAGCCCCATGGAGGCGGCCAGTGTCATGGGGGAGAGCATCTGGGCCCCCTGCAGAGCACCCACGCTGAGTTTGTCCCTCAGGCTGGCCCAGGACACTTCCCGGTGCAGCCGTACCTGCAGCCCCTGTTCCCGGAACAGTCCCAGCTCACGGGCCACAATCAATGGTGCGGCATCCAGCAGGGGCATGTAGCCCAGATGCAGGGGGTGGTCGCTCATGGGGTCTCTCCCGGTTTTCTGTGGCTTTTGCCGGCAAAAATGCCAATCACATCGTCCGCCACCTGCCCCAGCCGCTGGCTGCGGTCCATGGCCAGTTTGCGCAGTGTGCGGAAGGCCTCTTCCTCGTCGCAGCCCTGGTGTTTCATGATCAGCCCCTTGGCCTGTTCCACCCGCTTGCGCTCGTCCAGTGCGGTGCGGGTCTCCAGCAGCTCATGGCGCAGTGCCTGGAAAGACTGAAAGCGGGCAATGGCCACATCGATAATGGGCTTGACCCGGTGCTGCTCCAGCCCGTCCACAATGTAGGCGCTGACACCGGCCCGGACGGCGTCCTGGATGGTGTGGCTGTCACTCTGGCCGCTGGCAAAGAAGACAATGGGGCGGGGCGCGTGCTCGCTCATGGCGGCCATGGTGTCCAGTGTGTCCCGGTCCGGCGAGTCCATATCGATAATCACCAGGTCCGGCTCCTGCTTGGCCACCGCCGCCACCAGCCCCAGGGTGCTGTCCCGCTGGCAGATCACGTTGTAGCCCTGGGATTCCAGGGCATCGCGCACCAGACGGGCCCGGTCGGGCTCGTTGTCCACCAGCATCACGCGCACGTTTTCGGGGGTTGTGGCCATGGCATTCTCTGGGTTGGGGTGGTCTTCTCTGGTCCTTACGGCGCTCACCGGCTGTGGGCCCCGGTATCCCTGTCTGCGGTTTTCCCACCGGTTCTTGCCGCATTGTGGCTAAGGAGGGTTAAGCAAATGACGGGCCATTTCAGTGCACAGTCCCTCCCGTGTTGGGCTGGGTGGGTATCCGACGCCGTGCGGTCCGGGGTAAGGGGCGCTTGACTGCACCCGGATGGAGCGGCCTGCACTGTTATGACGCCGTCACTGGGGGTGTAACAGCCCCTTGTTACCGGAACCGGTCATCAAAAGCGGGCTACAGGGCCTTAAAAGGCGCCTGGTAGTGGGTGGCACCCGGTTTGCATTCTTTATTGGCAGAATACAGACAGGACCATTGGCACAAGCCACTGGCCAGGCAACGAAGCCCGAGCACTGAAGCGTCCCCAATGGCCGCTCCAGTGCCCGGGCTTTTTTCTTGGCACAGAATCCAGGCGAACCACACAGGACCGGCCCATGAGTGAAACAGCAACCACCTGCCCCTACTGCGGTGTCGGCTGCGGCGTACTGGCCGCCGCCGGGGGTGAGGGGCTTTCACCGGTGCGGGGCGATCCGGACCATCCGGCCAATGCCGGGCGACTCTGCGTCAAGGGCTCCAGCCTGCATGAGACACTGGGCGCCCGAGGGCGTCTGCTCTCGCCCCGAGTGGCGGGGCAGCGGGTGGGCTGGGAGGAGGCCATCCAGGCGGTGGCCCGGGGGCTTGAGGCCACACAGGCCCGTCATGGCCGTGAAAGTGTCGGTTTCTACCTCTCCGGCCAGTTGCTGACGGAGGACTATTATGTGGCCAACAAGCTGGCCAAGGGCTTTCTTGGCACCCCGCACCTGGACACCAATTCCCGGCTGTGCATGTCCTCGGCGGTGGCCGGCTACAAGCGGGCTTTCGGGGCGGACGCGGTGCCGGGCTGTTATGAAGACATTGATCACGCGGATCTGCTGGTGATCGCCGGGGCCAACCCGGCCTGGAACCACCCGATCCTCTACCAGCGCATGAAGCGCGCCCGTGACAGTGACCCTGGGCGGCGTGTGGTGGTGCTGGATCCACGGCGCAATGCTTCCTGCGAACTGGCGGATCTGCATCTGCCACTGCGCCCGGGCAGCGATGCCATTCTCTGGAATGGCCTGTTGGTGGATCTGGCCCGGCGGGAGGGGCTGGATGAAGACTATATCCGGGCCCATTGCAGTGGCTTTGATCAGGCGCTGGCGGCGGCCAGGACTTCCGCACCGGACACCGCCGCTGTGGCCCGTGACTGTGGTCTGGATGAGTCGGATGTGCGGCGGTTCTATGACTGGTTCCGTGAGACCCCGCGCACCCTGAGTTTCTACTCACAGGGTATCAACCAGTCCAGCAGCGGCACCGACAAGTGCAATGCCATCATCAACTGCCATCTGGCCACGGGCCGGGTGGGACGCCCCGGAGCCAGTCCCTTCTCCATCACCGGCCAGCCCAACGCCATGGGGGGGCGTGAGGTGGGAGGGCTGGCCAACCAGCTGGCCGCCCACCGGGACTACGACAGCCCCGGGGCCGTGGCGGAGCTGCAGGCGTTCTGGCGGGCCCCGGCCATGGCCAGCGGGCCCGGCTACAAGGCGGTGGACCTGTTCGAGGCGGTGTACCGGGGTGAGATCCGGGCCCTGTGGATCATGGCCACCAACCCGCTGGTGTCCATGCCTGACGCCAACCGGGTGCGTGAGGCCCTGCGACGCTGCCCGCTGGTGATTGTCTCCGACTGTGTGGAGGATACGGACACACTGGCGCTGGCGGACATCGTGCTGCCCGCCGCCGGCTGGAGCGAGAAAGACGGCACCGTGACCAATTCCGAGCGTTGCATCTCCCGTCAGAGGGCATTGCTGCCCGCCACCGGAGAGGCCCGCCCGGACTGGTGGATTGTCAGCCGGGTGGCCCGTGCCATGGGCCACAAAGCGGGCTTTGACTACAAAGGCCCGGCGGCCATTTTCCGGGAGCATGCGGCCCTGTCCGCCCACAACAATCACGGCCAGCGGGTGTTCGATATCGGCGCACTGGCCACACTCACGGATGAGCAGTACCAGCAGCTGGGTCCGGTGCAATGGCCACTGCCCGCCGGTGGCGGTGGCATTGGCCGCCAGAGGCTGTTCGGCGACGGGCGCTTTGTCACAGGGGATGGCCGCGGCAGGCTGCTGCCTGTGCAACCCCGAGGGCCGCAGCAGTCACTCAGCCTGGATTACCCGCTGCGACTGAATTCCGGCCGGCTGCGGGACCAGTGGCATACCATGACCCGCACCGGTCGCGCCCCCCGGTTGCTGCAACACCGCAGCGAACCCTTTATTGCCATTCACCCGCAGGACCTGGAGCGGTTGGAGCTCTCCGACGGGACGCTGGCCTGGGCCCACAATGGGCGTGGTCGTTTTCTCGGGCGCCTGACAGCGACGGAGGATCAGCGTGTGGGGGAGCTGTTTGTACCCATTCACTGGAACGACCAGTTCTCCGCCGAGGCGGTGGTCAGCCGATTGATGGCACCGGTGACCGACCCCCACTCCGGCCAGCCCGAGAGCAAGCAGGGGGCGGTCGCACTGAGTCCCTTCCGGGCCCGCTGGCAGGCCCGTTTGCTGTGCCGGTCGGAACCCGCCGGGGCGTGGAAGCCCGATTACTGGACCCGTGTGCCACTGAATCATTGCCACAGCTGGCATCTGGCCGGTGAGCAGCCAGTGACGGGAGAGGACTGGGCGGCACTGGCAGCGGACTGGCTGGGCCGCGCCCCTGAGATCAGCCTGGCGGACCCCCCCTGCGGCCGTTACCGTGGCGCCTGGCTCAAGGGGGGACGGCTTGAGGCGGTGCTGCTGGTGGAGGCGGACAACCGGTTTCCGGATTTGGCCTGGCTGGACGGGCGCTTCGCCGAGTCCGGTCTGGAGGCGGCGGACCGACGACAGATTCTGGCCGGCCGTGCGGCGGGAATGGCGGATACCGGTCCTGTTGTCTGTTCCTGTTTCCAGGTGGGGGAGACGACCATCCGGGAGGCGGTGGCCAGAGGCTGTGACTCCGTGTCCGCACTGGGTGAGACCCTGCAGTGCGGCACCAACTGCGGCTCCTGTATCCCCGAGCTCAAGGCGCTGGTCAGTGACGCTTCAAAGGCGGGGACCGGCGGCGAGGCACACTCCGTGTGAGATTCGGGAGGGGTGAGGCCGGGCCCGGCGGTTCTCAGGCGTCTTCATGCCACAGCAGCGAGGGGGGCACGCGAAAGCGCAGCCCCCGTGAGCGACCGGTGCCCTCCACGGTGCAGCTTTTGCGGTTGACCCGCAGCACGGTGCCGCTGCGCAACGCCGGTGGCTGGCCGAAAACCACAGGGTCACCCGGTGCGAACTGTGCCAGGCACTGGCGGGGCTCCGGCAGCCGGTGGGGCTGGGGGTTGATGGGCAACCGGCGCATCCTGGCGGTCTCAAACAGGGCATCACGCAGCCGGTCGGCGGCGCCGCAATGATGCAGGTCGTCCAGCAGGCGGTAAAAATGGCGGGTATGCACCTGGCCACGGCGGCGTGGGCGGGTCAGGCTTTGCTGCAGGTGGGCGAATTCATGGCAGCAGGTGTGGGCCAGCAGGTTGAGCATGGACAGCTCACCCTGCCAGTAGCCCCGGTGGCGGATCTCACGGGCCGAGAGCCAGCCGGCGCACTGGGCCGGGTCCGCCTTGTCCGCCACCATCAGGGTGCCATAGACAATCTCATGCTGCTGGCCCTCTGGCCGGTGGCGGTGATAGGTAGCCCGCCCCCGGCCGGGGCGACACTCAAGGCGGTGCATTTGCACCCCCGGCGGGCAGCGCCAGGCCGGCCACAGCACCGACTCGGTGACCTCGCCCATCAGTTGCGCCAGGTCCCTGGCCTGTTGCCTGTCCATTCTCACGGAGCCTGTGGGTTTAACGGGGCGGGTAGCGCTTGAACATTTCACTGACCAGACGGTCGATCAGGCGGCGCCGCTCCTCCGGGGACATCTGCTCATTGAGGTTCTTCTGTCCGGTGGCGCGCCATACCGCCTGGCGGTTCTCCCGGTTGACCAGCTCCACAATCAGTTTCCCTTCACGGATCTCCCGCGTGGGCTGTTGCGTGGCCACGCCAAAACCAAAGGGGCTGTTGCCAAAGCCAAAACCGAAGGTGGGGCCGGTGCTTTCCGTGCGCTTGGTGTCCTCGATCCAGTAGCGCACCAGCAGATCCGCTTCCCCGGGGTCCCGGGCCTGGCTCATGCCCACCTGTCCCGTCAGTTCCCGGTTGAGTGCGGCCTCGATTCGGGCGCTGTCCAGGGATTTGACCGACTCGCCGTCGTCTTCGCCCCTGCTCTTGAGGGTGTAGCTGGTTAACTGGTCGAAGCCGGCATCGGCGTCGTGGTCCGTCACCACATAGGTGGCACAGCCGCTGAGCAGAAACAGGGCCATGACCAGCAGCGTGGCGGAACGGACCGCCGTGATGGCCGGATTGCGCAATACTGGAGTGCTCATGGTGCATGCCTCGACTGAATAATCAGGGGATCTCATCCTTTTACGTTCCAATACTACCCTGAAGATGCAGGGGTTGGGCAAAGGTTACACCATGGCAATCCGTTGCGGTAACCGGGGCGCCGATCAGCGCTCCCGGAAGCGGTCCACCAGTGAGTACAGCTCTTCCGCCATGCTCTCCAGGGCGGCACTGCCTTCCACGCCGGATTCGGCGTTGTTGCTGCTGGCATCCGCCAGCTCCGCGATGCGGGTGATCTGCTGGTTGATCTGCTCCGCCACCTGGTTCTGCTCTTCCACCGCGGAGGACATCTGCAGCGCTTGTGATGCGATGGTATCCACACTCTCCACCACCTGGGTGAGCTGGTTCTCGGTGCCCCGGACCGAGCTGAGGCCCTCGTCGGCATGGCTGCGACTGGTTTCCGTGGCGCTGAGCGCCTCTTTCACCTGGCTCTGGAAGTTCTGGATAATGTCGTGAATCTGCTGGGTGGAGTCCCCGGTGCGGGCGGCCAGCTTGCGCACCTCGTCCGCCACCACGGCAAAGCCGCGCCCCTGCTCGCCGGCACGGGCCGCCTCGATGGCGGCGTTCAGGGCCAGCAGGTTGGTCTGCTCGGCGATATCGGTAATCAGCTGGGTGGCGGCGCCGATCTTGTCCGTGGACTCGCCCAGTCGGGTGATCACGGTATTCACCTCACCCACGCTGTCCGCCAGGCGGCTGATGGCCTGTGAGCTTTCCCCGGCCAGCCGGGCAATCTCCCGGGTGGCCTTGTTGGCGGTCTCCGCCTGCTGGGCGCTGTGGTTGACGCTCTGTGACACCTCGGCGATGGAGGCGGTCATCTCATTGATGGCGGAGGCGGTCTGGTCGGTTTCCGCCTGCTGCTCGAGAATCTGCTCCTTGCCGGTCTGGTGCTGCATGTGGTTCTTCGCCGCCTGTTCGGTGAGGCGTTGTGCCAGCTGGTCCATGCGGGTGATGGCGGTTCTCAGTCGGGCCTGTTCACTGAGCAGCAGCATTTCCAGTGGCCGGTGCAGGTGGCTGCGGCCTGAGTAGATGCTGGCACTGAGGCGGTCACTGTAGGCTTCCGGGCGCAGTGCCAGGCTGCTTTCCACGCCACGGCGGTCTGCCCGGTACTGGAAGCCGAAGCCCAGGAGAAAGCCGGCGCCAGTACCGGCGCTGACCAGAACGGATCCGCCACCCAGCGCCAGTGGTATCAGCGCACCGGCGGCGGTGATGGCCGCTGGAACGGCACGCTGCAGCAAACCCGGCAGTTCAGCCAGGGGGCTCAGGGGGCCTTTGCCCTTGCGCATGCGGGCATAGGCGTGCTCCGCCCGCCGGACCCAGTCGGCACGGGGGCGGCTGCGTACGGATTCAAAGCCCACGATACGGTCGTTTTCCCGCACCGGGGTGACATAGGCACTGACCCAGTAGAAGCCCCCGTCGCGGCTGCGATTTTTCACCACACCCATCCAGGGCTGACCGGCCTGGAGTGTGTCCCACATGTGTTTGAACACCGCCTCGGGCATATCCGGGTGGCGGATAATGTTGTGGGGCTGCCCCACCAGTTCCTCACGGGTAAAGCCGCTGATTTCGGCAAAGGCATCGTTGCAGTCCTGTATGACGCCCCGCTCGTTGGTGGTGGTGATCAGCGGCTTGTGGTCATGGACCTGGTACTCGGTGTTGTTCACGGGAAGATTGCGGCGCATCAGTGCACTACCTCGACGGACAAAGTCAGTTTTAACGGTTGAATAGGGGTTTTATGACTTGGGTCAGCAAATGCTCACTCATCTGTTGAATTTTTTGTGCCAGTTGACATGACTATCGGCCAGATGTGGAAAGATTCAAGGCCCATGACAAATTTTGTCATTCAGCCGCCGCTGTAAGCCTGCCACAGCAGCCGCAGTGCCAGCAGTGTCAGGGCGATATTGAAAAGCCGGTGAAAGCCGTGATCGCTGATACGCCCCAGCAGAGCCAGTCCCAGGCGGTTGCCGGCCAGGGTGGCCATTACCATCAGAACCACAAAGCCCAGCCAGTCCATCAGCACAAATCCCAGGCTGCCGAACAGGACGGCCTTGGGAGCATGCTGCAGTGTCATGGCGGTGGCAAAGGTGGCGACGGTGGCGAATCGTGGCTGTGGGATCTGTTTGATAAAGGCCGCCACCAGCGGCCCTGTGGCCCCCAGAAAGAGGCTGGCACAACCGGTCAGGGCCGCGGCCAGCGCGATACCCACGGGACCGAACACTGCCCCGGGCAGTGGCGGGCCCCAGCACAGCCAGAGCACAAAGAGGGCAATGCTCAGCTGCCAGAGTGAATCCGGCACCTGCACCAGAACCAGGCTGCCCAGCCAGGCCCCCAGCAGGGTGCCGGGGGCAAAGGCCAGTATCACTCGCCAGTTGATCTGGCGCCAGGTGAGGGTGGCGCGGCTGATATTGGAGCCCAGCTGCACCAGCCCGTGCACCGGGATCAGAGCGGCCGGTGGTATCACCAGCGCCATCAACAGCAGCAGTACCAGACCACCACCGGCGCCGAACAGTGAGGTGATCAGTGCGGTGACCGCGGCGGCAGCCATCAGCAGGGTCACCAGCAGTGGGCTGAGTTCGCCCGGCAGGCTGAAAATTTCCAGAGGTCAGCCTCCTGTGATCATCATGAGAGTATTGACGGTGCCTCCCGCTGTTGGCGAGAGCGACTGGCGACAAGGGGGGGGGGCTGCCCCGGCCCCTGGCCAGCCCGGCCAGCGGCTTGTGGCAGATTTCCGGAGCAATTCAGTGTAATGCAACCCGTCTGTCCGGGCCAGCCGACGCAGCGGGCTCCTCAACGCATCTCGAAGCGCACCGGCAGCTCCACCCGGAAGCGCTCACCGGGGATGTCCTCTGGGACGCCGGGCAGCGGGGAGGCGCGGTTAAGCATGGTCAGTGCGGCCTCATCCAGCAGGCGGTAATCGCTGCCCTGCTCAACCCGCGCCTCGATCACCTCGCCGTCTCGGGCGAATCGCAGTGACAGCCGGACGCTGCCTTCCTGCCCCATGCGACGGGCGCGGCGGGGGTATTCGTAATGCTTGGCCAGGTGCCGTGAGAGTTCCGCGAGGTAGCTGTCCTGGCTGCCGCCACCGGTCAGGGTCACCGCCTCGCTTTGCTGGTCCGGTGATTCGCTGCCGGCCTCCTGCTCCTGTGCAAAATCCTCGTCCGGATTTTCCACCGGCTCCACATCCTCAAAGGCCGGATTGGGGTCGGGCTGAGGTTCCGGCTCAGGTTCGGGCTGAGGTTCGGGCTGAGGTTCGGGCTGAGGTTCGGGCTCAGGTTCGGGCTCAGGTTCTGGCTCAGGTTCTGGCTCAGGTTCTGGCTCAGGCTCTGGCTCTGGCTCTGGCTCTGGCTCTGGCTCTGGCTCAGGCTCTGGCTCAGGCTCTGGCTCAGGCTCAGGCTCAGGCTCAGGCTCAGGCTCAGGTTCCGGCTCAGGTTCCGGTTCCGGTTCTGGTTCAGGCTCCGGTTCCCGCTCTTCCTCTGGCTGGCCGGAAGGAGGGGTGCTGGCGGTGCTGACCACAAAACCCTGGGGGCCCGACGGGCCCGGACTGGGGATTTCTTCCAGCGGGTGCTGGTAGATTATGGCGCCGTGCACGGCCAGGGCCAGAACCGTGGCGGCCAGCGCCAGCCATTTGCGCTGGCTGGGGGTCATGGTTCGATATCCGTCAACAGAATCACTTCCGGGTGCCCCGCTTGGGAGAGATCCCGGAAGCGGGCCTCAAGGTCGCTCATGGCCAGATCCTGGTGGGCGCCCACCCGCAGGCGACGGTTTTCATCGTATTCCGGCAACCGGTCGCCAAGCTGGTCGGCACGGATGGGCTCGCCTTTGTGCTGCAGGCTGCCATCGGCGGCAATCACCAGGTCCAGCCGTGGGTTGCGCTCAGTGGCGCTGGCGGCGGTCTGGGGCAGCGGCGGCACCGAGTCCTGCATGATCAGCCCCAGAATCAGGAAGAACATCAGCAGCAGGAACACCACATTGATCAACGGCAGCAGCCCGTCCTCAAGACGGTCCGTCAGCCCCTCATCGGGGCGGGTGTGGGGGGGCAGGAAAGAGGGCAGAGTCATGGCGACTCCCGTTCGCCATCAAGGCGTTGCCACAGGGGCTCGAGATCCTGGCTGCGGATTTTCCCAAGCCAGAGTGTGAATTCCGACAGGGGCACGGATTCGGCGGTACTCAGGCGCACCGCGTCGCCACGGTATTGCGCCAGTTTCTGCTCCACGCCCTCGGCGTCCAGGGCCTCCCCCTGCCACAGCAGGCGCCGACCGCTGCCGATGTGCAGCCGTGCCGGCTCTGTCTGTTCACTGGGGCTGGTGCTGCGCTCAGAGGCCGTGTCCAGCTGCACCAGACCCATGGGCGTGAGTCGTGATGTGAGCATGAAAAACAGCAACAGTATAAACACCACATCAATCAGTGGTGTCAGGCGTATGGGCAGTCGGCGGTGAGGGCGTGGTTCAAGCCATTGCATGGTTCTGGGCACTGTCCCTGGCCGGGGATTCACTGGCGGAATCGGCAAAACCTTCCCGGGAGTCGCCACTGTCGCGGGCTCTCAGAGTGTCCGGCGACTGGAAAATGCGCACCAGGTAATCGTTGATATGCTGCTGTGTGCGGCGCAGCCGGAACTCCAGCCAGGCGGCCAGTGCGGCAAAGGGGATGGCGATGATCAGGCCGGCGGCGGTGGTGGAGAGGGCCTCATAGATGCCACCACTCAGTTCGCTGGGGTTGGCCTGGCCTTCACTGCCGGCCATGGTGCTGAAGGCGGTCATCATGCCCATCACGGTGCCCAGAAGGCCCAGCAGGGGTGCCAGTGCCGCGATCACCTCGATCAGTTTCAGTGGCGATTCAAAGGGCGCCACCAGACGCTGTGCCCGCCGGGCCAGTTCCTCGCGCAGCATTCCGGCGCTCTTGCCCTGCTGGCGGCAGGCCATGGCGAAGGACAGAAGCCCGGCCAGTGGGTTGCGCTGGGCCTCCAGCTGGCGCCGTGCCTGTACCCCCTCGCCATGGCACCACTGCACCACGGCCTGCTCAATGGGGCGGGTGGGGCGCGGCGCAGCGACCACCATCAGGATAAACGTATAGAGGGCCGCCGCCAGGCCAATCACAGAGAGGCTGAGCAGTACCGCCATGGCGGGGCCCCCCATGGCCAGAAGTTCCTGAAGCGGGGCGAGCAGGCCGGCTTGTTGCGAGCTTTCCATGATCCGAAGACCTGTGTGAGTGTGGACGGGGAAATAAAAACCCAATGATAATGCTTATCATTAATCAATGAAAGCCGCACCGGCCAGGATCCTGGCCGGAAGCCGTCTACTGCGGTCAGGCAAAACGGACAGGCTGTCCGGTGTTCACGGGTCAGCCGCGGGGGTCCTGGCCACAGGGGATGCAGCCATAGCGCTTGCGATAGCGCTGCCTGGCCCAGGCAAAATAGACCCTTTCCGCCAACTGGCGGATGCCTGGCCATAACAGGGGCCGAAACAGAGGACCGTAAGGGGTATGGGACCAGGCGCGGACGTTGGCCGGCAGCCCCACCAGCCAGTCACCGCTGCCGGTCTGCAGATGCAGCAGGTACAGCAGTTGCTGGTTTGGTGGGCGTTGTGGATCGGGCGCCAGACTGTGGATGTCCAGCAGTTGCAGGTGGTTACCCCGCAACCGCTCCAGGGTGCGCATTTCCCGCTGGCAGAGGGGGCACTGTCCGTCGTAATAGAGCGTATCCATGGCAACTCCGGAATTGGCAGATACCATGGATACGCCGTGGCGGCTGGCCTGGCTCAGTGCAGCTGGCTGTGCAGCTCCCCATTGAAGTGGGCTTTCTCGTCCAGTTTCTCGGTGACCGAGTCGATCAGGTCCAGATACATGTTGGACTCCTTGAAAGACGCCGGTGTGGGGGCAAAGACATCACCCAGGTTGGGCTGCATGGGGGTGTCGGCGTCCGGCACCGTGTCTTCGCGCAGCTGGGTAAGCTCGCGCAGGTGGGTGACCATGCCACGCTGCTCGTCCCGCAGCTGCTCATAGGCCCGGAAATGCAGGCGCCCCGGTGTGCCGATCTGCACAATCAGCGTATCCAGAGACTCGTCCCGGCCCTCGTGCTGCACCGTGGTCCAGGCGGAGAAGTACAGCAGTACGGCCGGCGCATCCAGTTCTTCGCGGATGGCACGCAGTGCGTCCTGCCAGCCCTCGGTCTCCTGCTCGTCCTTCAGTCCGCCCAGGACCAGCTGCACATGGTTGTTGCCGTCCGCCAGCACAATGGCGGTAGGAGGAACATCGTATTCGCCCAGTATTCCGGCATGGGCCAGGGTTATGGCATCTTGCATCCATTTGTTCACGGTGACCTCCCGCTCTTGGCACAGGTTCAACTTCAACTTATGGGATCCGGTGTTTGTGATGCGTACGGTTATCTGTGGGCCCTCGCTGGTTGATGGAACAGTTGACGGTATTTTCAGCATAGTCCCTTTGCCAGTGATTCTCGACCCCCCTGAGCAGAGTCTGTGAGCCGGGCCTCTTATAGAAGCCCGGCAATAAGGGCCGACCGGAGCCATCAGCCGCAGGAAAGACTCTCCAGCAGGGATTGCCAGTCTGCCAGTCTGGCATCCAGGTGGGCCATCTGTTCCCGGTCTGCACTCCTCAGCAGGTTGGCCGCCAGGGTAATGCCCTGCTCACGGGCCCAGGCAGACTGCTCCGCGTAGCCCGGGCTGTACAAGGCCCGGGGGGATTCCAGAAGCTGTGCCAGCTGCACTGAAAACCGGCTCTCCTGGTCCCTTTTTTCCAGGGCAGCAAACAGCTCACCCTGCCAGCGATAACGGTTGTCCAGCCAGTTCTCATTGTGGTTGCCCAGGGTCTGGCTCCAGTTTCCAACCAGTGACCGCTGTTGGTCGTTAACCGGGCCGAACAGCTTTTCGAGGCGCTCGATCAGTCTCTCCTGCCGCTCTTGAATCTGGTCCTCAAGGGCTGGTTCCCGGTACTTTTTCTCCAGTTCGCGGTTTTTCTCCGCCAGATTTTCCCGCAGACTCTCCACCTGACTGTCGTCCAGAGTGGCCAGCAGCTCCGCTGCGGCAGGCGCCATCCTTTGCGCCAGACTCTGGTAAGCTGCCTGAGCCTGTTCCAGCCAGCCGGCCAGCTCTGCCGCCGTTGGTGGTGGTCCGCCAAGCTCTTCACGGAGTTGCTGCAACGTCTGGCTGTAACGGGGCATTTCCCTGGCACAGTGCCAGTCACGCAGTGACTGAACCCGGGAGCGCATCAGCCCTCGCTGGCCGCGGTCCAGTGGCACATATTCCCGTGCCACCCAGGGAGCCCACCAGCCGATCTGGTGGTAGGCCAGGCGGGTACTGCTGCAGCCGATCAGGGACAGGCTGAGCGTTACCAGTAAGAGAATGCGGAACATGAGGCAATGGGTCCTTTAATGAGCAGGGCTATCTGTTTTTTACGTACTTTTTGCCATTGCAGCCCAGGCCGCGGATGTCACCCGGCTGCACGGCCCATCCACAGTCACAGGAACCCGGAATGAGTCATCCCGGTAAATCCCGCAGAAAGGCCACGGCTGTCTGGATGATACTGGTCGCCGCTCTGGCGGCCGGTGCACTGGCACTGCTGGCAGGGGGGCACCCTGTTATGGCGCTGGTGCTGCTGGCACTGGCGCTGTATTGCCTGGGTCAGTGGCAACGCAGCCGTCTTTTTCGGCTGGACCCCGGTCCATTGACCCTCAGCCTGGCACCGGACCCGGGTGCGCTGCAGGGGGATGTGGCGGGCCGAGTTCAGTCGGATAATCCGCAGATAACCGGTGGGCGGCTGTTTTTCCTTCTGCGTTGTGTTCAGGTTCAGGAGCGGTACAGGGGCCATGTCATTGAGCATCGTAAAGTCGTGCGCTGGCAGGCGCGACAGCCGGCGTACCCGATCACCCGTGACAATGGCGTGGATCTGCATTTTCAGTTTTCCCCGCCACCCGGCCTGGCAGGCAGTGAAGCGAAACCCGGTCTGGAGGAGGACCGGTGGCAGCACTACCACTACTGGGAGCTGGTATTGACCGGCGACCTGGACGGGCGGCCACTGGCCGTGCAGCGCTTCCGCCCCAGTGTGCAGCCCGGTGACGCCACGGCAGAGACGCCGCTGCCGGAGTCCTACCGCAGTGACAGGGCCCGTGAGGCCGATCCGGAAAACGGATTGCCAGAGGCGCTGAAGGCGCGGCTGGCCCTGGAGGAGACCGATGAGGGGCTGCAGTTCCGTGACGCCGCCTCGCCACCCCGCCTGGTGGCACTGGCCTGCGCGGCTCTGGCGCTACTGACGGGCTGGCTGGGAGGGCTCTGGCTGGCCCTGCTTCCCGGTCTGGCGGCCCTCTGGCTGATGGGCCGCCTGGGGCGGATCTGGCTGCGTCCGGGTCAGGCCACGCTGATCCGGCACTGGTTTGGTCGCCCCCTTTATGCCCGTCATGGCCCCCTGACGGAATCCCGCCAGCTGGAGCTGACCCCGCTGCTGGTGCCGCCTTTGCTGACGGGCGGAGAGCCCCGCTATCGCCTGTCTCTCAAGGGGGAGGGCAAGCAGATTGTGCTGGCGCGGGATCTGCGCAGCCAGGAAGAAGCCGAGGCGTTGCGGCGGTTTATTGCGCGCCAGATGCATTTGTCCGGCTGAGGTCCGGGCCCCTGGCGAATCTGTTACACTACAGCCCCTGATTTTTCACCCTTTCATTACGCCAGAGAGATGTTCATGGCCCGCTTAAAGCTTGATTTCCCGGACGATGTCTTCCAGTTCAGCACCGAATTGCCGGTGCGGATCACCGACATCAATGGCGCCAATCACCTGGGCAACGACGCCCTGATCTCCATGCTCTCGGAGGCACGGGCCCAGTACCTGGTCAGTGCCGGCATCGAGGAAACCCGCCGCGACGGCACGGGCATTATCGTCACCGATCTGGCCACCATGTATCAGTCCGAGTCCTTCTTTCCGGAAGTCCTGCGTTTTGAGGTGGGCATGATGGATTTCAACCGGTACGGTGGTGACTTCGTGTTCCGGGTCAGCAAGGCACTCAGCGGCCAGTCCGTGGCGCTGGCCAAGTACGGGTTTGTTTTCTTTGATTACGAAAACAAGAAGGTGGTCCCCATGCCACCCGGCTTCCGGGAAGCCTTTGCCGACCCGGTTTAAACCCATTAATTGGGTAATGACTTGCTTTTTATTAGTAAGTCCTCAAACTGATAGTGTTAAACATGCTTAATAATTGTCGTTCTAAGCGTCTTTATATGGCGATTTATGAGGCACTATTTATCCGCAAAATTTATTGAGTACCTTTAATCCAATCAAGGGGGAGTCCCAGTGAGCGAGAAAGGTAAAGACGAGTACCAAACGGACTACGTCCCTGGACAGGACAACATCAGTCCCTTTGGCCTCGACCTGCATTTTCCGGTTTTTTCTATCAGCGCTGCGTTAATTCTGGTGTTTGTGGTGGGCACTCTGATGGTGCCCGAACTCGCCAAAGAGATACTGGACGGGGCCAAGTGGGATGTCATTGCCGCCTTTGACTGGCTGTTCCTGTCGGGGGCCAACGTCTTTGTGCTGTTCTGTCTGGCCCTTCTGTTTCTGCCGGTGTCGCGGGTTCGTCTGGGGGGACAGGACGCCAAGCCGGAATTCAAGACCCTGTCCTGGTTCGCCATGCTCTTCGCCGCGGGCATGGGCATTGGCCTGATGTTCTGGGCCGTTGCGGAACCGGTCGCCTATTACACCGGCTGGTATGAAACCCCAATGGGGGTGGACGCCAATACCGGTGATGCCCGCGCCATGGCCATGAGTGCCACCATGTTCCACTGGGGGCTGCACCCATGGGCCATTTACGGCGTCGTCGCACTGTCGCTGTCCTTTTTTGCTTTCAACAAGGGCATGCCACTGTCCATCCGCTCCGCCTTCTTTCCCCTTCTGGGTGACAGGGTCTGGGGCTGGCCCGGCCATATCATCGACACCGTGGCGGTGGTGGCCACCCTGTTCGGCCTGGCCACCTCACTGGGCTTTGGTGCCCAGCAGGCGGCTTCCGGCATCAGCCTGCTGTTTGATATCAAGGATGGTCTCAATACCCAGCTGGCCATTATCGTGGGTGTTACCTCAGTGGCGCTGGTCTCGGTGATGCGTGGCCTGGATGGTGGTGTGAAGGTGCTGAGTAACATCAACATGGTGCTGGCCGCTTTGCTGCTGCTGTTTGTGATTGTCTTTGGTGCCACCATGGACTTCTTTACCGGCCTGTTCAGCACCACGGCCGGCTACCTGGGCAACATCGTTCCACTGAGTCTCCCTTTCGGCCGTACTGATGAGGCCTGGATGCAGGGCTGGACGGTGTTCTACTGGGCCTGGTGGATTTCCTGGTCCCCCTTTGTGGGCATGTTTATCGCTCGGGTTTCCCGGGGCCGTACGGTCCGCGAGTTCCTGTTGGCGGTACTGATTATCCCCACGCTGATCACCATCGTCTGGATGACCGCCTTTGGCGGCAATGGCCTGGACCAGGCCCAGAACGGTGTGGGTGAGCTGGCGGATGGCCTGGGTAGCGATACCTCCGTGGCCCTGTTCCATATGCTGGCGGAACTGCCATTGGCCAGTATCACCTCCTTCCTGGCAATCGTTCTGGTGCTGGTGTTCTTTGTGACCTCCTCGGACTCCGGTTCGCTGGTGATCGACAGCATCACCGCCGGCGGCAAGCTGGACGCGCCACAGGCACAGCGTGTGTTCTGGGTGGTGGTCGAAGGCCTGATCGCCGGTGCCCTGCTGTTCGGCGGCGGCGATGACGCACTGGGCGCCCTGCAGGCGGCGGCCATTGTCACGGGTCTGCCGTTCACCATTGTGCTGTTGCTGATGTGCGTCTGCCTCTACATGGGGCTCAATCAGGAGCGCAAGCTGAATAACCTCTGATCCAGTACAAGGTCAAGACCTGAAAAACCCCGCCACGGCGGGGTTTTTTCGTGTCCGGGGGGTGGATTCTGACACCCCGTGGCGGCGCACTGGGTCCGCCTGCCGGGCCATTGCGCCCCGGCGCCGGACCGGCGGGGCTGTGCGGCCGGCCCTGGCGTTGCTATAGTCGGGGTCTGTATCACTCTCATTCAAGACAGGATTTTCCGTTATGGCCCTAATCGACTCCCCTCTGCTGAAGCATCTGCAAGGCTACATCGGCGGCCACTGGGTGGCTGCGGACGACGGTGGCACCTTTACCGTGGACAACCCGGCCACCGGTGAGACCATTGCCCACGTGGCGGCCATGGGGCCCCGGGAGACCGAGAAGGCCATCGCCGCGGGCCAGTCGGCACTGCGCCTGCAGGAGCCCTACAGCATCGACACGCGACGTGGCTGGCTGGAAGCGGTGCGGGACGCCCTGCTGTCGGAGCAGAAGGAGATCGGCCGTATTCTCTGCCTGGAGCACGGCAAGCCACTGGCCGAGGCGGAGGGGGAGGTGGCCTACGCCGCCGGCTTCTTTGATTACTGCGCCAAGAACCTGGACCGGCTAGACTCCCACACCATTCCGGAAAAGCCCAAGGGCATGGCCTGGACCGTTCACTACCGTCCGGTGGGCGTGGTGGGGCTGATCACCCCCTGGAACTTCCCCATCGGCATGATCGCCAAGAAGCTCTCGGCGGCACTGGCCGCCGGCTGCCCCAGTGTCATCAAGCCGGCCAGCGAGACACCCCTGACCATGATCGCCGCTTTCCAGGCCATGCACGACAAGGCCGGTCTGCCTGCGGGCATGGTCAACCTGGTGACTGGTCCGCCGGCCCCCATCGGCGATGTGCTGTGCGACCACCCGGACGTGCCCATGATCAGCTTTACCGGCTCCACCGGCATCGGTGAGCATCTGGTCCGTGCCACGGCCCACCGTGTGAAAAAGCTGTCACTGGAGCTGGGGGGCAACGCACCCTTTATCGTGTTTGACGATGCGGATCTGGATTCGGCCCTGGAGAACCTGATGGCCAACAAGTTCCGCGGTGGTGGACAGACCTGTGTCTGCACCAACCGCCTCTATGTCCAGTCCGGCGTGGCGGAAACCTTTGCCAGCAAGCTGGCCGGGCGGGTCAGTGCCCTGAAGGTGGGTGACGGCATGGCCGAGGGCACCGAGATCGGGCCTCTGATCAACCAGGCCGGTTTCGACAAGGTGCGCCGTCATGTGCAGGACGCGCTGGATCAGGGCGGAACGCTGCTGGCTGGCCCCGACCCGAAGGAGCTGCCCGCATCGGGCAGCCTCTTCTACCCGCCCACGCTGGTGGGACAGGTGACCCCGGGGATGCTTTGCTGCCGCGAGGAAACCTTTGGCCCCTTTATCCCTCTGTCCGTCTTCGAGTCGGAGGAGGAGGTGATCGCCAGAAGCAATGACACCGAATTCGGCCTGGCCGCCTATGTCTTTACCGGGGACGAGCAGCGAGCCGCTCGCACCATCAGCGCCCTGAGGTTCGGCCATGTGGGCTGGAACAGCGGCAGTGGCCCCACCCCGGAGGCGCCTTTTGGTGGCATGAAAGCCTCTGGTGTCGGCCGGGAAGGGGGCACTGAGGGGCTGTTTGAATTTGTGGAACCACAGACTGTACCGCGCGGGAGCTGATGGTATGGAAGATCAGCCACTGGCAGGCCTGCGTATTGCCATTCCCGAAACCCGCCAGCTGGATGTGCTGGCACAGATGCTGGAGCGCCGTGGTGCCACGACCTGGCGTTGCCCGCTGGTGTCCATTCTGGACAGCCCGGACAGCGACGCCGTGGAGCAGTGGCTCAGGCGCTTCAATCAGGGGCATATGGATCAGCTGGTGCTGATGACCGGTGAGGGGCTGCGTCGCCTTGTGGGTTTTGCCGAAAGGGCCGGCCTGCGTGACGAGTTTGTGGAGCGGCTGGGCCGGGTGCCGGTGATCACCCGCGGGCCCAAACCGGGTAACGCCCTGCGCGAGCTGGGTCTCAGGCCCACGGAGCTGGCGTCCCAACCCACTACGGAAGGCATGATCGAAACCCTCTCAAGGCACGATCTGGAAGGGCTGACCGTGGGGGTGCAGCTGTACGGGGAGGAGCCCAATTACCGTCTGACGGACTTTATCACCGCCCGGGGTGCCGAGGTGCTGACGGTAGCCCCCTATGTCTATGCCAGCGAGACGGACGATGCACAGGTGCAGTCACTGATCCGGGGCATTGTCGACGGGCGTCTGGATGCCGTGGCCTTTACCAGCCAGCCACAGGTCCGTCGTCTGCTGAAAGTGGGGGCCGCCATGGAGGCGGACGAGGCATTGCTGGAAGCCCTGAACCGGATGACGGTGATTGCCGTGGGACCGGTGGTGCGTGACAGACTGGAGGAATCCGGTATCACCGTGGATGTGATGCCGGAAGAGAGCTACTTCATGAAGCCCATGGTGCGGGCGCTGATCGAGCGGATCAGGCCCCAGGCTTCTGCCGGCGGCGACTGAACGCCAGCCCCAGAAGACCCATGGACAGCAGGGCCAGTGGTGCCGGGGCCGGCACACGGTTGGTATTGGCGATGTTTTTTGCGGTGACCGTGGCCGTGACCGTGGCGGACTGCCCCAGCTGTGCCCCCTGGAGGTCGGAGAAGGCCAGGTAGAAGCGGTCGCCGTTGTCCATCTCGATCAGCCCCGGCTGTTCCAGCCACTTGAGATCCCCCAGTGAGAAAAACAGTATACTGAGCCAGAAGGCATTGGCCTCACCGGTACCGTCCAGTTCACCGGGCCGGGTGAAGGCCAGGTTGGCCCGTATATCGGTGTCTCCGGTGCCGACTTCGGGCAGCTTGATGTCAAAAAAATCGAAGGTATGGGACTCCTCCTCGGCCAGGCTGAAGCGGGTGTCCGCCAGTGTGTCGCTGAGGGTCAGTTCCAGACCCCCCAGGACTGAAACATCCCAGCCCCCCACCACTTCCACGGCGGAATTCTCCAGCGATGTCTCGAAATCCAGCATCGCTGCGGCCATGGTGCCGGTGCTGAAAAGAAGTCCGGCCGCCAGGCCGGTCAGTGCGGTTGTAACGGCTCGCTTTCCCATCATCATCATCCCTGTGTTTATCCATTCGTCCCTTTCCACGAATCTGTCCTTCATGGACTGCTTTCGGGCGCGTTAAACAGTTGCGCCCTGGTGATCAAGCAGGCTTGATGCCATTGGGGCCAAGCCGCTGATAAATGCGGATCTTTCTGAGAGGGGGCAGGCCCGGGTGTCAATTAACCCGACGGCACAACAAGGGGTCAGGAGGCGTCGGACTGCCGGGTCGGCGCGCTGCTTTCGCCGCCGTAGAGGTGTTTCAGGCCCTGACGGTAGAGCTGCCAGGCCATCAGGCCCGCCGCCAGGTTGCCCACCATGGCGCCAGTGAACAGGCCCTGGATGCCGGCCAGTTGCCCTCCCAGCCACAGTGGCGGCAGGAAGCACAGAAACAGGCGCAGACAGGAAATCAGCAGCGCCCGGAACGCCATGCCCATGGCGTTGCAGGCGGACACCATCAGCATGCATACCCCCAGTGAGCCGTAACTCAGTGGGACCCGCAGCAGATAGTCCTCGAGCAGTGACTGCACCGAGGCCTCACTGGAGAAAAGAGGTGTCAAAAGCCCTGACAGTGCCAGCCAGAGTCCTGCCACCGCCAGCTGAAAGACCAGCACAAAGGCCACGGCGATACGGATCAGCGCTTCAATGCGGGCCAGCTCCCCGGCGCCGAGAAAACGCCCGATCATGGGGGGCATGGACATGGTCAGTGCCAGCACCACCACAATGGAGAAAAACTCCAGCCGGTTGCCCAGTCCCCAGGCCCCCACCGCCGCCTCGCCAAACCCCGCCACCAGTCCGGTGGCCAGCATGGCCGCCAGGGGGGGCATCAGCTGACTGAGCATGGCGGGGGCGGCGATGCCTCCCAACTCCCTGCCGGCACCGGGCAGTCCCAGCCCCTGCCAGCGCAGGCTGATCCACTGGCGCTGTATCAGGCGGCGGTACACCACCAGGTTGCCACAGGCAAAGCTCACCACCGTGGCCCAGGCGGCACCGGGCAGCCCCCAGTCGAAAACGAAAATGAACAGCGGGTCCAGTGTCACATTGATCAGGCTGGTCACCACCATCAGCAGTCCCGGCAGTGCGGTATCCCCGTGGGAGCGGCACAGGCTGTAACCGAAATACAGGGTCGCCCCCAGCCAGGCACTGAGCAGCCAGGGCTGCCAGTAACGGCTGATCAGGGGCAGCAGAGCGCTGTCAGCCCCCATCAGCGAGAGAATGACCGGGCGCAACAGCCACAGCAGCAGGCACAGGCACAGTATCAGCACGGCACCGCCGGCCACCACCAGTCCCCCCAGCTGCCGGGCACGATGTGGATTGTCCTGGCCCAGTGTGCGGGAGATCACCGCCGTGGTGGCGATACCCAGCCCCACCTGAATACCGATCACCAGCATCTGCACCGGCAGGGTAAAACCCAGTGCCGCCAGTGGCTGCACACCCAGCTGGCCGATAAAGGCGCTGTCCACCAGCTGGTAGCTCATCAGCGACAGCACGCCAAAGAGCATGGGCCAGGTCATGCGAAACAGCTGACGGGCCAGTGGCGAGGGGTTCGGCGTGGGGATGGGCATAGGAAACAGGGAAAGCCGGGTCTGGGTGAACGATTATGCTACGCAGACCCGCCGGGAATGGAAAGGTGCGGCCTGACAAAAGCGCCAGGCACCCTTCCGGGGGGAATTCGGTTATTGTTCCAGACGGCGCTTTCCGCTGCGGGTCTGGGCGGCACGGGTCATGGATTCCAGTGTCTGTTTCTGCCGTGGCAGCTCCAGAACAATCCGGTTGGGGTGCGTCGCCGTGCTTTGGGCGGTAATGGCTTGCTGGCGCCGGCGGCGAAGCTGCAGATACAGTGCTTTAAGACGCATGGTTCGCCTCCTTGTGGTTGCTGTGTGAATGCTGCGATTCGGGAAATACCGGTCTTCCGGGGGGCTCTGGATGCCTCCCCGGAAGACAGGTGAACTGTACAGATCCTGAGCAGTTCCGGTAAATACGTAGCAACCGCAATGCCTGAGAAGCGATGCCGGATTACGGATGTTTACTGTCAAAAGGTTATTGTGAGTTTCAGTTCATTGAGTCTGTTGTTTTTCGGTGAATTCAGAAATAAACCCCGGGAAATTATTAATTCAAAAAATTCAGTGCTTAATTGGCATAATTGCGGAATTTACACTAGCCTGAGTTACGTTTGGATAACATTCATGCCCTATGCAAGTGCAGGCCAACCTGTCTTGTCGTTAATTTAAAGAAGGAAGCTGACCCATGAAAATGAAGAAAAGCTTACTGGCCGTTGCTGTTTCCGGTGGTCTGATTGCTGCCCCCATGGCCGCCAGTGCCAGTCCTGAAGTCTATGGTCTGATTGATATCGGCCTTGAGCATTACACGGATTCGGAAAATGCGGCCGGCCTGGAAATTTTCCAGGGCTTTAACTCCATTGACGGCAACAGCGACCAGAAGGAATTTGCCCTGCAGAACGGCATGTCCTCACGCCTGGGTGTGCGCGGAGAGGAAAAGCTGGATGTCGGCGGCCTGACCGCCTCCTACAACTTCGAGTTGGCCATTGATGTGCTGGGTGAGACCGGTGGCGGCTTTGCCGACTCCGTGGGCACCCGCCTGGGCTGGGCTGCCATCGGCGGTGACTGGGGTACCGTCAAGGTGGGCACCCAGTGGATGCCCCTGTTCGAGTACGGCGGCTGGAACACCATGCGCACCGACACGCACGGTTATGGCACCTACTTCTATGTCACCGAGCTGCTGAGTAACACACTGCGCTTTGGCTTCCGTCAGGGCAGCGCCATCAGTTACTCCTACGGCAGTGCCTGGGGCCACTCCGATTCCTTCGCCTTTAATGTCACTGCCGGTATCGGCGAGGGTGAAGTGAACGGCACCCAGAACGAGAAAGGTCTGTCCTCCATCCAGGTGGCCGGCCAGTACAGCTTTGACAAGCGCATCAGCGTGAATGCCGTCTATCTCAGGGAGTTCAACGAGTACGAAGGCGGCGGTGTTGAAAACTTCGAGCCGGAGCTGGTGAACGTCGGTGGCCGCGTCTCCGTGACCGATGCCCTGGAATTCGGTGTCAACTACATGGTGTTGGACACCAACAATGTCGACGGCGACAAGCGTGACGCCTTCACCATTGGCTCCTTCATGGACTTCGGCAGTGGCCTGACCGGTCACCTGGGCGTGGGTAACGGCTCCGACGACCGTGATGAGGATGTCACCACGGCCGGCCGTGATATCGAGACCAACGTCTTCGGCTTCGTCAAGCAGGCCCTGTCCGACCGCACCAATGTGCGCCTCGAGCTGGAGCATGTGCGTTACGAGGGCGCTGCTGTCAACGATGGCAAGGCCACCGTGGCCATGGTGGCACTGCAACACGCCTTCTGAACCGGGTCTGTTTCAGTCCGACCGGAACGGCACCCTGCGGGGTGCCGTTTTTTGTGGAAGTCATCCCACCGTGTCGCGTGCCTGAAATCTCAGGCAGACGCTATCAGTCACCGGCACCGGAATAGGGGCCCAGGAGCTGCGACAGCGGCTGTGGCCGGCTGATACCAAACCCCTGCCCATAGTCCACCCCCAGTTCGCTGAGCAGCCGCACCAGACTCTCACCTTCCACAAACTCCGCAATCGTCTTGAGGCCCATGTCACGGGCTACATGGCAGATGGCCCGCACCATGCTGCGGTCGGTGGGCCGGCTTTCCAGCTGGCGTATAAAGACCCCGTCAATCTTGAGAAAATCCACCTCGAAGCTGCGCAGGTAGTCAAAAGTGGCCAGACCTGTGCCGAAGTCATCCAGTGATACGCTGCAACCCATCCCCCTCAGCTGAGCAATCAGCGTTGTGGCGACTTCACGGTCGGGGATGCGCTCGGTTTCCGTGATCTCAAAGCAGATCTGACCGGGGGGAATCCCGGTTCTGTCCAGCTGCTGGCGGATATAGTCCACCAGTTCTCCCGAGGAGAGGGAGCTGCCGGCCAGGTTGATGGCGCATTTGGCGGTGGCCGAAAGCCATCCGGGGTTGCCGGAGAGCGCCTCCAGTGTGTTGCGAATCACCCAGCGGTCAATTTCCATCATAAAGCCAAAGGTCTCGGCGATTGGCAGAAATTCTCCCGGTGACAGCAGCTCTCCCTGGGGGTCACGAAGGCGCAGAAGGATTTCATAATGCAGCTTCTCCTCCGGCGGGTGCATGGGCTGGATACGCTGTGCGTGGAGTTCCATGCGCTCCTCGGCCAACGCCGACTTGAGGGTTTCAAGTCGCTGTGTCAGTAGCCGACGCTGGTTCATCATCTCGCCGATGTCCTCGACCACGAGCACACGGTGCAACTGCTGACGGGCCATCAGTGCGGCCTGCGTGGCGGCACTGAGGTAGTGGCTGTGGTCGCTCAGGCTGCCATCCAGTGGCACCGCACCCAGGCTGATTCGCAAGGTGTTGCGGTAGTCGCCGGCACTGAACTGCTCGTTGTTGAAGGACTGATAGATCCTGTCCAGTGAGGCCGTCAGTGATGGCTGTCCAGTGCTTTCGAGGATGAAGGCATAGCTGCCATCACCCAGGCGGGTCGGCCCGGCGTGAGGCCCGACACTGCCCATCAGCCGCGCCGCAAGTAGCTTTTCCAGGTGTTGGCTGTCCTGGAAACCCAGCATGTCCTCAAGCTGGTCAAACTGCAGGACCTGCATCAGGCACAGCCAGGAACTGGACTCGCTGGTGGGTTGCGCCAGCAGACTTTGCAGCCGTTTCGCAAACGCCCGGTCATTTTCCAGTCCGGTCAGATAGTCACTACCGGCCTGTGTGCGGAACTTCCGTAACAGCAGAACCCGCTCGGCGGTAATCGCGGCAATCATCTGCACCATGATGGCCAGTCCACCGACCAGCAACAGCGACCGGACCAGTTCCGGAATGCTTTCTATGGTGGGCAGGCCGGCCCAGCCATGGAGTGAGAACGCCACGAAGAGGGCGCTGAATGCGGGCACCGCCAGGGCCACATTGGCGCTGCGGGCCTGGAGAACAAGCCAGCACAGGGCGGGAAAGAAGGCAAAACCGATGACGGCGGCGTATTCGCTGCCACCGTAGACACTGGACAGCCAGGCAATCAACAGCAGAGCGGCAATCACCATCAGCCAGAGCCGGATGTCTTTCCTGCGCCAGTCCTGTTGCATATGAGACCGGAACCGCCCCGGAGAGCGTAACAGAAAGTACGCCAGTGGCAGAAACAGGGTGATGCTCATGGCCTCAAAGGCCCAGTACACCACCCACACGTCCAGAAACCGGTTTTCGGCATACACCGGCATGAAATAGGTGAAGCCGATAGCCCCTCCGAATGCCGACAGGGCGCCTCCGATCAATGCGCCCCGGCTGTAGATGCCCAGTTGAGTAGGCAACGGGCGGTGATTCTCTGATTTGCGCCAGTACTGCTGCATCAGCCGGGTCATCATGGCGGCCCCGGCCCCCTGCCCGGCCACAGACAGCAGGGCCACCGCCACAGGGGTGCCCTGCAATGCCAGCGACCAGAACAGCATGCTGCCCATGGTGAGCCACAACGAGCGATAGCCCAGAACCATGGTGGCCGCGGCCATAATGCCCGTGGACGGCCATATGGCGGACATTGGCATGTCCTGAATGGTAAAGGCGCGGGAAAACTCACTCAGCAGCACCAGCAACAAAACCAGGCACAACCCGGTGAACGGGTCCAACCTCACCGGCTCCCGGTGAAACTCATTCATAGTGATGGTCATCGCCCAGTTCCTTAACCGCCCAACATCCTGAATAGCAAATTATAGAAGAACTCCCCCTGTGCGGGTCGGACCAGGGCAGATGTTTGTTAAAAGAGAAAAAATCGGGAATTACCAGCGTTTTTTCAGGCTTGTCGGGAATGTTTTGGCGCCAAAATGCGCGGTTTAAAGGGGCAGTGCACTGAGCTCGTGTCAGGGAAGGGGGCCGCTGAGTCCCAGAGACGTGTTGCCAGGCCGCGCCCTGAAAGACAGGCGCAGCCGCCGGATTGACTGCCAGAGCAGGCAATATTACCAGAGCCATGACGGTGAGGAGTCAGCAGGCACTTTTGAACCGGGTCAACGGAATGCCCGGCAGGGGCTCCAGCATGTGGTTCAGTGCCAGCACCGCATCGGTCATTTCGGCAAACTCATCAATCAGTGTGCCTCCTTCGTGCTGCAGTGCGTAAGTTTCCATCAGGGTATTGTTGTGGCTGTCGGTTTCGGTAATGCGAACAATGGAATAACCCTGTTCCCATTCCATTGTGGTCTCACGGACAGGCATAATCGACTCCTCACTGATTGCCGTTAACCCATTCTGGCCCCACTGGCCCCATTCCCCTAGTGGGACTTGGTAACGGTTGTTGTAGCAATGTCACGGAAATAATGAATGGAGTTCACTCTTATGTCCCATCTGTTGTCCCGACCACTGGCGGTTGCCGGCTCCGTCGCCACCTCCACACTGGCCGGCTGGCGCGGCTGCATGGTGGTCAAGGCCGCCCCACAGCCGGAAAAGCCTCTTGTTCTGTACGACATGGAGGCCTGTCCCCATTGCCGCCGTGTGCGTGAGGCGCTTACCGCACTGCATCTGGATGCGGATATCCGCCCCTGTCCCAAGGGAGGGCAGCGCTTTCGCCCCGAGGCCGAGGCACTGGGGGGCAAACAGCAATTCCCCCTGCTGCAGGACCAGAACAATGGCCGTGTGCTCTATGAGTCCGAGGACATCGTGCACTACCTCTTTACCACCTATGGGCAGCGTCCGGTGCCCAAGGCCTACCGGTTCCGGCCTCACCAGCCAGTGCTGGGTAGCCTGGGCTCCGCCGCACGTGGCCTGCGTGGTCTGCGTGCCGACGGTAGCCGCGCTCCCCAGAAGCCACTGCACCTGTGGAGCTTCGAGGGCAGCCCCTATTCCCGCCTGGTGCGCGAGCGCTTGTGTGAACTGGAGATTCCCTATCGTGTCCATAATCTGGGCAAAGAGCACTGGAATGAGGCCGGTCCGGCCAGCCGGCGACTCAAGCCCGGCCCCTACCAGCCCATCCCCGGTGGCAAGCGGGACGCCTTTTTCAGGCAGCATCAGCGGGTTCAGGTGCCCTATCTGGAAGACCCCAACAGTGGCGAGGCTCTTTATGAGTCGGCGGACATCCTGGCCTACCTGGAGCGCCGGTACGCCATGGTCTGAACCCCTGCCGGCTGCGTAAATGGCCGGGCTGTCTGTTAGAATGGATCGAAAATGACTGGTGACCGGAAAGGTGCGAATACATGGCAACAAACGAGGAAACCGATGTACTGCTAGTGGGTGGCGGCGTAATGAGCACCACTCTGGGTATCATGCTCAAGCTGCTGGCTCCGGAGATGAAAATCACCCAGGTGGAGCGACTGGACCACGTCGCCCATGAAAGCACCGATGGCTGGAACAACGCCGGTACCGGCCACGCCGGTTACTGCGAGCTGAACTACACCCCGGATGAGTCCGGAGAGATCAATATCCAGAGGGCACTGGAAATCAACCAGTCCTTTGAGGTGTCACTGCAGCTGTGGAGCCACCTGGTGGAGCAGGGCATCCTGCCGTCGCCGGATCGCTTTATCAACGCCACGCCGCACCAGAGTTTTGTCTGGGGCGAGCGTGACGTGGATTTTCTGCGCCGCCGTCATGCCGCACTGAACCGTCACCACCTGTTCCGGGACATGAAGTTCACCGACGACCCCCGTGTGCTGGAAGACTGGATGCCGCTGGTGGTTCAGGGGCGTGACCCCATGCAGCCGGTGGCCGCCACAAGGGTGTCCTATGGCGCCGATGTGGACTTCGGCTCACTGACAAGGCACATGGTGCACTGGCTGGAGCAACAGCCTGATTACGAGCTGATGGTCAGCAATGAGGTGCGCTCCCTCAAGAAGAAGGAGGGCGTCTGGAACGTCACCATGCGCCATCGCCATAATGGCGACGAGCGCACACTGCGTGCGAATTTCGTCTTCCTGGGGGCCGGTGGTGGTGCACTGCCACTGCTGCAGAAATCCAACATCACCGAGAGCCACGGCTACGGCGGCTTCCCGGTCAGTGGCCAGTGGCTGGTGTGTGAACGGCCGGATCTGGCCAAGCAGCACCACTCGAAGGTCTACGGCAAGGCGCCACTGGGGGCGCCCCCCATGTCCGTGCCCCACCTGGACACCCGCATTATCAACGGCGAATCCGCACTGCTGTTTGGCCCCTTTGCCGGGTTCACCACCAAGTTCCTCAAGGAGGGGTCCTATTTCGACCTGTTCTCCTCCATCCGCTCCAACAACCTGCGCCCCATGATGTCTGCCGGCATCAGCAACATGGAGCTGACCCGGTACCTTATCGGTGAGGTGTTCCAGTCGCCACAGGCGCGCATGCAGGCGGTACGCAATTTCTATCCGGATGCCAAAGATGGTGACTGGCGGCTGCAGCAGGCCGGCAAGCGGGTGCAGATCATCAAGAAAAACGCCCAGGGCCGTGGCAAGCTGGAATTCGGCACCGAGGTGGTGGCCGCCCGTGACGGCTCTCTGGCCGCACTGCTGGGGGCTTCCCCCGGCGCCTCCACGGCGGCCCACGCCATGATCGACGTCATCAAACGCTGTTTCCCCGAGCGCATGGCCGGCAACGAATGGCCAGAGCGTCTGAAAGCCATGATTCCCTCCTTCGGGGAATCACTGATCGATGACGAGGCGCTGCTCAGGCGGGTGCGGGAGCGCAACCTGCGGGTGCTCAAGCTGGATGACGAAGACTGACCATAAGGACAGACCCATGCGGGCATTGATGTATCGTGAATTTGGCGCACCCGAGGTGCTGGAGTGGGCCGATGATCAGCCAAAGCCGGTACTGACGCCGGACCAGGTGCTGGTGAAGGTGGCGGCCGGCTCACTCAACCCCAAGGACGTGCTGCTGCGCAAGGGCATCTTTCCCCGTTTACTGGACCCTGAGAGGCCCCCCAGGGGCAGTGGCCTGGACCTGGCCGGTGAAGTGGTGGAGGTGGGCTCACAGGTAGCGGACCTGAGCCCGGGCGACCGGGTCTTCGGCATGACCAACCGCTTCTGCGGCGGTGTCCACGCGGAGTTTGCCGCCATCGCCGCCGACCAGGTGGCACTGGCCCCGCCCAACCTGACACTGACCGAGGCCGCCGCCGTGCCACTGGCGGCACTGACCGCCTTGCAGGCGCTGCGAGACTGCGCCGGGCTTCAGCCCGGGCAGACCGTGCTGATCAATGGCGCCAGCGGCGGCGTGGGGCACTTTGCCGTACAGCTGGCCCGCTGCCTGGGGGCCGAGGTCACCGCGGTCTGCGGCCAGCGCAACCTGGATTTTGTGCGTGAGCTGGGGGCCCACAAGGCGATTGATTACGGGGTCACCCCGGCCACGGCCATCGACCAGACCTTTGATGTGGTGTTCGATGTCTTCGGTGCCGGGCGCTTCGGTCATTACCGCCGCCAGCTGGGCGGCCATGGCATCTACGTCAACACCATACCCAAGCCGGTCACGGCACTGGCGGAAGCCCGTGCCCGTCTCGGTCTGGGGCACCGCAACCGGCTGGTGATCGTGCGCTCCAAACGCCGCGATCTCAACCTGCTGCGCCTGTGGATCGAGGAGGGGCGCCTGCGTCCGGTGATCGACGCCACCTACCGTTTTGACGATGCCGCCAGCGGACACCGCCATGTGGAAAGCCGCCATACCCGTGGCAAGGTGGTGCTGGTGGCCCCCGGTGGTGACGGCGACAGCAGCCGGTCCGGCTCATGAGCATCCGTCCCGCGGCCACACTGGTGCTGGCCCGCGAGGGCCGTGACGGGGTGGAGGTGCTGTTGCTGCAGCGCACACTGGAGGCGGTGTTCATGCCCGGGTTCTATGTGTTCCCCGGCGGCGCCGTGGACCCGGCGGACGACCCGGCCGCCCATGGCAGCCCGCCCCCACTGGGGCTGACGGATGGCAGTGCCAGCGCCCTGTTGTCACTGGAGCAGGGCGGCCTGGCCTATCTGGTGGCGGCGGTGCGGGAGTGCTTCGAGGAGGCGGGTGTCCTGCTGGCCCGTCACCGTGACGGCGCCTTTCCCGACTCAGCCGCGCCCTTCCCGGAGACACGCCGTGCCCTGTGCGCCGGTGAGGGGGACTTCCTGTCGTTCTGCCACCGCCAGCAGCTGCAGCTGCCACTGGACCGTCTGTGCTATGTGGGCCACTGGATTACCCCGCCGGGGGCCCCACGGCGCTACGACACCCGCTTTTTCCTCGCCGCCGCGCCGCCGCAACAGACCGCGGCCCATGACGGCGAGGAGACCATCGACCATGTCTGGCTGACACCGGAGCAGGCACTGGCGGACCACCGCGAGGGCCGTCGCCTGTTTGCCCCGCCCACACTGCGCACCCTGCGGGCCATGGCCGGTTTCAGTGCGCTGGATGCCCTGCTTGAGCAGGTGGGGGAGAGCGCGCCCAAGCCGTTCCCCACCCGTCCCTGGCCGGCACTGTCCGGTGACAGGCCGGTGCAGCTGCGCCCCGGCGAGCCGGGCTACGATGAAGTGCGCCTGCTGGACCCCCGGGGTCAGGGACAGGCACAGAGCCGTATCACACCAGGGCGGGCCGTGACTCTTACAGACACCATTACCCGCGTCACGGCACCGAACCCGGGCCCCATGACCGGACCCGGCACCAACACCTATGTGGTGGGGGATGACAGTGGTGTTCTGGTGATTGACCCGGGCCCGGTCAATGACAGCCATTGCCAGGCCATCCTGTCGGCCATCGCCGGGCGTCCTGTGAAGGGCATACTGGTGACCCATACCCATCCGGATCACTCACCCGGAGCGGCCCCACTGAAAGAGCACACCGGGGCCCCGGTGATGGGCATGGCCGCTCCGTCTGACAGTTCACAGGACCACCGCTTCCGGGCCGACCGGCCACTGGGGGACGGCGATCGGGTCGCCGCCGGGGCGGTCACCCTCAGGGCCATTCACACACCGGGGCACGCCTCCAACCACCTGTGCTTTGTCCACGAGCAGGAGAAGGTGCTGTTCGCCGGCGACCAGATCATGCAGGGCTCCACCGTGGTGATCAATCCGCCGGACGGGGACATGAAGGACTACCTGGACTCACTGGACCGGTTATTGAGGGAAGAGCTGACACTGGTGGCGCCGGGGCACGGTTTTGTACTGGCCAACCCTCACGCCGTGGTGGATTATCTCACCACCCACCGCCTGGCCCGTGAGCAGAAAGTCCTCAGGGCCATGGAAAGCACCGGGGCGGGCACCCTCGAGACACTGACACCGGTGGCCTATGACGATGTGCCCAAACCCCTTCAGGCACTGGGTGCCCGCTCACTGCTGGCCCATCTGCTGAAGCTGGAGAGGGAGCGGCGGGCCCGCTGCCGTGACGGCGTCTGGTCGCTGACCGACCAGTGAGCCCCGCTCTCAGTGGCCATTACTCAGAAAGAGTGGCCACCTGCTGCAGGTCCATATTGCCGCCGGTGACCACCGCCACGGTGGGCCCGTCACTGGCGGGGATCCGTCCTTCCATGAGGGCCGCCAGGGTCACGGCGGCGCCCGTTTCCGCGTACAGGTGTCCCCTGGTGAGCAGGGCCGAGGTGGCCTCGCGAATGCCCTCTTCCGTCACCGTGACCAGATGATCCATGGTCGCCCGGGTGGCGGCGTAGGTGTAGTTGCCCACCACCACCGGGGCGAGACTGGCGGCCATGGTGTTGACACCGGGCAGGGCGGCGTCGTCACGTCCCTGATCCCAGGCGTTTCTCAGGGTGGCGGCGCCTTCCGGCTCAATGCCGATCAGCTCCACGTCCGGGCGCAGTGCCTTGAGCACCAGCCCCATGCCACCGGCCAGTCCGCCACCGCCCACGGGGCAGAGTACCTGCCGCAGGTGGGGCAGCTGGGCCAGCATCTCCAGGGCCACGGTGCCCTGTCCGGCCATGATGTCCGGGTCATTGTAGGGGTGCACCAGTGTCAGCCGGTGTTGCTCGCGCAGCTCGGCGCAATGGGATACGGCCTCCTGGATGCTTTCCTTCAGCACCACCTGTGCCCCCAGTGCCTTTGTGCGCTCGATTTTCAGCGGGCTTGAGTCCTTTGGCATCACCACCGTCACCGGCAGCGGATGCTGTCGCGCGCCCCAGGCCAGGGCCAGTGCGTGGTTGCCGGCGGAGACGGTCACCAGCCCTGCCCGGCGCTGGGCCTCATCGGCGCAATGCAGCCAGTTGATGACGCCACGCACCTTGAAGCTGCCCGTGGGCTGTAGGGATTCCGCCTTCAGCCACAGTGCTCGCCCGGCCAGAGCCTCCAGGTCCGGCGCCGCAAACAGCGGCGTGGGGGGCAGCCGGGCCCGCACCTGTGTCAGGGCGGACTGGAAGTGCGCCATTGGCGGTAATGACACGGAACTCATGGGTCGCCCTCCCATTGTCACCTGAGTGATGGCCGGACCCTGTGCAGGCCCGGCAGCGGATCTTTTATGTTAGTGGTGATGCCGCTATATTGTCACTTTCATGGGCCTTGGCCGGGTATCACTGGCGCCCCTGTCACCAGCGACAGGACCCCACAGGAGAGCGAGGAAGTCGTCATGCAAGAGCAAGCCCGCAACCGGCCCCGTTTTGGCATCGTCCTGATTGGCGATGAGCTGCTCAATGGCCGCAAACAGGATGCCCACCTGCCGGCGATGATCGAGCGGTTCGCCCAGCGCGGGCTGGATCTGGACTGGGTGCGCATGATCGGTGACGACCCGGCACTGATCACGGAGACACTGACACAGACCTTTGCCAGCGGCGATATTGTGTTCAGCTTTGGCGGCATTGGTGCCACACCGGATGACCGCACGCGCCAGTGCGCGGCGGCGGCACTGGGTCTGGAGGTGGTGCTTCAGCCCGAGGCGGAACGCCTGATCCGGGATGTGTTCAACAATGACGTCACGCCACAGCGGCTGCGCATGGGGGAGTTCCCCGAGGGCAGCGCCATTATCCCCAACCCCATCAACCGCATTCCCGGTTTCTCCCTACACCGGCACCATTTTGTACCGGGTTTCCCCCGAATGGCCTGGCCCATGGTGGAGTGGGTACTGGATACCCAATACCCGCAGTTACTGGCGCCGGGGGCCGTGGTGCAGGAAACACTGCTGCTGAAGAACACCTCGGAGGGGCCACTGATCCCCCTGATGGAGGCGGTTCTGGAGGAGCTCCCGGACCTGGGCCTGTCCTGCCTGCCCAACGCCGATGGCCGCCGCGAGGTGGAACTGAGCCTCAAGGGCGCCCCCGAGCGGGTGGCACTGGGCATGGCCCGTTTGCGGGAAGGGCTGAAGAGGCTGGAAGACGAAAAACGCCGCTGAAGTGCACTCCCCCGTGCCAGAACCAGGGTGACGGCCCTGTCAGCGCCATCACTCCGGTGGCGAGTGCAGGAGCGCCCGGACCCGCCCCCGAAGCACCGGCAGCAGTTCCCCCTCGAACCAGGGGTTGTTTTTCAGCCAGACGTTGTTGCGCCAGGAAGGGTGGGGCAGTGGCAGTACCGCCGGGTGGCGTTCACTGTCGAGCAGTGCCCGCCAGTTGGCCACGGTGTCGGTCAATGTCCGGCCCCGGTCGGCCCGGGGCAGGTGGTAGCGCTGTGCGTACTGACCGATCACCAGGATCAGCGACAGCTGCGGCAGCGCGTCGAACACCGTTTCCCGCCATTGCGGCGCGCATTCCCGCCGGGGGGGCAGATCACCGCCCTTGCGGTCATAGCCGGGGAAGCAGAATCCCATGGGCACAATGGCGAAGTGGTCCGGGTTGTAGAAGCTGGACTCGTCCACATCCAGCCACTGGCGCAGTCGCACACCGGAGGGGTCGTAGAAGGGCAGCCCCTTCTGGTGGGCCAGATTGCCCGGTGCCTGGCTGGCAATGCAGATGGGCGCACCGGCCCCCAGCTGCACGATCGGGCGCGGCTCGTGGGGCAGTGGCGGCAGCTCGCCGGGGCAGTCCCGGCAGATGCGGCACTGGCGGATGCGCTGTTGCAGTGCGTCCAGTGACTCCATGGTGTGGCTCTGACTCACCGCGGCTCAGACCGGGATAACAATAACAATTACAGGCGCAGTCCTTTGAGTCCGTTACGGATGCCCTGTTCCAGGATCACCTTTACCACCGGGCCCACCAGGGGCACACGGCCTTCAAACTCCATGCGGTACTCCAGTTTGCAGCCCTTGTCGGTGCCGCTGAAGAGCATGGTGCCCTGGTGGTTGCGCAGGGGGCTGCCCTTGCTGATGCGGTACTGGATTTTCTCGTTGGGCACCATTTCCGTGACCGTCTCCTCAAAGGCCGGTGCCAGTGGCAGTCGCATGCGGCGGATGGAGCCGGTGCCGTTGACGCTGTCACTGCCGTCCTTGATGCGGCGGATCTTGGCCGGGAAGAACACCTTCTCCAGGTTCTTGTGCACACTGAGGAAGTTGAAAACCGACTCCACCGGGTAGGGGAAATGATGCTCGATATGAATACGCTGAACCGCCATGGCTTGCTCCTGGAATAAGGGTGTTCGGGTCAAGGCCATTCACCGGGGCGCTGTGGCGGGTGAATGGCGCAGAGTCGGCCAGTCTGCCACCCGCCGCCGTGAAAGGCCACGGCCCTGTTGACGCTGTAACGCCGTTGGGGGGTGATGGGCCCCCGCACTCTGCGGGGACCTGACCGTGGGGGTCAGGGCTGGCCTTGCGCCTCCTTATACAACGCCGGCCGTATCCAGCGCCAGCAACGCCCGCTCGATGGCAAAGACGTGCTCATCCTCGCTGCCCAGGCGGCGCAGCGCCTCGGCCAGCAGCAGCAGATAGGCCCGGTTGCTGCCGCTGGGCCCATGACTGGCGGCAATGTGCCGGGCAATCTCCGCCTCCGGGGCCGGCCCCAGAAAGGCCTCGTTGTCTTCTGCGGCATGGTACAGCAGCCCCGGCACCTCGCTGCCGTCGGACAGTCGCAGTGGCAGGCTGACCCTCAGGTAGCCGTTTTTTTCCCGCTCATCCAGGTGCCGGAACACCGACGGCGTTACCCGGTAAGCCATGCCGTCACAGCGCGCTCCCGGGGCCGGCACCAGTGTCACCACTCGCCCGGGCGCCTCGGGGGTGCCGCGGTGGTCGTGTGAGCCCTGCCAGAAGCGCCGCTGCCAGCCGCTAATGCTCGCCGGGCATTCCTCCAGGAAGGGAAAGTCCACCTTGTAGATCAGCGACCCATAGCCGAACAGCCAGAGCTGCTCACGGTCGCCCATCAGGTCACTGGTCTGATTGTGATGCCGGGTATCCATCGCCATAGAGGGTTCCTGTCGGGTTTGCTCAAGGAGGGCAATGTTAAAGGTGAGTGGAAAAACCGCCAACCGGGGTCGGTGCCCGGGCCACAGGATGGCAAGTTCAGGTAGAATCGGAGCGTATCCGCTCGCTGTCAAACCTGTGCCCACCCTGCAGAAGGTCCGCCCCATTATGCCTCATTATCAGCCGCTGAAAGACCGCCATCGCCAGATCCGGGATCGCTTCCCCCGCTCACTGGATCTGCGGGTGCACCGCTCACTGAGCTGGCTGCAGCGGGCCGAGCAGAGCGGCGATGACGAGGACGGCCGCTTTATCTTCCTGTGGATCGCCTTCAATGCCGCCTACGCCCAGGAAATGCGCCATGAGGGAGACGCCCCGGAGCAGCAACTGTTGCGGGACTTTCTGCACAAGCTGGTGACACTGGACCAGGACAAGCGCCTGGCGGCGGTGGTCTGGACCGAGTTCCCCCGGGCCATCAAGCTGCTGCTGAACAACCCCTATGTGTTCCAGCCCTACTGGGACTGCCAGAACGGGCGCCGCCCCAGGGGCGAGTGGTCCGGCCTGTTCGAGCGGGCCAAGGTCACCGCCGCCAGGGCGCTGGGCTCGGACGACACACCGAGGGTGCTGGGCAACGTCTTCTCCCGCCTGTACACACTGCGCAACCAGATCATCCACGGTGGCGCCACCTGGAACAGCTCCGTCAACCGCGACCAGGTGCGGGACGGCAGCAACATACTGGGCCAGCTGGTGCCGGTGATCATTGAGATCATGATGACCCACCCGGAAGCGGACTGGGGGGAGCCCTGCTACCCGGTGGCATCCAGTTAGAATCGCCTGCAATGTGAGATCTGGTTAACAAATGTGACGGGTTGTTGCGCCTCGCGGGCCAATATTCAGGCCTGCAAGACATGGTTCAATGGCCCGCAATGGGTGCCTCCCCTGCTGGCCACCCGCACAATAACCAGAATGAAGGTGTCACCATGTCAATCCGCAAGCTGATCCTGGCAATGACCACCGCCGCTGTCGCCACTGGCTGTCTGGAGACAGGCGCCGACAGCGGCTCCGCCGACCCGACAGAGAGTGTCACCGGGGTCGTGGCGCGGCCAGAGAGGCCTGACGATGGCAGCATCCGGGTGCTGTCCAACCGCGCCGACCTGATCAGCGGCGGCAGCGCGCTGGTGGAAGTGGCCTCGGACAACCTGGAGGGAGCCCGCTACCGCCTCAATGGCGAGGACATCAGCGGCGCCTTCCTGCGGGATTCCAGCAACCCCCGGATCAGCCGGGCCCTGGTAGAGGGGCTGGCACTGGGTGAGAACGAGCTGCGTGTCATACTGCGGGGAGAGGGCGTGCTGCGCCAGTCCATCATCAACCACCCCGCCGGCGGCCCCATCTTCTCGGGCCCCCAGGTGTCGCCCTGGAACTGCAACAATGACAACGCTGTGGATGCCCAGTGCAACCAGCCACCGGAATACGCCTTTCAGTACGTGCCGGAGTCCGAGCTGGAACGGCTGATGTCGGGTCTGGACCCGGAAAACCCCGGGACCCCTTCGGTCTACAAGCCCTACGACCCCCAGAACCCCCCTCCTGCGGAGGACATTGCCATGACCACCACCGACGAGGGGGAGACAGTGCCCTTTATCGTCCGGGTGGAAACCGGCGTGCTCAACCGCGACCGTTACCAGATCAAGACTCTGTTCCAGCCCGGCGAGGACTGGTCCGCCCTGTCACCGCAGCCGCAATGGAACGGCAAGGTACTGATCCACCACGGCGGCAATGTGGGAGTCAGTTACGCCATGGGCAACCCGCCCAATGGGGATATCTCCGGCGCCACTTCCGGCAACGAGATCCTGCTGGGGGACAGCACCTTTGTGGCCCTCTCCCGTGGCTTTGCCACCCTCTCAACGGCACAGGCCAACCTGGGCCATAATGTCAACCTGGTGACGGCGGCCGAGTCACTGGTGATGGCCAAGGAACATCTGATTGAGCAGTACGGACCCATACGCTACACCATCGGTACCGGCTGCTCCGGCGGCGCCATTGCCCAGCAGCACGTGGCCAATGCCTATCCGGGCATCTACCAGGGCCTGATCGTGCAGTGCTCCTATCCGGATGTATGGACCACGGCGGTGCAGTTTGCCGAGTACAACCTGCTGAACCAGTACTTTGGCAACCAGGTGCCGGACAGCCCGGAAGGCTTTATGGATGTGGTCACATCCATTTTCACCAGCGGTGTGACACCGCCCCAGTGGTCCTTTTTCTACGGCCACCTGCCGGTGAACCCGCAGTTCTCGGACCTGGCGTTCTTCCCCAGTGCCAGGCCGGACCAGGACAACTGTCCGGGGCTGGTGGACCAGGCGCTGGTGTACGATGCGCAGAGCAACCCCGGTGGACTGCGTTGCGGTCTGATCGACTACATGGTCAACCAGTTTGATGTGCGCTCTCCAGAGGCCTGGTCCGATAACGAAAAGATTCTGGGGCGGGGCTTTGGCGGTCTTCCACTGGACAATGTGGGGGTTCAGTACGGTCTCAGGGCGCTGCAGCAGGGTCTGGTGACACCGGATCAGTTTCTGCAGGTCAACCGGGGTATTGGCGGGCTCAGCGTGGATGTCCGGCAGCAGCCGGAGCGGACCGAAGGGGACCCAAAGGCACTGGAAAACAGCTACCGCACCGGCGCCATCAACACCGCCGAGAATCTGGCCAATGTGCCCATTATCGACCTGCGTGGTCCGGACCCGGGCATTGCCCACGATGCCTTCCACTCCTGGCAGGTGCGGGCCCGGCTTGAAGCCACCCAGGGCCACGCCGACAACCATGTGATCTGGTTCGGCCCCTTCCCCCTGGCCGGTGACACGGTCTTTACCACCGAGGCACTGATGACCATGGACCAGTGGCTCTCCGCCGTGGAGGAGGATCAGGGCCCGGCGGGTGTGGCGGACAAGGTGGTCCGCCACCGTCCGGACTTTGCCCGTGACCGCTGCCTTTCCCTGTCCGGCCTCTCGGCGGAGTGGGGGCCGAGCCTGACCCAGAGCGGCGGTCTGGTGTATCCGGACCCGGTGATACCGGGGGTGTCCTCCGGCGATCTGCCCAGTGTCCCGGCTTCACTGGGCCAGATCATGGACATGGCCACCGGCCAGGTCTGTGGTCTGGACCTGGAGGCACTGGGCCTGCCCAGTGCCCTGGCCGATCCCCTGACGCCCGTTACCGAGCCGGTGGTGGCGCTGCAGCAGCTGGCGGTTCAGACCCGTTTCGGCACACCCCGCACCGTGGCCGGTGACGATATCCGCACACTGACCAACAAGTGTCAGCTCAAGGCGGTGGACGCCGGCGATTACCCGGATTTCCCGGGCAAGGACAGCTTCCTGGAGCAGGTCCGCGAGATCTTCCCGGAAGGGGTCTGTGATTTCAGTCAGGCACCGAAACACCGGGTGCCCACACTCACCTGGCTGCGCTATGGCGACTCCCAGGCCAACACCTACGGCGGCGACCCACTGCCCACCCTCAATCAGGCCCCGAAAGGCTGGGCCTCTCCCGCCTTCGAGGTCACCCTGGACCCCAGGCAGGGCTTGTAGGGCGGCGCCGTTCTTGCGTTTGTCGACCCGTTCCCGGGACAGCGGTGGGTGCGTAAGGCACCCGCCCACGAGGGGGCGGGTAGGCAAGATTCTCCGCCGTCCCTGGTCTCTTTCTGGCATGGCGACTGTCGCAGCCTGAATCACGACTCTGATCGCCTGGCCTGATTGGCAAAGCAAATGCCGTTCCTGCCGCCAAAGGGCATCCGTCCGGTCCGTTTTACCATGAAGCGGTGTTAAACCGCTCTCAGTACTCGCCGGATTGAGGTGTTGTATGAATCAGGACACGCCCTGCATCCCGATGGATCACATTGAAACCTGTTTCAGGCTGCGCAGACACCTGGTCATGGAGCCAGGCTGGCTGGAACAGTACACCCATCATCCCAGGCCGGAGCATCTGGCCTCAGCACTGGCGCAGATGGACGAGCAGGCGTTCTTTCAGCAGGCCGGCCTTGTCAGCCAGGATGACCCCCACTACCGGGCCAGCCCCCGCCAGTGTGTGAAGCTAGCGGATCTGGCCATCAAGGCGCTGGATATGCACCATCTGGGGTTGCTCGCCGGCAAGCTGCTGACCCTCTCCCAGCACGGCATGGTGGGCGTCTCCGCGGTCACCCACCATACCCTGCTGGAGTGTGCCCAGGCCATCAGCCGCTTCAGCGCCGAGCTGTTCCCGCCCCTGGCAATGACACCGGTGATCGATGGCGCCCTGGGGGCCTTTGTGATCCGGGAAAGGGTGGACCTGTCCCCCTGCAGGCCCTTCTTTCCAGGGTCAGGCCAGGACCCTGATCGAGGTGTCTTCCGCCGGTTTTGGCTGGATGCAGATTCCCTTTGGCTGTGAGACGGAAGAGCCGGTGAACTTCCCGCTGGATTTTGCAGGGCCGGTTTCCGCCATGGGCTCGGGGAGCCTCCGCTTCAGCGGCACCACCAGCTTCCCGCCCATGACCGGTTGCGGCCTGTTCAACGGTCTGTTCAGCTCGCTCATGAGCGGCCCTGGACAGGCGTATCAGTTTACCGTTGCGCCGCCGGCGCCGGTGGAATGGTAAGGGCTACAGCCGGATGTGAAGGCCCCGGGCGCCCAGCAGCAGAGCGATTCCGGTGAGTCCGTTGCCTCACTGTCGCCGGAGCAGGTGAACAGGGAGCAGCAGGCGGCCAACCAGGCCGTGCTCGAGACACTGGGCAAGGGGCCCCTGGAAGCGCCTATCGAAGAGCGTCCGGACTTTGTCTCCCGGGTGGAGTGGCAGATCTTCCGGGGGGTGGCCGGGCAGAAGGAACAGCCCCGGAAAGAGCTGGTCCGGCTGGTGAACAGCCTGCGGTTTTACAAGCTGCGGGAGCACTGGCAGTCAATGGCCACCGAGCCGGACAGCCCCCGGCGCACGGACCTGGCGGAACAGCTGCTGGATGAAATCCCCCGCCGGGTGGCCAGCCAGGAACTGGCCCGGGATCAGGCGCACCGGATGCAGCTGGATATTCTGGAGCATTTCATTGAGGAGGCCAGTGAGCGTAATCAGCGCGCCGCCAGGGAAGCCCGGCGTATCGGTGTCACTTTCGATATCAACCACTCCTGAGGCCCCCGCTGGCGGCACCCTCCGTCATTGGGCCGTCAGTGGGTCAGTGGCCTCCTGTCATCATTTACCGCCTTGCGTATTATCGTCGGCACCCTCCGCGTCCAGTGCTGATGGAATTCCTGACGGGGCCTGCCGCCGGGTGCTATGCTTGATTGACGATGACTTACGTCTTTTCAGCCAATCGTTCCTGGTTGCTGTGGGCCAGTAGGCTCTGAATTTCGTAGAAGACGGTTAAATGGTACTCAGGAGTCTGTATGGCCAATGGCCAGAAATCACCTCCACCCCGGGGGAAAAAGCCACTACCCAGACGTCGCATGCTGGCGCCGGGCCAGACACCGGATTCACCGGCACCGCCGGATGACCAGGAACTGACCCGGATCATGCTGGACATGCAGTCCCGCTTTATCCGCTTCAACCACCAGAAGCCCGCTTTTGAGGGTTTCATGATGGATCTGCTGGAACTCACCGGCAGCCGTTACGGCCTGATTGCCGAGATTCTGCCACTGACCGATCACCGGCGGATGTTGAAACTCCATGCCCTGTCCAGTCTGCAGTGGAGCGAGCGTCTGCTGGAGGTGCTGGCCGAGCAGCTGCCGGACAGCCGGGTTTTTCAGCGTCCGGCCGGTGAACTGGGTCAGGCGCTTTGCGGTGGCAGCGAGCGCATTTACAGCAACCACAAACGCCTGCCGCTGCCGGACAACTTCCCCGACGAACTGCCCGCTGTGGAGTCTGCACTGTTTCTGCCGGTTTTCCACGAGGACGAGCAGGTGGGGGTGGTGGCCCTGTTCAACCGCCCCCATGGCTTTACCCCGGACTGGCCAAGGTTGCTGGAGCCCCTGCTGGTGACTCTGGGCCACATGATGGCCACACGGCGCCTGAAAGATGAACGCGAAAAAGACCTGGTGCTGATGGAGCGACTCTCACTGGTGGCCAGAAACACCACCAATGGCGTGGTGATGACCGACACCGAAGGCCGTACCGAGTGGGTCAATGAAGGCTTTGAGCGAATTACCGGTTACAGCGCCGATGAATACATGGGCAAAAAGCCCGGACATCTCCTGCAGGGCTCTGACACCAACCCGGAGACGGTGGAGGAGATCCGCCGGGCGCTGACCGCCGGCGAAGGTTTTGCGGTGGATATTCTCAATTACCGCCGTGACGGTGAGCCTTACTGGGTGCATATCCATTGCAATCCCATCACGGATTCCACCACCGGCCTGAAAGGCTATATAGCTATCGAGTCGGACATCACACGCCGCAAGAAGGCGGAGATTGCCCTCAGCCAGTTCCGCTCCACACTGGACCAGACCATGGACGCGGTGATGATCATCGACCGCCAGAGTCTGAGATTCACCTTCGTCAACCAGGGGGCGCTGAGCCAGCTGGGCTACAGCCGTGATCAGCTGATGGCCATGGACCCCCAGTCCCTGATGACCGATATTCCCCGTGCCGACAGCGAGCAGGTGCTGGAGCGACTGGTGCGTGGCGAGCGCAAGTCACTGCAGTTTGAAACCCACCTGCGCCGCCAGGATGGCAGTGCACTGCCGGTGAACGTCTCCATACAGTACGTGACCCTCGAGGATGGCAGTGGCCAGTACGTGGCCATTGCCCGTGACATGACCGAGCGCAATATCGCCCGCCGTGAGCAGGCCATTGCCGCCAGCGTCTACGAGAGCAGTTTCGATGGGGTGATGATACTGGACCAGAACAACCGGGTGATGGATGTGAACCCCGCCTTCAGCCGCATCACCGGCTACTCCCCCGAGGAGGTCAAGGGCAAGCCCCCCATGTTTTTCAGTGAAGGACTGCACGATGCCGCCTTTTACGAGGAGATGGGCCGGGAGCTGGATGATAAGGGTTATTGGCGCGGTGAGATCTGGAGCCGTCGCAAGAACGGTGAGGCCTACCCCAAGCTGCTGTCCGTTTCCCGGGTCTATGCCGATTCCTTTGCCGGCGCCGGCGAGACCGGAGACGGGGAGCAGGTCCAGGGGAACACACTGAGTCACCAGGTGGTGGTGTTCTCGGATATCTCCGAGCTGAAGAACCATCAGGCGGAGCTGGAAGCGGCCGCCAACTACGACATGCTTACCGGACTGCCCAACCGCCGGCTGCTGGCGGACCGGCTGGACCACGCACTGGCCCGTGTGGACCGTTACGGCGGCTCACTGGCGGTGTGCCTGATGGACATGGACGGCTTCAAGCCCATCAACGACACCTATGGCCATGAGCTGGGGGACCAGGTGCTCATGGAAATGGCCCGGCGACTCAGTGACCATGTGCGGGGGGATGACACCGTGGCCCGCCTGGGGGGCGACGAGTTTGTGCTGCTGCTCAATGGCGCTGCCTCGGACAGCCTCTTTGAGCGCCTGATGACGGAAATCTCACAGCCCATGGTGTTTGACCGGGTGACCATCAACCCCACCTTCAGCCTGGGTGTCACCCTGTATCCGGAAGACCCCTCGGATAACGACATGCTGCTGCGTCATGCGGATCAGGCCATGTACCTGGCCAAGGAGTCGGGCAAGAACGGCTACAGCTTCTTTGACGCCAGCCACGACGCCAAGCGGCGCAAACAACGCAAGCAGATCGCCCGTCTCAGGCAGGCACTGGAGCAGGATGAGTTTGCCCTGTATTACCAGCCCCAGGTGGATCTGCGGGATGGCTCCATCATCGGCATGGAGGCCCTGATCCGCTGGCAACACCCCCAAAAGGGGTTGCTGCCGCCGGCGAGCTTCCTGTCCCAGTTGGAGGACTCGGAGCTGGAGCTGCCCGTGGGGGAGTGGGTCATCAACACCGCCTTCGATCAGCTGGAGCTTTGGCGTGATCAGGGGCGGACACTGCCACTGTGCATCAATATCGGCGCCAACCACCTGCTCAATCCCCACTTTATCGAGCACCTGCGCAACAGCCTGGCCAGGCACAGCCAGGTCATGCCGCCCATGATCAGCCTGGAGATTCTGGAAACCACCGCGCTGCACGACATGCGCGAAGCCTGGCAGGTGATCAACCACTGCCGTGAACTGGGCTTCCAGGTGGCACTGGACGATTTCGGCACCGGGTTCTCGTCACTGACCTACTTCCGCAAGCTGCCCATCGACATGATCAAGATCGACCAGAGCTTTATCCGGGAAATGCTGATCAACAGCCACGACCGGGCCATTGTGGAGAGCGTGGTGTTTCTGGCCCGCAAGTTCGACCGGCCGGTACTGGCCGAAGGGGTGGAAACCGACGAGCATGCCCGTGCGCTGCTGGCCATGGGCTGTCACCTGATGCAGGGCTATGGCATCGCGCGCCCCATGCCGGCGCAGGAGGTGCTGGAGTGGTGCCGTGAGTGGGACAGCAGCAACCCTTACCGGCAGAAAGGCCAGAACTGATAGAAGCGCCGGCAGCGCAGTTCATCTTCGCACTGTGCCAGCTGACTCTGGTAGCGCTGTGCCCGGTCCCGCACCCGTCGTGCCGTGCGCATCAGCTGGGGTTTGCCCCGGTAGCTGCCGCGGGCATAGCCACCGCGCCCCTCGTGATAGGCCAGGTACAGGTGTTCGGGGTTGTACAGTGAGATCCCCAGTCGGTTGCGGGTCTGGTGGTTGTACCAGCCGACAAAATCCAGTGCGTGCTTCATATGGGTGCGCCGGGCAAAGAGGCTGCCGGCGTCCTCGCGGTATTCCCCCCACACCGGATTCTGGGCCTGTGCATAGCCGTAGGCGGAGGAGTTGCGGAACCAGGGGATAAACCCCAGCAGCCTGGGCCTGGGCGGACGCACATGGCTGCGGAATGAGGACTCCTGCTGGATAAAGGCCATCTGGGTGCCGATGGGCGTGCCCCAGCGCTTGCGGGAGCGCTCGGCGTAGTCGTACCACCCGGGCTGCTCCTCGAAGATGGCGCAGACATTGCTCTGGTTGGACGGTGGTGAGGGGGCCAGCAGAGAGCAGCCCGTCACCATGGCCAGTGCGGGCAACAGCAGGACTCGCAGCAGCCGGTGCTTGAAAACAGTCATCAGTGGGTCATCCGGGCCTGGGAAACACCCCCAGTCTAGCGGAATTTCCGCCGCTGTGAGACCGGCAACTTTGCCGCGACAGAGTCACGACAGGCACTTACCCCCACTGGGCCCTCTGCAGCTGACATGGCGGCACTGGGCGATGAACAGCCCGGCACAGGCAATGGCATCACCCAGTGCATCGTGGGCCGGGTCGTCCGGCAGAGTGTGGCGCCACCGGCAGTTGCCCAGCCGCAGTGCCCCCTGGTGAATGGCCGCTTTACGGCGGGCCATGCTCCGGCGCTCCTTCACCAGTGTGTCTGCCGCCGGTTGCACCCAGTCCAGCCCGAACTGCTCCCGGAACGCCACCCGCAGAAAGCCCTCGTCCAGTGGCCGGTGGTGCATCACCGCCAGCCGCCCGGTCAAACCCGGGGTCAGTGAAGCAGTGCCGTGTGCAGTGGCACCCCGGCGTGGCCAGCGTCCGGACTGCCCGGTCAGGGGCCCTTTCCGCCAGCCGTATCCCTACAGGGGGTTGTCCCAGTCTCTGGTCGTCCCCATGTCTGTAATTAGAGCCCCGGATCCAGTCCGGGTTCTCAGTCGTGGCAGCGGGGCTGACCCAGAGGTTTCTTAAATAGCTGCCATGACAGGCTTTTATTGGCCAACCCGGAACAGCTCTGGCATCCTGTTCTGTACCAATCAGGCAGAAGCCACATTTCCGTTCAACAATTGGAGGAACGATTATGCCCCATACATTGCCCGAGTTACCTTACGCTTACGACGCACTCGAGCCGCACATTGATGCCACGACCATGGAGATCCACCACTCCAAGCATCATCAGACCTACGTCAACAACCTCAATGGCATTCTCGAGGGCACTGGCCTGGAAGAGGTTCCGGTGGATGAGCTGATTTCCAACCTGGACCGGGTGCCGGACGACAAGCGCCAGCCGGTCATCAACAACGGTGGCGGTCACTACAACCACAGCATTTTCTGGAAGATGATGTCTCCCAATGGCGGCGGCAACCCCAAGGGTGACGTGGCCAAGGCCATCGACAGCGAGCTGGGCGGATTCGACGCCTTCAAGGAAGCCTTTACCAAGGCCGGCCTGACCCGCTTCGGCAGTGGCTGGGCCTGGCTGAGTGTGGACCCCAAGGGCAAGCTGGTGGTGGAAAACACCCTCAACCAGGACAGCCCGCTGATGCACGGCAACACGCCGGTTCTGGGCATGGATGTGTGGGAACACGCCTATTACCTCAAGTACCAGAACAAGCGTCCCGACTACATTGCCGCTTTCTACAATGTGATCAACTGGGACGAAGTGGAAAAACGCTATCAGGCCGCCAAGGGCTGATACCGTTTTGACGCTTTAACAGGCCTGCCTCCCGGCAGGCCTGATTCCTTCTTCCAGCCTCCCCTTGTCACCTTCTTTTCTCTTCTGGTCTCACCACGAGCCTTTGTCGTATACCCCGCCATACAGCCGTGCCCCCAAGACCGGCATCGGATAACCCAACCGGGAGAGACTGATGGCCACACTGCTCTGGTTCAGCCGCGATCTGCGTCTGCACGATAATCCTGCGTTGCTGCAGGCCGCACAGGCCGATCAACTGCTGTGTGTCTATGTGGTGGACCCGGACTGGTTCCGCCCCGGACCCTGGCAGAGCCGGGTCATGGGTCCCCACCGCTGGCGCTTTCTCTGGCAGAGCCTGATGGCCCTGGAAGGGGAGCTGAAAGCACTGGGCCAGCGACTGCACATTGCCTGGGGCAACCCGGAGTCCGTGATTCCCGGGCTGAGTCATCGCCACGGGGTGTCGCGGCTGGTTCGCAGTCGTGTGCACGACGGTGACGAGAACGGCCAGTGGGAGCGCATCGTGGGGGCACTGCAACGGATACCCGTGCTGGAGGTGGAAACCCGCACCCTGTTCAATGAGCGTGACCTGCCCTTTGCCATCGACCAGCTGCCGGAGACCTTCTCCCAGTTTCGCAAGCGCCTTGAGAAGCCGGCACTGCCATCCCGGGCGCCACTGGAAGCCCCCCGGACACTGCCTCCGGCCCCCGGGCTGGCGGAAGACGACCGGCACCGCTGCCCAGCGGTGCAGGCGCTGGAGAATGACCCTTATCAGGGGGGCGAGAAAGCCGGCCTGGCCCAGCTGGAGGATTTCCTCTTTGTCAGTCACGGTATTGACCGTTACAAGGAGACCCGCAACGCACTGGACGACTGGCCCTCCTCCAGCCGTTTCTCGGCCTGGCTGGCCAACGGCAGCCTGTCCGTGCGCACCGTGGCGGCGCGCATCCACGACTACGAGCAGCAGGTGCTCAGCAACGACTCCACCTACTGGCTGTATTTCGAGTTGCTGTGGCGTGAGTATTTCCAGTGGAATGCGCGCCGTCTCGGCCCGGCCCTCTACAGCCGTGACGGCGAGAAAGGCCGCGCCGGTGCCAACTCCTTCTATCCCCACCGCTTCCGGGCCTGGTGCCAGGGCAGCACCGAGTACCCCATCGTCAACGCCTGCATGAACCAGTTGCGGGAGACCGGCTACATGTCCAACCGGGGCCGGCAGCTGGTGGCCAGCTGCTTTGTCCATGAGCTGGGCCTGGACTGGCGCTACGGCGCCGCCTGGATGGCGGAACAGCTGCTGGACTACGACCCGGCCAGCCATTACGGCAACTGGCAGTACCTGGCGGGTGTGGGGGCCGACCCCCGGGGCTGGCGCCAGTTCAACCTGGCAAAGCAGGCCAGCACCTACGACCCACGGGGTGAGTTTGTGGCCCGCTGGCAGGGCCACGCCTCACAGCCCGTGGGCCTGCACACCGTGGATGCGGCGGACTGGCCCATTGCCCCGGGTGAGCCTCCCGCCTGACAGGGCGGCATCCGACGGGCGGCCCTGAGCGTATAATGCTCATATCCAGGAGGTCCTTATGTTTTCACAATTCCGGCCATCGAGCAGACTCCCTTCCCGGCTGGGCTGGCTGCTGCTTCTGGCGCTGCTGTCCGGCTCCCCACTGATCGCGCTGGCCGACAATGAGGCCGCCACGGAGGAGCAGGCCCGGTCCATGCAGAAAGTCATCCGTGCCCAGATCGAGGCGTTTGGCGAGGATCAGGCCCAGGAGGCGTTCCGCTATGCCAGCAGCGCCATACAGGACCTGTTCCAGACACCGGAGAATTTCATGGCCATTGTGGAGCAGGATTACCCGGCGGTTTACCGGGCCGGCTTTGTGGAGTTTGCCGATCCGGTACCCCACAGGGGGTTCGTGGTACAGCCCCTGACACTGCGTGGCCCCGAGGGGCGTTACTGGAAAGGGCATTACCGCATGGTGCGTGAAGAGGGGCAATGGCGCATCAACGGTGTCCAGATCAGCCCCGTCAGCCGGGGCATCTGAACCGGCACCCTCCCGAAGTGGCGTTGACGCTGCAACCGCATTTTTCATCAGGGGCGTCCCCGTCGCCGGCATGAGTGCGATGGCCACGGTCCTGTTCTGTCGGGCTCGGTTAGGCTTCCTTTGAGTGATACACTGTTTCTTCTGCCATCCCTGAGAACCTGCCAGGCAGGGCCCTGGCGGGTTCTCGTGCAGCGGGGAATAACGTTTATAGCCAAAGGAGATGACTGGGTGCGATCCTCAATCCGATTCGTGTTATTTGCCCTGGTAGTGCTGTCTGTGCCGGTTCAGGCCAGCAGCGGGCCCCTGGTGGTGACCACATTCAGCATACTGAATGATTTTGCCCGGCAGGTGGTGGGTGAGCATGGTGAAGCCCGCCTGCTGGCACCGGTGGGCGCCGAGGTGCACGAGTACGAACTGCGCCCGCGGGATTTTGTCAGCCTGGAACAGGCGGACCTGGTGTTCTACAACGGCTACGATCTGGAGCAGTGGATGCACCAGGTGCGCGCCACGGTACCGGATGGGGTGCCGGTGATCTCCCTGGCCAGAGAGAGTGGTTTTGAGACACTGCCCATTGTCACCGGTGAATACGGCGGCACACCGGACCCCCACCTGTGGATGGATCCGAATGCCGCCAGGGCCTATGTGACGGTGATCGAAGAGGCCCTGGTGGAGGTCGCTCCGGAACACGCCGACGCCTACCGTGACAACGCCGAGCGTTACCGCAACGAGCTGACCCGTCTGGATGAGGCGCTGCGGGAGATGCTGGCCCCCATTGATGGGGACAACCGCACGCTGATTACCAGTGAGGCGGCCTTTCTGTACTTTGCCAATGCTTACGATTTTCACCACGACGGCATCTGGGGCACCAACAGTGAGACCGAGGGCACCTCGGAGCAGATGATGCGGATCATCGACCTGATCAAGAAACGCAAGCCCCGTGGCCTGTTCTGGGAAAGCACCATCTCCAGCCGCTACGTGGAAGGCGCCTCCAGAGATACCGGCACTCCCTACTATGGCCCCCTCTATGTGGATTCACTGGGGGAAGAGGGCTCAGGGGCCACCACCTACATCGACATGCTCAAGAGCAATGCAAACCTGTTGCGGGAGACTCTGGCGGATGAGTGACGCGGCGGTGATGGCCAGTGATTTGAGTGTGGCCTACGACGGCGCACCGATACTGGCGGGACTGAACCTGACACTGCCGGCCAACCAGCTGATCAC